>JAZKJB010000385.1:0-2970 GCA_040384505.1 Bdellovibrionota bacterium | reverse complement strand
ACGATCCCGCAACTCTACATCGGCAAAGAGCTCGTCGGCGGCAGCGACATCATGATGGAAATGTACGAGTCCGGTGAACTGAAGACGATGCTCGGCTGAGCATCGGCTCGCGACGTGGGCGTCACGTGACGCCTCCAGCTCCACACCGATTCATTTTCGATTCTAGAATCGACCTTTAGCGATGAGCTTTTTCGCGTAGCTGATTTGAGTCACGACCTGCATGAGCCGGCCCCGTTTGTAAATGCCCACGCTCCCTGGTCTCAGCTTCTTCACCGTGAAAACGGAATCAATTTTGATGAACGCTGGTTCCGACGCGCTCATCTGGAAGCGATGACGTCCTCGAGTCGTTTTTTTCGAGGGAGCTCGTTGGGCTTTTTTCTGGGTTTTTTTCTTGGTCTTCGGTCCCGGCTTTTTATCGTCCCCGAGGCGAACGCCGACGGCCTCGGACACGATTCGTAGGGCGGAATTCGGGACGCTCTCGAATTCGATGTCCGAAGATTTCAACCACGCTCTGACGTGACGTTTGACGATAGGCCGCATGTCGAACGATTTTTTCGTTCTCTGCCAACGACCACCAACCTCATCGAAAAGAGCGTCGTCGCCAACGACGGAGCCCAACGACCCGACCAGCGAACCTGAAGCATCGGTTTCCACGGGCCAGTGAGACGTCATGAGCCGAGCGAATCTGCGTGCCGTCTTCAAACTTTCGTAGGGAACTTTCCAGGTGCCCATGTCGAACTTCCTTTCACCAAGTTTCGGGTGGCGCGAGCGCCCGTCGACTCTCGTCGATCCGACGCCGCGTAGCCGGACTCGTATTCTCCGGCAACTCATCGACACCGAAAAATCGAGCTTCTGCAATTTCACGATCGGGCTTCGCATCCGGAACTTGCGCGAAGTCGCTCGTCTCATACAACGCGATGTGATCCGACAGCCCTCGCGCTTTGCTCAAGAAAACATGCCGAAGCGTGAGCGAGTTCGCACGATACCCGGTTTCTTCGAGCAGCTCCCGCCCCGCCGCTTCACTCAACGTCTCACCCGGATCGACCGCGCCGCCCGGCAAATACCAATCGTTCATGTATGTATGTCGCACGAGCAATACTTGGCCGTCTTTGATCGCGAGCACTCTCGTCCCGAGCACGATCTTCGGACGAAACAGCCAAGAGAATCGAACGAGCTTGTTGAGCAATCCCCGCATTCCAATAGCGTGCCAGGTTCCGAAATGGATATGCACCGCATATCCATTTCAGAACCTGGCACCTTCTGGTAACCTTCGGTCATGCGCATCAACATGGCGGTTTGGGATCGCATCATTCGATTGATCATGGGGGCCGGGCTCGTCGCTTGGGCCGTGGCCGGTGGGCCGTGGTGGGCGTACGTTGGTCTAGTCTTGCTCGCGACTGCGGCGTGGCGGTTTTGTCCCGTGTACGCGATCTTCCGCCTCTCCACTCTCGGTCGCGATTGATCCTCGAAATGTGAGCCCATCTTTGGTCGAGTTCGCCTTTCCCGACGCGGGTTTGGACTCTCGAAATCCAGGATTTTCGCCGAATCGGAATGAGCCATGTCACGTATGCTCATCGTCGATGACGATCACGATATTCGAGAGCTCGTAAGAGCGCTCCTCATGCTCGCCGGTCACGAGGTTCACCTCGCCGACGGCGCTATCAATGCGATGCAGATCTTGCGTCGTGAAAAGATCGACGTGCTCATCACCGACGCGAACATGCCGAACTTCTCGGGCTTCGATCTCTTGAAGATGGTCAGGCTCGAAGGTCTCGACAATCTCGCGATCGTCATGCTCACCGGTCGTCGCGAAAGAGCCGATATCCAGAATGCGATCCAGCACGGTGTCCACGACTACATCGTGAAGCCGCTCAATCCCGACACTTTCGTCTCGAAGATCACCGCACTACTCGAACAGCGCCCGGTTCCCGACGAAGTCGACGAGGACGATTTCCCGAGCGCACGAATCATTTCGAAGTCGCGCGCGACCATGCCCATCGACGTTCGCACGATTTCCGAGTTAGGTCTCGTCGCGAGAACGAGCCACGAATTGAAACCGGGCTCGCTGCTTCAGATCGAATGCGACATCTTCAAGGAGATCGGGATTCCGCCGCAAGAAGTGCGCGTTTTCCTCTGCCAGGAAAAAGAAGGCCAGTGGGAGTCGCGCCTTTCGTTCGTCGCGATCGATCAGCATCTCGCGAAACGAATTCGAACTTGGATCGACAGAAGCCGCCGTGCTGCGGGTGCCGCGTGAGGAAGACATCATGAACATTCTGCTGGCCGAAGACGATCCTCACGTTTCGATGATCATGATCCTCTGTCTCGAGAAGATGGGTGGCCATACCGTGACCCTCGCTGAGGACGGTCAAGCCGCGTTCGACGCCGGAGTCGCCGCCCCCTACGATCTCATCATCCTCGACGGTATGATGCCGAAGAAGCCGGGCGTCCAAGTCGCGAAAGAGCTTCGCGATGCGGGATGCACGACTCCGATCATTTATCTCAGCGCGAAGAACGTGGAAGCCGAATACATGAATCTCGCTAGCGGCTACATCGCCAAGCCCTTCGAGCCGACCGAGATCTGCGCGCGTATCGACGCGATTCTCGGGAGAGGGGCTCGCGTCGGATGACGACACTTCGCTTCCGCCTCAACTTCATCGCGATGATCACCATCGCCGCCATGAGCTTCTGCTTGTGGAAGGGCTGGTATGGGATGAAGGAGTGGGAGCGAACTCAAAGCAACATTCGTCAGACCGACGAGTTGCGTTCACTCGTTCTCGATCTCGCCGAACAGCCCTTCGACGAGGAGCTCTCTCGACGCCTCTCGCGCATTCGTGCACAACTGCAGCCGGTCGAGCGCCAAAAGCAGCTGAGCGAAGTGATCGAGATCTACAACCAACGATTGACCGACGAGAAAGAACTTCGCAAACGCGTGAAGACGTTCTTCAACTCGGAAGGGACTTTCGTTCGGCG
>JAZKJB010000384.1:0-2991 GCA_040384505.1 Bdellovibrionota bacterium | reverse complement strand
CGAAACGATCGGCTGCGAAGAAAAAGAAATCGAGTAAGTCGAGCAAGGCCGCGAAGGACGCGGTCGACAACTTTCCAGAAGACGCCCCCCAGGAGTTCTTGAATCGCGATCTCGAGTGGATCGAGTTCAATGCGCGCGTGCTCCATGAAGCGACCGACTCTCGAACTCCTTTGCTCGAGCGAGTTCGTTTCCTCGGGATCTTCACGTCGAATCTCGACGAGTTCTTCATGAAGCGAATCGGGAACCTCAAGCGTCACGTCGAAGTCGGAGTTCAGCGCAAGTCGGGTGGGCTCACGCCGGTCCAGCAGCTCGCCTCGATCCGCACGAGGGTGAGCGAGCTTCTGATGAAGCAAGCGGATTGCTTTCAAAACGGCGTCCAGATCGAGCTCGCGCAAGCGGGCATCCATCTCTTGACCTGGGATCGACTCACGCCGATCGAACAGAAATTCGCTTCCGCCTATTTCCGTCAAAACGTTTTCCCGATCCTCACGCCGCTCGCCGTGGACCCGGGCTTGCCGTTTCCGTTCATCTCGAACTTGTCGACGTCTCTCGGCGTGACGCTTCGTCGGCCGAACGAAGAAGAGAAACTCTTCGCCCGGATCAAAGTTCCCAGGATTTTCCCGCAATGGATCCAAGTGCGAGGAGAGGATCCGAATTCGAAGACGTATCGCTTCGTTTCGCTCATCGAGTTGATCATCGCCAACTTGAAGGATCTGTTTCCCGACATGGAAGTGCTCGACGTGATGCCGTTTCGTATCACTCGCAACGCGGAAGTCGAACGCGACGACGAAGACGAAGTCGACGATCTCCTCGAGATGATCGCGGAAGAGCTCAAGCAACGCCGTTTCGCGGAGGTCGTGAGACTCGAGCACGGGCCCGAACCCGATCCGTGGATGCTCCGATTCTTGATGGACGAGCTCGAGCTCACCGATGCGGAAGTTTACGAAGTCCCGTCGCTTCTCGACTACACGGAGTTGAAGCCGATCGCGGACATTCCGCTTCCTCAACTCAAGTTCGAGCCATGGAACCCGGTCGCACCGCCGCAGCTCCTCGACGAACGGGAGAACATCTTCAGCGTGATACGCGAGGGCGATCTTCTCGTTCATCATCCCTACGAGAGTTTCGGCTTGAGCGTCGAGCGTTTCGTCAAACAAGCCGTCGAAGATCCGAAGGTTCTTGCGATCAAGATGACGTTGTACCGAACGGGCGACGATAGTCCGTTCATCCCGCTCTTGATTCGAGCGGCGGAACGGGGAAAACAGGTCGTCGTCCTCATCGAGCTCCAGGCCAGATTCGACGAAGAGCGAAACATTCATTGGGCTCAAGAGCTCGAGAATGCGGGAGTTCACGTGGTCTACGGAGTGATCGGGCTCAAGACGCACGCGAAAGTCGCGCTCGTCATCCGCCAAGATCGCGACCAGATCCGCAGCTACGTTCATTTCGGCACGGGCAACTATCACAAAGACACGGCGAAGCTCTACACGGACGTCGGTCTGTTCACTTGCAAACCCGATTTCACGGAAGATGCGGTCGAGCTTTTCCACTTCTTGACGGGCCGAAGCTTGCAGCGAAACTACCGAAAGCTCCTCGTCGCACCGATCAACATGAAAGATCTCTTCATCGACAAGATCCGCCGCGAGACCGAGCATGCGAAGGCGGGGCGCCCCGCGAGGATCATCGCGAAGTGCAATAGCCTCGAGGACTCGAACGTGGGCCGTGCGCTCTATGCGGCCTCGCTCGCGGGAGTGAAAGTCGAATTGATCATCCGCGGTTTCTGTTGCTTACGTCCTCACGTCTCGGGAATGAGCGACAACATCAGAGTGATCTCGATCATCGGAAGGTTTCTCGAACACTCACGGATCTTCTTCTTCCAGAACGGGCACGAAGATCCTCTCGACGGCGATTATTTCATCGGCTCGGCCGATTGGATGTATCGCAACCTGCACGCGCGAGTCGAGACCGTCATTCCGATCGAAGCTCGAGGAAATCGCGAACGGCTCCGGGAGATCTTCGACGTGATGTTGAAGGATCGTCGCCAGGCCTGGGAGATGGAGCCCGACGGCTCCTACAAACAATACAAGCCGGCCAATGCCAGCGAAGAAATCGGAACCCACAAGTGGTTCATGGATCTCACGATCAAAAGAGCGCAAGAAGCCGATCGCGAGCATCGCGGCGACGACATGGAGAAAAAATGAGATTGCTCGTCGTCCGGCACGGTATCGCCATGGAGCGGGAAGAGTTCCAGCTCGACGCTCGCAAGAAAGCGAAAGAGAAAGGCGTCGATCCCGAGATCTTCGCCAACGACGAGCTCCGTCCGCTCACGGGCGACGGTGTACGCAGGATGAGGAAGAACGCCCAAAGTCTCGCGAAGTTGGTCACTGAACCCGACCTCCTCGTGACGAGCCCCCTCGTGAGAGCGATCCAAACCGCGGAAGTCTTGCAGGCCGCGTGGGTGCATCTCGAGGCCGCCTCCATCGACGAATTGAAACCCGAGCGCGCATCGGCGGATTTCTTGAGTTGGCTCAACGCTCAGAAACTGAAGCCCGATGCCACGGTCGTGATCGTCGGTCACGAGCCGCATTTGTCGTCGCTGGTGAGCTGGTTTCTCGGCGGGACGTCGCGACCGATGATCGAATTGAAAAAGGGTGGCGCCTGCCTCGTCGAATTCAAGGCCGGCGTGGACAAGGGCCGCGGCCGGTTGTCTTGGCTCGCGACGCCGAAAATGCTCCGCTGAAATCCCGGCATCGATCTTAAAGTCGAGTTTGGTCCGTTACTTTGCGGAAGCGAGGGGGAGCTTTGCGCCGAGCTCGGCGAGGATGCCATCGCGCAGGCCCACGTACGGGATCTGCAAAAGCTCGATCCCTGCGGTCTCCATGATCGCGCACGTGAGTTCCGCCGCGGGCACGACGACGTCGGCGCGGTCGGGGCGCAGGCGAAGCACGTGGATGCGGTCGCGGGAATTCATGCGAAGCAGATGTTCGCTCAGCTTCG
>JAZKJB010000383.1:4296-4600 GCA_040384505.1 Bdellovibrionota bacterium | reverse complement strand
CGACGGCTTTCTTCCGCGCTTTGATCAGCGTCTTCGAATCGAGAAGAATGTCGAGTTCCACCTTGTAGGCGTGAGCGGCGCTCGGACCGAGATCGTCGACCGAGGACAAGATCCGATCTCGATACGAGCGCAGAAAATGAACGATGAAGGAGAAAGTTTCCGGAGAACACGTCAGCGCTTCCGCTCGTACACCGTGAAGAAGCTCGAGAACTCCGGTTCGCGTCAGTCGATAGAGCGGGACTCGCTTTCGCCCGAGCCTACGTCCACGGCCCGAGTGCAAGAGATCGTCGAGATAACGCTGGAT
>JAZKJB010000383.1:0-4286 GCA_040384505.1 Bdellovibrionota bacterium | reverse complement strand
TGAGTATTGTGCAGAGGAGGAAGAGCCGAGCGTTTCATCGGGTGGTGAAGCCAGTTCGAGAAGAGCTCCAAGACGAAGCGGACGTCCTTCTGGCGAAATCCCTCGACCGTCGACTTCGCGTTCGACGCGAGCGCAGCCAGATCCATGAAGATCGACATATTGCCTCCAGTTACATTGTAACATCTTCTTGACTCGACTACGAGAGCCAATTTCCCCTGAGATACGGGACACGACCGAACGTTCTGTTACACCGTAACTTCGTGGACGCGTTCGACGATGAGACACCGTGAGACTCTAAGTCCATCTACGGAGGTCAAAATGAACGCAAAGGCCCTAGCTTTACTGGCGTCACCGTACACGTACCCGATCCGCGCCATCGCGAGCATCGCTCTAATGGTCGCCCTCGTCTTACTTTCTATCACGCCTCTTTTAGTCCTCGGCGAGGAGGCGACTTTCATGCACTTCGCCGATCATAGAATGATGTTCGGCTTGAAAAACGCAGCCGACGTCTTGTCGAACTTCGGATTTCTAATTGCGGGTGCTCTAGGGTTGCGCGCCGTTGGCGCGCGCCACGGCACAAAGCGCGATGATCGAACACTCCACTATCTGGGTTTCGTCGTCTTCGGTTCGGTTCTCGCTACTGCATTTGGATCTCCTTATTTCCACCTGAATCCCAATCACGAATCGCTTCTCTGGGACCGTCTCCCGATGGCGATCGGCTTTGCAGGGCTGGTTTCACTTTTGATCGCCGATCGTATTTCTGCTCGCGCGGGGCGCTGGTCATTCGCGGCTCTCGCTGGTTTCGCTCTCTGGTCCATTTCCATGTGGCAGGTCTTCGAGTTCTCGACTCCGTACTCCGCACTTCAAGCTGGCTCACTCGTCGCCGTCGTCTTGATCGCCTGGCTTCACCCGAAAGGTCGACTCGAAAACCGATTCATCTGGTTGGCGAGCGCAGGGTATCTCGTTGCGAAGCTTTTCGAAGTCTCGGATGCCCCACTCTACGAGCTCACCGGCTTCGTCAGTGGGCACTCGCTGAAACACGTGATGGCCGCGCTCGCGATCTACGCCCTCGCTGCAGCCTTCGAACATATCGACCGAGGAGTTTCGAAATGAACGCCAACTATTTCGTCATCACGATCTTGCTCGCGATCTTCTGCTTCATCATCGAGCGCGTACGGCCGGGGTGGAAACTCGTCTCGGTCCGCACGTGGCCCACTCGCGTGATCGCAATCAACGTGATTCAACTCGCGGTCATCTTGGGCATCGGAAAAATTTGGGAAGACCAAGTCCAAGGCGTCTCGCTCTTCGATTTGCGCACGACGAGCCCATTGTTCGACGGAGCGATCGCGTACTTCATCGCGTCGTCTTTTATTGGTGGCACCGTGCACGTCATGAAAGCGATCTTCTTTGGCGCCTCTTTCATCAAATCCACCACAGCCCGCAGCGACTCGAGGTGATCACGTCCTTTTACAAGCATCCACTCGAGATGACGGTGAACTCGCTCATCGGCTCGATCCTCGTCTACGCCATTCTCGGTTTGTCGCTCGAGGCCGGCGCGGCCTACACCTTCCTCACGGCTGCGGGCGAGTTCTTCTACCACACGAGCATTCGGACCCCGCGATGGTTCGGCTTCTTCTTCCAGCGACCGGAGATGCATCGAATCCATCACCAATATGGACGCCACAAAAACAACTACGGCGACCTCGTGTGGTGGGACATGATGTTCGGCACCTACGAGAACCCGAAAACGTTCGATGCAACGTGCGGTTTCGACCCGGAGAAAGAGGAGCGGCTCGGGGAAATGCTCGCTTTCACCGACGTGCACTCTCGCTGAGAACCTAAATCGGGTGCACATCGGAGCCAACGAAGGTATGACGAAAGCATGAGTCACCTTCCTCAGATGATCATCGACTTGGCTTTGATTCTCGGCGCCGCCGGCGTCAGCACTTTGGTCTTCAGTCGCCTTCGCCAACCCGTCGTTCTCGGTTATCTCGTCGCAGGCTTCGTAGTCGGACCATTCTTCCCGCTCTGGCCGACGGTCGCCGATACGGAAGGCGTGAAACTTTGGGCCGAGATCGGAGTCATCTTCCTCCTCTTCGGTCTCGGACTCGAATTCAGCTTCAAGAAGCTCGCGAAAGTCGGGAAAAGCGCCTTCATCGCCGCTTCTTTCGAAATCATCACGATGAGTGCGTTGGGCTTTTTGGTCGGTCGTGCTCTCGGCTGGAAGACGATGGATAGCATTTACTTGGGTGTGATTCTCTCGATGTCGTCGACGACGATCATCATTCGCGCTTTCGACGAAGCCAAACTCAAAGGTGCAGCCTTCGCGAGCCTCGTCTTCGGCATCCTCATCGTCGAAGACTTGATGGCGATCTTGTTGATGGTGATCCTCTCCGCCATCAGTGTCCCCGGCTCCTTCTCGGGGCCGAACCTCGTCTTCCTCTCGGGTCGCCTCGTTTTCTTCCTACTCGCGTGGTTCCTCGTGGGCATCTACGTCCTCCCGTCCGTCCTTCGCCGAGTTCGCAGGCTCTTGAGCGACGAGATCATGCTGATCGTGTCGATCGGCCTCTGCCTGATGATGGTCGTCCTCGCGACGAAAGCGAATTTCTCGGCGGCCATCGGTGCCTTCATCATGGGCTCGATCCTCGCCGAAACCGAAGAAGGCGAACGCATCGAGCATCTGATGACATCGGTGAAGAATCTCTTCGCCGCCGTTTTCTTCGTCTCGGTCGGAATGATGATCGATCCCGCGATCCTCCAGGAACACTTCGGAGTCGTCGTCGTCATCACGCTGGTCACGATCGTGGGAAAACTCGTCGGCTCCGGTTTCGGATCCGTGCTTTCCGGGAGAAGCCTGAAACACTCGACCCAAGCCGGAATGAGCCTCGCGCAAATCGGAGAGTTCTCGTTCATCATCGCGACTCTCGGCGTGAGTTTGAAAGTCGTCAGCGATTTCCTCTATCCCGTCGTCATCGCCGTTTCCGCGGTCACGACTTTCACCACGCCCTACATGATTCGACATTCCGGAAAGATGTACGGCTGGCTCGAATCGCAGCTGCCCCAGAGGCTCCTAGATCGCTTGACCCAATATGAACGCGCGATGTCCTCGAAGGGCAACGAGCGAATCGTCACACTTCTCTGGCGCTCCTACGGGATGCAAATCGTTTTGAATACCGTCGTCGTCCTCGGAATCGGACTCGGATCCGCCGAGTTCGTGTTGCCGATCGCCATTGCGACACTCGGAGACGACGCGATCGTACGCCTCGGACTCGCAGCTCTCACGCTAGTCGCCTGTTCGCCGTTCCTGCTGGCCATCGTCCTGAAGGAGCCGAAAAAGATGGCGCACGAAACGGCACAAACTCTTCTTCGCCTGAGAAGGCTTCGATTCGGGCTGATCTTGTTTCGCTCCATCTTCGGTCTCGTGATCGTCGAGATCATCATAAGTCAATTTGCGCGAACGCAGCTCCTGCCGCTCGCCGTGTTGATCACGACTCCGGCCCTCATTTTCATTTTCAAGAAATACATCGGCCGTTTTTATTCGAACGTGGAAAAACGGTTTCTACAGAACTTGAATGCAAAGGAGCTCGCCGAGCTCGAGAAGTTGGAGGGGCTGCCACAGCTCGCGCCATGGAATGCGGCACTCGCTCAGCTTGTTCTCGCGTCGGATTCGCCGATCGCCGGTCAAACTCTCGAGGAGTGTAGATTTCGATCCAGCACCGGCGCGACGGTGGCGATGATCGACAGAGGGCGCAAGCGGATCTTCGCGCCGAGCCGCGCCGAGAGACTGCTCCCGAACGACGAGCTCTTCCTGATCGGAACCGACGAGCAGCTCGCGAGCGCTCGCAAGCTGAGCCGCCCCGACGAACCCGAAACCCGGCTCCCGCATGACGAGCTCTATAATTTGGAAGACGTGGAAATCTCGGACGACTCGAGCTTCGCGCACAAATCCATTCGTGATCTCGGAATCGGAGAACAATTCGGCGGACTGGTCGTCGGCATCGAACGAAACGGCGAGCGGATACTCAACCCGGAGAGCTCCACGATCATCGAGCCCGGCGACGTCATATGGGTCTTCGGGCATCGCGAACGGATTCGTCTCTTACGAGCGGCTTCGAAATGAATCAGAACGAGTGATCGATCACTTTTTCGGAGCGACGTCCCGGCGAATTTTGCCGAGGGGATCGAAGCGATCTTGCTCGGCGACCAGGAGATGGACCTGCTGCGGAGTTTTCTCCGGAACATCGCCGTAAAATTTTCGGACGATCGCATCGGCGTCTGCATCGCTC
>JAZKJB010000382.1:0-3860 GCA_040384505.1 Bdellovibrionota bacterium | reverse complement strand
TTTGATCCACTTCACACTTTGCGCGATCGCGTACGCCGCGGGCTTTGGGTTCAAGCCGAGTTCGCGTTTTGCTTTCGTGCTGTCGAACCAATGATAGGTGACCGACGTCCACGCGTTCTCCGTATTGATCGGCCCCTTCTTGCCGATCGACTCCATGAAGTCGCCGAACTTACCGAGAGCGAAGATCGCAGGTTTCGGTAACGCGATCGCCGGTGGCTTCACGCCGGCTTCGCTCGCGATGATGTCGAAGACGTCTTTGATCAGGAGATTTTCACCGTTGATGACGTAACGTTCGGCCGACTTTCCCTTTTGCCAGACGGCGATGATCGCATCGATGACGTCTTCGACCGCGACGATGCCGACGCCGCCGGGAGGATAAAAAGGAAACTTTCCGCGCGCGACTTTGAGTTGCACGCTCCGGCTTCCCTTCTTCGCGTCAGCCGGGCCGTAAATCGTACTGGGATTGACCATCACCGCGTCGATCTGACCGAGTTGGACGGCATGGCGAACGAGCTCTTCGGCCTGATGCTTGGTCTCGAAGTATCCGAGATTCAAATGACCGACGTTGTACGGCGAGTCTTCGTTCAATGGTTTGCCGTCGAAACTCGTCCCGATCGCGACGACCGAGCTCAAGTGAACGAGTTTTCGGACTCCCGCATCACGACACGCTTGTATGACGTTCGCCGTTCCTTGAACGTTCACGAGATCCATCGCGGCGCGCTGACTGCGTGAGTAGGAAATGAGTCCAGCGAGATGAAAGACCGTGTCGATACCGCGCGAAGCGGCGCGAAGGCTTTCGAGGTCGGTGACGTCCCCGCTCATGACGTCGAGCTTCAGGCCTTCGATCTCGTCTAGATTGCTGTTCGCTCGTTTGATGATGCGAACGTCGCACCCTTCGTCCAGGAGTCGTCTCACGAGCCATCCGCCGAGGAATCCGGTCGCTCCGGTGACCAACACTTTCATCGCTGAGTTTCCTCCTGTGGCAGATGATATGGACAGACCGGAGCAAAAGCCATTATTCTGATCGGGTCTCAATTCCTCTCAGGAGCACCGAATGTCGAACACGCCGAGCTCGAATCTTCTCCAGAACGTTTATGTCTTCAAAGAACTCACGCCGAAAGAGCTCGAGACCGTCGCGGCCGTCGCGCAGGTGGAGTCGTTCAATTCCGGGGATGAGATTTTCACTCAAGGCGATTCAGCCGTCTCCTTCTTCGTGATTAAGTTCGGATCAGTGAAGATCAAGCACACGGGAAAAGAAGACTCGGTCGACGTCGCGACTCTCGGGACGGGATCCCACTTCGGCGAAATGGCCTTCGTCGACGGCGAGAAGCGCTCGGCGACGGTCGTCGCGATCGAGCGAACCGAGCTCGTAAAAATGGATTACGAAGATCTACGGCGCGTGCTCGAAGCGAATCCCACAATTGCGGTGAAAGCGTACAAAGCTTTCGCTCACTTCTTGTGCGGTCGTTTGCGTATCACGACGACGGATTTGAGTTTCGCGCGCGAGAAGAACCACCGCCACTTTTGATTCCCAACCACCGTCGGAAGATCCTGAGAAGGATCGTTCCGATCGCGACTCCGAGCAGAGCCCCGCCGAGTACGTCGAGCGGGAAATGCACGCCCACATAAATTCGGCTATAGCCGACGGCCGCCGCGACGCCGAACCACAATGGCGCACCGACGGGGAATGCCCCGGTGAGAACGGTCGCGGCAGCGAACACGTTCGAAGTGTGATTCGAGGGGAACGAACTTCCGGAGTGTTGGTGCGTTCGAAGTTGTAGACGCACACCTGCGGCCTCGGGTCTCGCGCGCATCGTAGAGGCTTTCAAGACTCGATAGGAAAAGGCGTCGGCGATCCCGATCGCCATCAGCAAAACGATCATCCACTTCATCGCGTTCGTTTTTCCCTTGTAGGCCCAGAGCGCGAGTAGAGGAAGTACGGCGATCAGGAACTCCGGCGATTTGTGCAGATCGGTGATCGCGGGGAACAGCCAATCGAAGACGCCGTTGGTCCAGTCGAGGTTGATCCTCTCGAAGAGGTAGCGATCGAAAGCGATGAGTTGATCCACGCTCTCAGTCTTAATCGCACGCAGGGGGAATGTAAAATCCTTCCGGCTCGTGCGACCATGGATGGATGATCGAACTCACGAAACTCAATGGTACTTCCATCTCGGTGAATCCGGATCTCATCCGAACCGTCACTTCGACTCCCGACACGCTCGTGACCTTCACCGACGGCGAGACCTTGATGGTCCGCGAATCGGTGAAAGACGTCTCTGCGAAATTCATGCGCTTCAAGCGTTCGCTCGCGGCTGGGCCCGAGTTCCAGGAGTCACCGACATGGACATGATCACGATTTTCGGTCTTCTCATCGGTTTCGTCGGAATCATCGGAGGAATGGCGCTCGAAGGCGGCCACATCGGCTCGCTGATGCAATTCACCGCTGCCATCATCGTTTTCGGCGGAACGGCCGGCGCGGTCATGGTTTCGACGACGAAGGAAGATTTGCTTTGCGGACTCCGGCTGCTTCGCCTCGGCTTCGGGGAAGACGACTCGGAAGATCCGCGCAAGATCATGGCGGAAATCGTCGAGGCGGCTCAGGTCGCGCGCAAAGAATCGATCCTCGCTCTCGAAACCAGGCTCGCGCGATTCTCGAGTCCGTTCATGAAGACGGTTTTCCGTTACGTCATCGATGGCGTCGATCCCCATGTGATTCGTGACACGTTCGAATCGAAGATCGAAGTCGAAGAAGAGAACTTGCTCGCGGGTGCAAAGATCTACACGGATGCCGGCGGTTATTCTCCGACGATCGGGATCATCGGGGCCGTTTTAGGTCTCATCCACGTGATGAGCAATCTCTCCGACACGAGCAAGCTCGGTTCCGGTATTGCCGTCGCTTTCGTCGCGACGATCTATGGTGTCGCCGCCGCGAACTTGTTGTTCCTTCCGCTCGGAAGCAAGATCAAGCGCAAGATCAAAAAGCGGATGGAAACTCAACACATGATCCTCGAGGGCGCGATCGGCGTTCTCTCCGGTCTCAACCCGTTCGTCATCGAAGAGCGCCTTCGCGCGTTCGTACAAGACGACGGGCGCGGCGGCGGCAAAGCCGCATGAGCGGAACACGGCGAAAGAAGAAACACGAAGAGCACGAGAATCACGAGCGCTGGCTCGTTTCGTATGCCGACTTCATCACTCTTCTCTTCGCGTTCTTCACGGTTCTGTACGCGACATCTCAAGCCGATCTCGAGAAGCAAAAGGACTTTCAAGAATCTTTCAAGAAGGTCATGGCATCGGGACTCGGTATGTCGGGCACCGGCTCACAGGGCGACGACTCGAACGGATTCGACACGTTCAAGCGCGAGAGCGCGATCAAGCTTCCGCTCGATTCGTTTCCGAGACGGGGCGCGGCTCCCGCTGAAGTGCAAAATTACGTGGAGCGGAAGCTTGAAAAGACGCTCGATGAAAATGCGAAGGGGACGGTCGCGGACATTCGTCACGATGCCGTTGGTGTTCGAATCCAACTCGCGACGAACAAGCTCTTCACGGCGGGTTCGGCCGACATTTCGCCGGAATCGGCTTCGGCGCTCGATCGCGTCGGAGAGCTGTTGAAAGAGTCGGGTCGTAAACTCATCGTGGAAGGCCATACGGACGACGAGCCGATTCGGACGGAAAAATTCCCGAGCAATTGGGAGCTTTCGGCCGCGCGCGCGACGAAGATCGTTCGGTACCTAATCGCAAGACACAAGATTCCAGGGGATCGACTCACGGCCGTGGCCTATGCGGATCAGAGGCCGGTGGCGGCGAACGACAGCCCCGGGAACCGGGCGCGTAATCGTCGCATCGAGATCATGATCGAAACC
>JAZKJB010000381.1:2557-5327 GCA_040384505.1 Bdellovibrionota bacterium | reverse complement strand
ATCCGCCTGCATTTTCTTGAGCCGCTGAAAGAGCTCGAAGCATCCCCCGGGACTGTTGTCCCCGCGGCACCGAAAAATGAGCTCGCCGATGAGAGCCGGTTTCGTCGCCGCGCCAGCACCCCGCCTGAAAAAGAGAAAATCCTGCTGAGATTCACGTATGACCTCGAGCTGACTATCGCAAATCGTCCGGGGAGGATCGCTCAAGATGATGACGGCGAAACCGATGATGATCACACCGAGCGCGAGGAGAGGTTTCGGAAGGGACGCGAACCAACGATCCAAGAGTCCTCACTTCGGAATTCGCATCCCGCAAGGTTCACGCGACCCCGTAGATGCGGGCGTGAACGGGCTCTGTGGCTTACCCACTTTTTGAACCCAGCTGGTCTTGTCCTTCGGGCAGAAGAAGATCGCATAGGTCCGATCGAGTTTGTAAATCCGCACCAGATTGACGAGTTGATTGTAACCCTCTTCGAGCTGGGAGCGCCGGTCAGCACCATAGGTCGTCTGTACGACCTCGAAATTCTCACGAGCGGCATCCAGGATTCGAATGAGATGATTTCGTTCATGCGGTTTCGCGAGATGCGAAAGCGCGCGAGCGCGCTCGATCTGCTGGAGTAGATCCCGGATTCCGATATCGGTTTGCTCTTCGCTCTGGTGATTCAGTGAAACCCTGAGAGCGTCACCAGCCTGCAAGACGGCGTTCAGCTCTCGCGCGAGCGTCGGCGCCAAGACGAGCTCACCCGACGCACCAGTGGCCGCTAAAGGCGCGAGAAGGCACCCTAATGCGACGAGGACGATCGAGATGAGGTTCGGGCGGAAGGCACTCATGCACTTCCCTATCGGCCCGCAGAGACGAGGATTTGACTCTTGGCTCCGCATTCACGACCGAGAGCCTCGATAAAAATGAAAAAGGCCGGACTCTCGTCCAGCCTTTTTCAATGTGAGGCGACTTACGTCGCCTTCACGAACGGACTCTGGGCCTAAACCCGAGTCCCGTTCCTTAGAAGCCCATCGAAGCTTGGACCAAGAAATCCGTGAGGGTCTTGTCCGTGCCAGGAGTTGCATCTTTGATCGCCGCGCCAGGCATGAACATGCCGATGCGAGCACCGATTTTCATGTCGTTGCCGTACGACTTGTTGGCGAAAAGATCGATCTCGTTGCCGAGGTCTTTCTTAGCACCAGCTGCCGGACCGTTGTAACCCGGACCTGCCGTGACTCCGCCGTTCTCTTTCGTCTTCGAGAACATGTAGAAGCCGATACCCGTTTCCAGGTCTTCTGCCGGCATGATCGACGCGTTCAAGTTGAGGTACGAGAGGTTGCCCCACTGAACCACATCCATGAGACCTGCGTAGTTGTGGCTGTCGTAAGACAAAGTCTGATAGAGCTCAGTTTTGTCTGCCGTCGCCGCGCCGTCGTTACCCGAATCCATGTGGTAACCGAGCGAAACTTTCAAGCCCATCGTTTCGGGCATTGCAGTTCCGACCATGACGTCGAACATGTTCGCGTTGATCTTTTGATCAGCAGCTGCCGTCTTCGCGAATTGACCCATTTGGAATGCGCCAGTCGCTTTGTACATGATCGCGCCAGCGTCGCCACCGAACGTGAAGCCGAGATGCTGCCAGTTCGCAGAACCCGCGCCCGCCGTCTGGTCCGCGTTCGTCTGAACGAGGTGGACGTTCGCCATCTTCACCACTTCCGGCATGTTCTTGAGATCAGCCGAGAGGATGTAACGATTGGTTTCAGGATCCGAGTTGTTGTTGTTCGGAGCGTTCTCCGCCGTTTTAACAGCCCAGAAATTGAATGCCGCGAAGCCGCTGTCGAAAGCCGCATTGAGGCCTTCGAACGTGATCGGGTATGCGAAGTAGTCGTCTTCAGAGAAGACGGCGCCATCTGCGATTTCGATGCCCATGCGGCCGACTTTCAGTGCGACGCTATCCGAAGCTTTCCACCAGCCCCAAGCGCGGCTGACGACCAAGCTGTTGCCTTGGTTTGTCGCGGTGCCGCTGGTCGTGTCGACGTTCGTCGCCGCGCCCATCGTACCGTTCGTACCGCCAGTGCCGGTGCCGAACTGCGAGTTGTGGATCAAGCTAAGGAAAGCTTGTGTCTTCTCGCCTTTGCGAGCGGTGACGTTCCACTTCATGCGAGCATGCGTGTTCGCTTGCTGCAAGCCAGCTTCTTGGCCAGTTCTGTTGACGTCGTTCTCGTAACGAACGCGGAATTCTCCGCCGTTCTTAAATTCAGCGTCCTGCGCGTTGGCTGCCGCAGTCATTGCGAGCACGCCGACGAGAAGAGCAATGCGTTTCATGTCGTTCTCCTTGTTGAACCAGTTCTGGTTGTCAGTCCTGTTGAAATCCCTAGGTCACTAAATTCGGTACTAAATAATTGTTGTTGATACACACTCGCCTCTTTCATCCGTCGATACGGACTAGCCGAAAGGAGTATGAGCCAACGCGCACAGCTAAATCGTAAGAACGGCTAAAAACGAAAGGCAATCTTTTTTTGTGTATTAGCGTTCACAGGTTACGCGCACGCCAATTGACTGCGTGTTGCCTTTTAACTACAGTGAGCCGCTCTTCTGTCGGGGAGTGGCGCAGCCTGGTAGCGCATCTGCTTTGGGAGCAGAGGGTCGCAGGTTCGAATCCTGTCTCCCCGACCAATAATGATCAGTCCTTATTGATTGTCGTCCGCAGCCGGCGGCGCCGCATCGCCCGCGCCGTCGACCTTGTTCTCGATCTTGTCGCCTTCGCGCTCGATGTCGTTACCGATGTCC
>JAZKJB010000381.1:0-2547 GCA_040384505.1 Bdellovibrionota bacterium | reverse complement strand
CAGCCGAAGAAATCTCACGCGCACGACGTCAACCCATTGAGTTTGCAACGGTCTCTCTGAACAAGAGCGTCGCCCCGCCGAACGAAGTCGGTGCGACGAGAACGATCCAAAAAGTGGTTCCGAAGCCGACATTCCAGTGCCCCGAGGTCGGACCTCGAGTTCACAATTCGGGCGCCTGAAATTGCCGCAAATCGCAGAACGTGGCTAGAAAGCAACTCGAAACGCGAAAAAAATAATTCGCAACATAGCCGAATCAGGCCACAAAATTGGCCTGAGGTCCGCCCATTTCCGTGGCAGAAAGGTCGTTCGACGACTGGCCTGCGCAAACGAAAACAGAGGAAAACCGATGATTCTGACCTGTGAACACGGCGGAAACCGCATTCCCCGCGAGTTCAAAACGTACTTCGAGAGTGCCGGACGCGCACTCGCTTCCCACCGCGGCCTCGACATCGGAGCACTCACTCTCGCGCGACTCCTCTCCCGAAAGCTCGAGACCCCACTTCACTATTCCGAAACGAGCCGACTCCTCATCGATTTGAATCGGTCACTCGGACACGAAAACTCATTCTCGAAATACAGTCGAAAGTTGAGTGAGTCGGAACGGGAGCGCGTGGTGAACCTGCACTACCTCCCCTACAGACGCGAGGTGGAACGGGCGATCCAGAAACAAAAACGGTTTTGTCTCCATGTCTCGATTCATTCCTTCACCCCGATCCTGAACGGCGAAAAACGAAACTGCGAAATCGGAATTCTCTTCGATCCGAAACGCAAATCCGAATTGGATTTCGCAACGAAACTCAGAGACTTACTTTCCGTCCTGCTCCCTCATCTCAGAGTTCGATTCAATTACCCCTACAATGGCACCAGCGACGGCTTTCCGACGACCTTGAGAAAATCCCGACCCGCCTCGAGCTACGCAGGCATCGAACTCGAAATCCGCCAAGACCTCCTGAAGAAAATGATCACGCGAAAAACCATCGCCGATTTCTCGAATCTCCTCGCCATCGCCATCGAAGGTGCCCGCGCCGAAACGAATTAAGGTTACCGTCGCCCACGGATATCCCGTCTCGACCAGTCAACTGAAAGCTGCCCTTGTACGTCGTTGCCGCGGTTTCGCAACGTCCTTGCCGAAGGCAACGAATGCGAGAATCAGGCGATACGGATTTCATGCTTGAAGAGCGAACCGGTTTCTAGCGCCGAGACCTGAAACGAAAAGAGCCCGGGGCTTAGCCCGAGCTCTCGAAATTCAGTCGAGGTATAGAATTTTACGGCTTCTGGCAGTCGTACTTCAGCGTGACCTTCGTCAAAGGCGGAAGCGGATCGTTGATATTCAACGTGAGCTTCGAGAAGTCGGCCGTCACGTTCACGTTTTGAGCCGGCTGCGGATCGAAGGTCACATCGTAATCGTCATTGATCGGACGGCACGAGAACGGGAGCGTCGTCACCTGATTGGCGATACTCGAGGCGATGTTCGTGAGCGTCGAACCGTAATCGCTATCGCAAATCGAACCCATCGTTCCGCCTGCTGACTGCTTCAAATCACGATACGCGATCCCGAAATCGCCACGGACATTCGAATGCTGGCTCGCCTGAATGTCTTTGCAGCCGAAATCGCCCGGCTGAACGATGACCGGATGAACACTGAGAGTCTTTCCCGGAAAACGCGTCTTCAATCGATTGATGAAAGAAGTCGACTTATCCCAGTTGCCGTCGAGCGGATGGATATTGATGAGCCGCTGCTCGTTATCTTGTTGCGCCTGCGACAGGCGGGTGTCGATACCACTGGAGTCAGAAATGCCGCGCTCGTCTTCGTCCGCCAAGATCACGACCGCGAGATGCGCCGTCGGACGGAAGAACTTGTTCGACGAAGCCTCTTTGTCGACCAAAAGGTTCGCTGCATAGATGCCGCGCTCGTCATCCGAGGGACAGTTCTGCGGCAAGAAACCCGAAGTTTGGCAATTCAAGGTCTCTTGACGGCGCACGGTCTGGATGAACGCGCTCGAACGATCGCTGTCCGACTTCGCGAGATAACTGCGACTTCCGCTGAACTGGAGAAGCGTTCCACTCTGAAAAGCACCATTTCCATTGGCAGCCTTCGGAGTGCTGTAGCGTTTCGCAGGGTTCGGCTCACCGTTGTCCGTCGGAGAAGGGCTCGTGTTGGCCACGTCAGTCGTGATCATTCCGATTCTGTAGTCGATTCCGAGGCCGTCGAGATTTTGAATGAACGTGGGGAAGCGGTTCGCCATCTTGTCGTGCTCGGTCGACATACTTCCGGAGTTATCAACCACGAACAAGATATCGGCCATTGCATCGCCGACCCGCTTTTCGACCATATATGAGTTGATGCAACCCGCTCCTGTGCACGAAGTGACGCAGGCGACGCCCGCGCTTCCGCAAGGCGGCTCGGGGGACTTTTCAAAGCTGACGGGAGCGCAGCCGACGAAGTAGCCGACAACCAAACTCGTAAGCCCAATCTTCCATGCCGAACGCATAAAACACCTCTTTCCCGAACCACTACCTTCCAAGACATGTGCCGAATCGAACGTT
>JAZKJB010000380.1:0-8007 GCA_040384505.1 Bdellovibrionota bacterium | reverse complement strand
GCCGCTGTCACCGGCGCGACGACGTCGACTTCCTGAGCTTCAGCCCGAAAAGGCGAGGCGAGGAGAATCAGTACCAGCGTGAGGGAAAGGAAACCGGCTTTGGACATACGCCGATCCGTTACAATCGGCGTGCCCTCTGCCAGGTCGGAAGGAGTGGTCTAAGCCTACGATTCCCAAAAGGGATCTGGCATTAATACTCGATGGGGGGCCGCATTTGGGCCCTCCCGCGAGGCGATCGGTTTACTCGACCGTGATCCAAACGTTGTAGATGCCCTGCTGGCGGACCAAGCGGTTGAAAATGATGGCGTTGTCCGGGTGGAGGCGAATGCAGCCGTGCGAAGCTTTGCGACCGAGTCTCTTCCAGTTGCCAGTTCCCGTGCCGTGGATCGCGAAGCCGCCGTCGATGAAGACCGCGTAAGGCATGTTGCCCAGGCCGTTCCAGTCACCACCGGGGAATTTCGAAGATGTGTAACGATCGTAGATGCGTCCGTTCGGGTGACGATCGAAGCGCGGAGTTTCGCGATCGGGCGTGCCGGTCGAAACGGCCCACGTGTATTGCAAGTTGCCGTTGATATAGAGGTAAGCCGTTTGTGTGGGCTTGTAGACCTGGATCCAAACCGCGCACGTCTGGCGATAGCATTCGCGGTAGTAAAGGCCCTGGTTGGCGTCGATTTGCGACGACTCACCCGTCTGGAACTCATAGAGCCAGTCCATCATCTGCAGAGTCGATTCGACGTTCGGATCGAACGGATCGAGCTCGTCGAAACCGTCGGTATCCGCTTGTGCCGCGTTCGTCAGAACGGGTGCCGAATTCGATTCTTGGGTGAAGGCGGGTGCCGAAGCCAAAGTCAACGTGACCAGTAAGCCGAACAAAATCGCTTTCAAGGGAAACCTCCGAGTGTGCTCAGGGATCTCCCGCGTGGCTGATTGTTTGGCAAACTTCACGAGTCCGTTTGTCGATATGACAAACTTTCACCCTCGTGCTTCGAGGTTTTTCGACACAATTTTGCTCAGATGATCGACCGAGAGCTCAGTAGTCCACACCGGCCTGGAGGGCACCGGCCGCGCATTTGTCCGCGAGTGCACCGTTCGCGAAGAGGCGAGTCTTGAAATAGGCGTAGGCGCGCCGGCAACCGGGTGAATCGATCGCCTTCATCAGGTCCGGCACAGTGACGAACGCCGCGAACGCCTCCGCGAATTGTTCGTTCGCCTTGTCATCGCTATAGCTCGAAACCATACAGTAAGCGCCTTGGGTGGCGGCGCGATAGTCACCATAGACTCCGCGGTTGCCGATGAAATGCCCGAGCTCGTGTACGAGCTGCGCGACGTTCTCGCCGTTTCGCTTCTCCCCGTTTCGTCGAACCATGATCGCGTTCGCCATTTGTTGGCTCGCGCCCATCTCGGAGATGAATTTGAACGTGTATCCGTCGTCGTCGTTCGCGACCGCGATCGCCAGCGGCTCTCCGCCATTCAGCTTTTCGATCCAAACGAGAGCCGTGCCGAGGGATTGGATTTCTTCTTTGGTCGCATTGACGTGATCGAGATTGAACCGTTCGATGACGGCGTTCGCTCGTGGGAGCGAGACTTTCGGAATGCAACCTGCGGCCGCTTCGGGCCGGGCCTTCACGGAATCAGCGTGAGCTATCGGAGCTGAAAATGCGACGACCGAGGACGCCAAGACGAGATTCAAAAATCCGACATTGATCTTCAGCATTTGCGACTCCTCCCCGGCGAAACTCCGCCGGTAGGAATCACGTTGCCAAGTCAGGGCCGTCTTCAAATCGTCAGAGAGCACTCACCTTCCGAACGGGAGTGAACGAAATTCAGGCCCCGGCCGCAAACTGCCGCCAGGGCCGCGCTCTCAGACTGTCGCGCGCGTCGCGTGGCCGCCGCCGAAGCCGGGCCAGTAAGAACGAACGGCACCGTCGATCGCGCCCAGAGCGCGATCCGGAAGGTCTCCGCCGACGCCGTAATGTTTCGCGAGGCGAAGAGCGACGTAAGCTGCGACACCGTAGCCGAGCCAAGAAATTCTCGCACGACGGGCGAGGGCCGGGACGATGGCGGGGGCGAGAGCGCCGATGATCATTTTCTGCATGTGATGGATCCTCCTCAGGCGAGCATTCAAGCATTTCCGCGGGAGTGAAGCTTGAGGCGAACGTCAAGTTCCCTTCATACTAGGCGCGATGTGAGCCATTTCCACGCATCCGCGCGGCGCTCCCCGATGTCGAAATGCGTGCCATCGAATTCGGTCGAACTCAATCGATCTCCTAGTGTTTCGGTCAGGGAGTCGGCGAGCTGTCGAGTGCCATACTGCAAATGAAACTGATCGCGCGTTCCGACGTCGAGAAGGCAGGCCTTCCATTTTGCGACGTTCACCGAACGCTTAGGCAAAAAGACGAGCGGATCGTGTTCGAGCCAACGGGCCCACTCGCGCGTCTCGACGTTTCCACTTCTCGAATCGACGGGCCACTCGACCGAACCCGAGGCATCGCCCGAATAACACAAGCCCATCGCGACCGCGTTCAAGACCACGTGCCAGTCTTTGCGCTTGGCGAGGCGGCCGCTCTTCAGCTCTTCTTTCACGCCCGCGACGGCGCCGAGTTTCTCGATCACGGGCAGTGCCGTTCGAATTTCACCGAGGAGACTCGCCTCGAAGAAAGAATCGGGTGCGATCGCGACGACGACACCGAAAAGTTCGGGGTGTGAGCTCGCGAGGTGAAGCGCGCCGTACCCGCCACTCGATCCTCCCATCACGCACCAGCGAGAGACGTCGTGCGTGGCGGGCAATTTCGTCTTCACGGCCGTGACGAGATCGCGTGAAACGTAGGTCTCGTAGTTTCCCATCGCCGCGGAGTCGATGAATTGCGAACCGCCCCAAGCCGTCATCGCATCACAGAACACGTAGATCGCGAGCGGCGCCTCGCCGATCGCCACCGCACGATCGAGAATTTCGGCGGTCGTGAGCTCGAAGGGCTTTTTGTAAAACGCGGACCACCCGTTCCCCGTGAATCCGGAAAGCATCAAGACCACGGGCCAGCCGCTGGACGATGGTCGACTTCCCTTCGGCACGAGGACCGGGTTTCGCCGAAGACTCGGATCGCCGAGCGGATTCCCCGCGAGCGCCTCGCTCTCGACGTCGAGCGTTCGTATGTCGAAAGAACGGAAATCGAAAAGCGCCAGATCGGTTTTGAGAACGGATTTTTCCATGGCTCGATTTTGTCCTCGAGAACCCCCGAGTCAAGTTTGAGTTGCAGCGCTCACGCGCCGATGTAACGAGATGTGGAGCCGACGTAAGTGAACGTTCCTTTCGATCCCATAGCATTGACCTTGGTCCCGTCGATCGCGTTCGCCGCCGCGGCGATGTGGCATTTCTGCGTTCTCACGAAAGATCACAAGTCGACGTGGATCGCACCCGGCGGCTTCGCTCTGCTGCTCGGCATCTGCGGAACGTTCCAAGCCGCGGCCCTCTTGACGGCGACGCCTCTCGATTTCGTGACGTATGGCGCTTTCTATTCTCCGGTCGCCTTCGACTCGGAGCCCTGGCGCATCGTGAGCTCGATTTTTCTCTACGACGATCCCGTCATCGTGCTGTTCACGACGCTCGTGATCGCGATCGTCGGTTGTCGCCTGTCCCAGCACGTCGGTCTTCGCGGCGTCACCTGCACGTTCGCGCTCGCATCCCTCGCCGGTACGCTCTGCGTGGTCGCCGTCGATGCGCAAGCGCTCGTCGTGGGCGCGACGTCGGGTGCATTCGGCCTGGTGACGGCGACGTTGCTCTTCGGAGGCTGGCAAGCCAGCGCTTACGTCGAGCGCATCGCACGTGCGACGGCGCTTTCCTTCGTGATCGTCGTGCTCTCGCAATTCGTCGCCACCGACAACATGATCGGCGCCGTTCAAGCCGTGGGCGGGATCCTAGCGGCGCTCGTCGTTTGGGCCACCTCGAGACCTCCCTCGAAGCTTCAACGAAACGCGAGCATGGTCGGGGCTTTCGCGATCGTCGCGAGCTTCGCCTTTTTACTTCCACCCGCGACCGATCTCATCGGCCGTGCGGAGTCGACCCTTCGAATGGAACGCGACACCTGGGCAAGACTCGCCGGTCTCGCGAGTGCGCGCTCCAAGAACTGGATCGTGGACGGCGAATTCGCCGACAGACTCGAATCGGAAGTTCTTCCCGCACTCGACGAGATCATCCTAGGCACGGCTTCGTGGGGCCAGGGCCAAACGAGATGGATCGTGAAAGAGCGAGAGCGTCTCGTCACCGCTCATGGTCGCCTCGCCGTTCTGAAGGAGATCCTTCGCGCGAAGCAGAGACTGATCGATGCCGAAGCCTCGGAAGACGAGAAAGCCCGCGAGGAAAAACTCGACGCCTTCTGGAAGTCGCTTCCCGACGTCAAACGTGAAATCTCGCTGATCTCCGGTGAGGACGAGATCCGCATTGGAGCCAATTACGATCTCGACCTTCTTCGCCGTACGGCGAACGACATCGAAATTTGGAATCTGGAATCCGCTCTCGCCCGGCTTCGTGAACAGGTCGTCGAAGATGGACCTCGGACGCCGGCTTCCGTTCTTCCGTGGAGCGAGATTCGCGACGGTTGGTTGAGCCGGAAAGTTCGTCTCGACCGGCTCTCCCCCGGCACGCCCGATCAGGTCACGCGCATCGAGGCGCTGAAGGAGCGTCTAGCGCGCGCCATCGAAGCCATCGAGTAGTTGTCTTGTTCGTCGTGCTCCGACGATAATCGCTTCAAGTGAAGCGACGATCGATCCCCTTCATCGCCATTCTTCTCCTCCTCTCGAGCTCGCGCTCGTGGGCGCAGACTCTAGTCGAAAGCGAAGGCGAGACTCCCGCCGCCATCGCCTCCCCGGAAAAAGAAAATCGAGCCGTCGTCCGCTTCGCCGCTGTCGTTCAATACGTCGACGGGTCGATCGAGCGCGTGGACGCGAGCAAAGCGCGTGCGGCCCTCGCCTTCGGTGCTGCGATCTACGAAGACGAGCGCATCCAGCTCGGGCCCGATGCCACCTTGAAAATCGTGACTCGCCAAGAATGTGTCGTCGTCTTCCATGGCGAGGGCCTCGCTCTCGCGGCGAACCGCGAAAAACCGTGGCGCGCGAAATCGGCCGCCCTCCGGTGGATCTGCCCCGAGGGGAAATCGGAGACTTTCGTCTTCCAAAATCTTCGTTACAAGCTCACCGGCGGCGAAGTCCTATTCGAAGGGCCGAAGCTTTTGATGATCGCAGGTCAGCTGCGTTCTTCACGCACTCCCGAGGGAGGTTTCTCGCCACGCACTCTCTACACCGCCGAGAACGGCGCCTATCTCCGCGCCGCCAAGCAAAGCGAACGAACGAACTGGGAGCTCAACCGATCACGTAAACCGCCGAAGGAAACGACGAAGTGGGCGGAGCCGGTCGTAGCTCACGAGCCTCCCGAACCGGCTCGCGAAAAACGTGAACGACTTCTCGTCGGCCCCTTCGGAGCCGGCGGGATGATCGGCTTCGACGTCACACCGCTCGGCAAAGAGGACTTGAGCGGCGACGGCGGCCGATTGCAATATCACCAGAAACTCGACTCGGGGCGATCTCTCGTGACCGCGATCAGCTTGAGGGAATTCGGCACCGAGAACCGACACGGCGGGAGCCTGTCCGTAGGCAGCACGAGCATCGACACCTTCGCGGGCCTCCTCGAATTCGGGCTCCGCACGCAGCACGACCGGATTTTCTCTTCCTTCTTCCGCGTCGGTGGCGGCTATCTCACTTCGAAAATCAAAGTGAATCGCTCCGACATCGGCTTCGCAAGCGAAACCGAATACGAGTTTTATGTCGCAAGCCTGACCGGCGGCTTCGATGCGATTTATTGTCCCTCGTGGTTGGGCTCACTCGGCCTCAACGTGGGTCTCGAAGGTCAGCTGCTCCAGAGTCTCGGTCGCGGAGCGAAAAACGATCTCGATAACTTCGTCCCCAGCTCCTATCCCGAAGAGTCACGCGAGCCGTGGAGCTTGACCGCCTTCTCCGTCAATCTCATGCTCGGACTCGTCTACGAATTCTGAAAATTCCCTCGAAGGAGTTTTGCGATGCCGACCATTTTCACGAAAATCATGAACAAAGAGATCCCGGCCGCGATCGTCTACGAAGACGAACACTGTTTCGCGTTTCGCGACATCAATCCCCAAGCGCCCGTGCACATCCTCTTGATCCCCAGAAAAGAAATTCCGACGATGAACGACGTCACGGCGGAAGACGCGAAGATTCTCGGTCACCTGATGGTGAAGGCTCCCGAGATCGCGAAAAAGGAAGGGATCGCCGAAAAAGGTTATCGCCTCGTGTTCAACACGAACGCCCATGCCGGCCAAACCGTTTCACACATTCATCTGCACATCATCGGTGGTCGCGCGATGAGCTGGCCCCCGGGCTGAGCCGGTCGTCGACGTTCAAGGAGCCAGTCGCGAGAGATCCCAGCTCTTCCCGTTCCACTCGTAGACGAATCGATCATGGAGTCGGTTGGTCACGCCCTGCCAAAACTCGAGTCGCGAAGGTACGAGACGCCAGCCGCCCCAAAACGGCGGACAAGGAATGGGGGCGGAGCCGAATTTTTCTTCGGTCGTCTTCACGAGTTGATCCAACATCTCGCGAGTCGGAATCGTTCGACTCTGGGGGGATGCCCATGCGCCGATTTGCGAGCCTCGGGGACGTGATGCGAAATATTCTTCGTTCTCTCGCCCGGAGACCTTTTCGAATCGGCCCTCGATCCTGAGCTGCCTCGAGAGCTTGTTCCAGTGGAACACCACGGACCCTTGAGGATTCACAGCCAACTCTTTCGATTTACGGCTTTCGAAGTTCGTGAAGAAGCGTGGGCAACGTCGACCATCGCTAGCGGCACTCAAACCCTTGTACAGGACGATGCGCGCGCTCGGCTTCCCCTCGGGTGTCGCTGTCGCGAGCGTCATCGCCGTCGGTTCGAGTAGGCCGGCGACCTCGGCCTCTTTCAACCACATGAGGAGTCCGTCGATGGGATCCGCTGGCAATCGCAAGTTGTTGTCGGTCGTCATGGCCGATGTTTTCGACCGGTGCTTGCTCGAAGTCAATCCTTCCGCTAACGAGGTGGGATGACCGAATCTTCAGCGGGCGAATTCAAACTCATCGAACGACTCGCAGCCCTCTTGCCTCGTCCATCGGCACGAGTCGAAGTCGGAATCGGCGACGACGCGGCCGTCTTGAAATCTCCGCGCGGTCGCTCGCTGCTCTGCTCGGATCTCATGGTGGAAGGTGTCCACTTCGATCTCTCTTTCGCGACCGCGGAAGACGTCGGCTTCAAAGCTCTCGCCGCTGCTTTGAGCGACATCGCGGCGATGAACGGTCGCCCCCTCGCAGCCGTCGTGTCACTCGCACTTCCGAAATCGAGAGCGAGCGACTTCATCGATGGATTTTATCGGGGCGCACGCGAGATCGCGGCCCTCACCGCCTGCGACGTCGTCGGCGGGGATCTCTCGAGTTCGCCCGACCGAATTTTCGTGGACGTCGCGTGCTTCGGCGAAACGCTGCAACCGATCCTCCGTTCGGGCGCGGCACCCGGTGATCTCGTCGCGGTCTCGGGCCACCCCGGCTCTTCCGCAGCCGGACTTCACGCATTGAAATCGAACGTGCACGTCGACGATCCACTTCGCTCCGCTCATCTTCGACCGAAACCTCGCTTCGATCTTCTCTCTGCGCCGGACTTCGCGGTCACGTGCTCGTCGCTGATCGACGTGAGTGACGGATTGTCGAGTGAGCTCGCCCATCTCGCGAAAGCGTCGCGGGTCGGCTTCGAGATCGAAGCCGCCAAGATTCCCCTTCACGCGGCCACGATCCGCCTCGCGGGAGAGACGCGAGCTTTGGCTTGGGCTCTTCACGGAGGCGAAGACTACGAGCTCCTCGCCACCTTCGCTCCCGGCGCGAAAATCCCGCCCGGATTCACCGTCATCGGCCGAGTCACGAGCGACGGCCTGACCTTGGTCCAGCATGATGGGTCCCGCATCG
>JAZKJB010000379.1:10245-13780 GCA_040384505.1 Bdellovibrionota bacterium | reverse complement strand
ATCCGAGTTGAAGGCCTTCTTGCCCGTGCCCGCCGAGTTACGAGCGACGATGCCCGTGAGACCGACGCCCATGTCGAGTGACGTGAGGGCTTTGTAGGAGTTCAAGAGTTTCGCCGAGCCCGTCTTCGAGAGAAGCGTCGAGTACTCGTCACCCGTGCGCAGGATGTACTTCTTCACGTCGGTATACGAGAAATCCGGCTGATGCGAGATCACGAGGGCCGCGACTCCGGTCACGAACGCCGTCGCTTGCGACGTACCGGTCATCATGCCGAAGGAGTTGTTCGGAAGAGTCGAGTAGATGTTCTCGCCTGGCGCCGCGAGATCGACGGTGCGAACACCGTAGTTCGACGACGCGAGGACTTTGGTTTCTTCTTTGTTCACCGCGGTCACCGAGATGATGTTCGCGAGACCGTAGTCGGCAGGGTAGTAGTGCTTGCCGGTTTCGTCCGAATTGGACTTCTCGTTACCGGCCGCTGCGACGAAGAGGATTCCGGCTTTCTCGGCTTCCTTCACGGCAGCGAATTCTTCGGCGGAGTAATCGATGCCGCCACCCGAGTAATTGATGATGTTCACTTTCATCTTCACGGCGTATTTGATCGCGTCGACGGTGTTGCGCAAGTTGTTCGAGTTCGCCGCTTTCGGATCGAAGTATTTCAAAACCATCAAGCTGACCTTCGGTGCGACACCTTTCAGACCCGAGCCTTTGTCTCCGCCGGCGCCGATGATGCCTGCGATGTGCGTGCCGTGGCCGTGGTTGTCGACGAGACTATTGTTGTTCGCGACGAAGTTCCATCCGTGCACGTCGTCGACGAAACCGTTGCCGTCGTCGTCGACGCCGTTGGCGGCCTTGTCGCGACCTTTCGAATCGTTGCCGGACTCACCCGGATTGACCCACAGGTTGTGCGCGAGATCTTTGTGTTTCACGTCGATGCCCGTATCGATGACCGCGACGACGATGTCTTTCGAACCTTGAGTGACTTCCCACGCTTTGGTCGCGTCCGTCTTGACGAGGCCCCACTTCAATTTGATGAACGGGTCGTTCAAGAGAACCGAGCCGCCGCTCTTCTCTTTGGCGGTCTTCGCGTCGCCGAGAACCATGTCACGATCGCTGGGAGATTGGATTCCCGCGGGAGCGATGCTCGCGAAATCGGTCGACTGCGCGGCCTGGCCTGCATTCATGAAGCCGTATCCACCGACGGCTGCGAGGACGCTGAACGCCCCCAAAGCAACTCGTGTGAACTTGGCCGAGAACGTCCGATTCTTAATGAGCATGAGCCCCCCTTCCATTCGCGATCTACACGGAAGAAAGAGCAAAGCAGGTGCCGCGGGAGGGGGCGGCTGAGACACCCCAACCCATCGGAATCTCTACATATCACTTTGAGATGAGACACCCGATACGCTCAAGAATTGGGGGGGTGACTAGCATTCTAACACCGGGATCCCGGCATGCCGGTTAACCCGTATACCGGGTTTCATACCGGGATCCGGGTATACTCGTTAACCGGTATACCAGGATCCCGGAATTATCAGGGCCCGTCGCCGAGACCGGTAAGACACCACTCCGGAAATGGAATCGGGGCGCCGCCGGAGTTCAAGCGCTTATAGAACACGAAGTTTCTGGTCACGAGTTTGATGTAACCCTTCGTCTCGTCGTAGGGCACGTCTTCGATGAACTCGAGCGGATCGCCGCGGAAGCGGGACTTGATCCAACCTTCGATGGCTTTTTCGCTCGCGTTGTAACTCGCGACCGTCGGGATGTAGCGACCCTTCCAGCGATTCATCAAGCCGCGAACGAACGCGGTCCCGAGCGGAATGTTCGTCTCGGGCCCATATAGATCTTCGTGAGTCTTCAGCTCGATCCCCGTCATCGGGCGGGCTTTCTCTGCGGCTTCGGGAATCAACTGCATGAGGCCGAACGCATCCGCATGCGAACGCGCCATCGGATTGAACGAGGATTCCTGTCGCATGATCGAATAAATCAACTCCGTCTGAACGTCGAAGCGAGACGACGCGTTCGAAACCACCGTCGCCCACGGTTGCGGGAACAAAAGCTCGGGATGAGCGTCGAGCAATCGCTTACGAGTCGCCGCCGGAAGCTCATAGAGCTTCGAGAACAAACTCTGATATTGCCCGGCGTGGGCGTACTCGCGGAAGAGATCGAGAAGCTGTCCGTCCGCGTAGCTCGCGCGGCGATCTTTGGTCGTATCGTCGAGGAACTTGCGCGCGAGCTCGGTCTCTCCGGTCGCGACCAGCCATTCGAGCGTGAGCTTTTCTTCGACCATCAGTGCCGAGTTCTCGTCGACCTTGAGAACGGCGGCCGGGGCCCGTACGGCCGGTGTCTTGAGCGGCGGGATCAAGCGTCCGAGTTCGCGATACGAAAGAAGGCCGTACCAACCGAGCGAATCGTTCTCCATCAGCCAGTCGAAATGCGTTTGAGCTTTTTCGTTCTGACCGAGCTCTTTTAGCGTTCGCGCGAGCCAGAATCGATTGCGTGAGAGATTCATCTGCGAGTCGTCGACGTCGATGAGCGCCTCGAAGGATTGAGCGGCTTCTTTCAGCTGCTTCATCTTCCGTAGATTCCAGGCGCGGAGCCAGAGGACTTTGTTCTTCATCTCGCGGTCCGCGATCTTCTCGGCGCGGATGCTCGCAAGGACTCTGATCGCGTCACCGAAGCGGCCGGCCTCTTCTTCGATTCGAGCGCGGATCAAGACCGAGCTATCGGTCGAGATCTTCGTCTTCAATTCGACTTCGGCATCGCGCAGGAGTTTTTCGGCTTCGCGAGGCGCACCTTCGGTCCAAATCGCGCGCGCGAGCGCGATGCGCGTTTCGAAATAGCGGCTCAAGAGGGGGCGGCCTTGTTCCGACGATTCGCTAGCTGCGAGACGGAGACCGGGTTTCAAGAATTTCTTTCGTGCGAACTCCGAATAATCCTTCGTCGTCGCGAGGAACTTCTCGGTGTTCTTCTCGAGCTTGTAGCTCATGCGAATGCCGTCGAGGGCTTTCAAGCGATCCCAGTCGTTCAGCTTCTCGCTCTCGACAGCGGCCCGGAACCATTTGCGAGACTGATCGAATTCACGCGCCTGCTTGAAGTCGGCGGCGACCGTCAGGAATTGTTCGGGCTCCGGTTGGCGAATGAAGCGAGGCGCGATCGATTCGACTTTTTTCTGGAGGGCCGCGATCGTCTCCGCGCCGGCCGACGTTTCCGTCGCGAGCTCCAGTGCACGTCTATAGAGTCGAACCTTTTCGCTCTGGAGAGTTTCGAACGAGGCCACTTCGGGAGCGAGTTTCATCTCCCACTTTTTATCGCCGATCCGCTGTGCGCGCGAAAGTGCCGAGCGCGAGAGCATTTCCTTCAACCAAGGTTCGGGAGTGGTTTGCACGATTTCTTCGAGTGAAGGAAAACCGCCACGATCCGCCGGGCAGGTTTCCATCGCGCGAATCCGAGCGACGTGGACGAGCGGGAAACGCGGTTGCCCGATGACTTCCATCCACAGTGCACAGGCTTTCGCCGGATCTTTGGCTCCCCAGAGCTTCG
>JAZKJB010000379.1:3591-10235 GCA_040384505.1 Bdellovibrionota bacterium | reverse complement strand
TGTTGGTAGCGCACGAGAAGGTGCAGAGGTTCGTTCGAGGGATCGGCGACGTGGCGTTTTTCGAGATCGTGATCGATGACGACGGGATCGCGACCCCAAACGTCGACGGCCTTGTCGGGAGGCGACGGATAAGAAGCGGTCTGGCGCGACGAAATCGTCGAGCAAGCGGAGAGAAGTGTCGCCGTGAACACGACGAGCCCCATCACGAGCCGGAGTGCGAAATTGATCATTCTTCCATCGTAGGAGCCACGCTCCCGGGGAACAAGTCGGCCGCACGAAGCCGAAGCGAATACTGGCTCGGCACACTAGACCTTGGACGAGTCGATGGGTTAAATTGCCCACAGATGGCGGAGCACTTGAGCCGAAAAATCATTCACGTCGACATGGATGCGTTCTACGCCTCGGTCGAACTGCGCGACCGTCCCGACTTACGTGAAAAGCCGGTGGCGGTCGGGGGTTCTCCCGAGGGTCGCGGCGTGATCACGACTTCGAACTACGTCGCGCGGAAGTTCGGAGTGAAATCGGCGATGTCGACGGCGACCGCACTCAGGCTCTGCCCCGAGCTCATTCTCATCCGTCCGGATTTTTCGAAGTACAAACGCGACAGTAAGAAGGTTCGCGCGATCTTAGAGCGCTTCTCGAATGCGATCGAACCCCTGTCGCTCGACGAGGCCTACCTCGACGTGACCGGAAGCGAGCATATGGGTGGAAGTGCCACGCGAATCGCCGAAGAGATTCGTCGGTTGGTGAAAGAAGAAGTCGGGATCACCTGCTCGGCCGGTGTCGCACCGAACAAGTTCCTGGCGAAGATCGCGAGCGACATCAACAAGCCCGACGGTATAAAAGTCGTCAAACCCGGTGAAGTCGAAGCCTTCATGAAAACTCTGCCCGTCGAAAAAATCTGGGGCGTCGGCAAAGTGACAGCGGCGAAGCTCAAGGGCAAAGGCTTCCACACTTGTGGGGATCTGCAGAAAAAATCGCTCGGGGAGCTGACGGGGTTGTTCGGCTCGTGGGGGGCATCGCTTTACGATTACTCTCGCGGCATCGACGATCGACCGGTGAAGTGGGACCGTACCCGCAAGTCTCTTTCGGTGGAGGAGACGTACTTCAAAGACCTCTCCACACTCGACGAGATGCTTTCGAAGATCCCGGAGCTCTACGAGGACTGGAACGAGCGAATGATGCGAGCGGGACTCGCCGATAAAATTCGCGGCATCGTCGTGAAGCTGAAGTTCCACGATTTCACTTCGATGACTCGCGAACGCGTGTTCGAGGGAAAATATCCGACGGTCGCGGAGTTCAAAGTTCTCCTCGAGGAAGCCTTCAATCAGCGCCCAGAGTCGGTCCGCCCGACTCGAGGCGGCATCCTCGTCGAGAACACCAGCGGGCCAACTCAAGCTGTTCTGAGCCGTTTTCGAACCCTCGGCGTGATGCCAACCATAAGGGAACAGGTCTTGTCAGCTGACGTGTCCCTTACTACTTTGGAGGGCAACGGAGGCTACAAATGCGTTTCGCCAAACTCGCCCTGCTCGCCGTTTCGACTCTCGCGCTCATGTCGTGCAAAGAACAAAAGGTACCGAACGGTGAAATTCCGGACGAGTACGTGAAGGCCGCACAGAAATACATGGGCTTTTACTCGGGTAAGATGGAAGGAAATCGCGGCGTCCTGAAATTCTCACTCAAAGGGAAGAAGCCGGTCGTCGAATTCGCCGACAACCGCGGCACCGACATCTTGGATCCGCGCTGCGAATCGAAGATCGGCGAGCTCTTGTCGGTGAAAGTCGCCAAGAAAAACGGCGCGTACGTTCTCGAGCGCGCGACTTTCGCGTATGACCCGAATTTCTGCTGGCCGTCCGTGCAAGGCCGCCAAGTCGTCTTCGACTTCAACGAGAACTCCTCACAAATTCGCGTGAACGCTTCGATCCTCCTCGAGCAAGAGTGGGAGCGCGACTGCCGCATCGATCCGGGCAACCCGAGCCAAGGCCTTCCGCCGCGCGAAGTTTGCACGCAACAACCCGTGACTCGTTTCGCTGCGGGCCGCTTCGTTCGTTGATGACCACGAAGAAGTGGGCCATAGCCATTCTCGGCGCCTCCGTGATCTTCGCGGGGGCGTTGTTTTTTTATGGCGATCGAATCGCGGGTTGGGTCGGGCGAGAAGTCTTCGCGCCGAAGAAGGTCGCGTTCGATCACGCGTCTCATCCGGCGAAGAAGTTGTCGCATTGGAATCGCGTGTATGCGCGGCCACTCGACGAGAGGCTGATCGACGCGCCTCCGATTTTGGTCGACTACATCGCCAAGGACAATGCGTTTCAGGGTTGGACGAACGAGCCGCGCTCGGTCCATCTCGAAGGTGAATTCAAAGCCGATCTCAAGCAAGCTCTCGCGACCTTGCCCGAAGCAGTTCGTCGGAAACTGGAAGAGTCTCTCGTTTTCATCACGGTCGTTTACGAACTCGGTGGAACGGGCTACTCCGATGACCTCGACACCGATGACAAACAGCCGAGCCGGCGCAGTTTCGTCGTACTCGACTCTAAAGTTCTCGAACGAAAAGCGAACGAGTGGGCCACGTGGAAGGAATCTTCTCCGTTCTCAGGCGATGGGACGACGAAGCTGACGGCGAAAATTGAAGAAGACGCTGACGACAATCGAAGGCAGGCCATTCAGTACATTCTCTTGCACGAGCTCGGACATGTGATTCACGAATCACTCCCGCGCCTCCCCACCGAGGACAGCGAGAAGCCCAATTTTGGCAAAAAAGCTGATGATGGCAAGAAGCCAGAAGTTCAATTCATGGCGGATTTTTTCGGCGAGTCATGGCGCTACAGTTCGACTGAAAAGAAAGTCTCCTCACTCTTCGACGATCGCCTGTCATGGCGCGGAACGGTGGCCTACTATTCCTCTGCCGAAAGGCAACTCCCGATGGCGCAGGCGCGCAGTCTCTACGAAGCTTTGCCGCTCACGAATTTCCCCACGCTGTACGCGTCGACCAATTACCAAGACGACTTCGCCGACTCCTTCGCGAGCTACGTTCACACCGAGCTCATGGGAAAACCATGGGAGATTCGCATCGAATCCCCGAGTGCCGAGCCGCTCACATACGGCTCGTGTTGGAAAGAGCAGCGCTGCAAATCGAAACGTCTCATTCTCGAAAAAATACTGGGACTCTGAGCGTTTCCGCACGATCGCTTCGCGCACCCGTTTTGCACATCTCTTAGGTCAACATGGCAATCGCGCTTGGCCGGGGGGCTGGGCGATCACGAGATGACCATGTGTCGACAGGACGAACACACGGGGGAAGAACATGAACATTCGCGGATTGATCACGGTCGGATTGGTCTCATTTTGCATCATCGCGGGTCGCGCTTCCTTCCTCCTGTATAGCGCCTACGAAACGGCTCGGCTCGAGTCGCAAGCGAAGCTCATCGCGCAAGACGTGAATCACCCCAGCATCAAGTTTCAGTGGATCGGTCACACTTTGGTCCTCGAGGGCCTCGTCGAAAACTACGGCGAAAAAATTCGCGCCGAGCAGATCGCTCTCGCGTACGTGTCTCAGTTCCATCTCCGCAATTTGGTTGAGCCCCCGAAAATCGTGAACGCCCTGACTTTGTCGGTCGGCACCCAGGAACTCGCAGCCGACTTTCCCGCCGACGTGAGTTTGCCTGGCGATTTCGAGTAACCGTTCCAATAGGGGAGCGTTCAAATTTCAACGGTCCAGGCTAGATTCGCATCTCTCGCGGAATGAGCTTAATATAAATGCATGAACAAACTCATGTCGTTGATACTCGTCCTCGCTTTGCCATTGGCGTTACAGGCCCAGACCGAAGCCGAAGCTCCCTCCGAGGCCGAAGCAGGTCTCGAGACCGAGATCCGAGCTCCTGCACGAAAAATTCAATCCGATTACAGTATCGGTTTACGCCTCTTGCCGAACGCTGGCGAACTCGATGCGGGCTTTCATCAAAGTGAAATCTACCGATTCAGTGCCGTGTTCGGATTTGCTTCGTACGGAACGACGACGACGGGCGGAGATCTGCAGGCGTGGCAATACGTCGAAGAGCAGTCCCAGCTCGCGGGGCAATTCGCGATGGCACAAGTCGAGGGCCGTGTGTGGTCTTCGCCGAGCGCGAGACATGCCGTTTACTTGAGCTCGGCGGCCGGTGCGATGAAGTCGAAGGCCAAGTACTCGCGCGATCGGTACAAGCCCTACAATGGTGCCATCTGCATCGGAAGTTGCTCGAAGTCGCTCGAAGAATCCGTCTCTCAGGAAGCGGCGCTCGACTTCTGGATCGCCCGTGCGGGCGCGAACTACTCATACGTCATCAATCGTGACAATCGAGGGTGGCTCTATACTTTCGATCTCGGGGCGACGATGCTCCACGTGTTCAATCCCCAGGAACGTACGCTAGGAAACACCCAGTACCATGCGACGCTCGGATCCGACTTGATCGCAAAAGGTGCGCTCCATGCGGGTTTGAACGTCAGGTTCTGAATCATCGCAAGAGCGCTTCACAGCGCTCTTTCAACCACGAAAATGATTTCTGTTTCATCGCATCGCTCTTCACGCTGAGGAAGAGCGGTTGAGCGACGGGTTTGTGTCCGGTCGGACTCAATACTCGGAGGACGTCGTGCTCCACCATTTCGCGAACGACCAAGTGCGGCAAGAACGCGATTTGATCGGTGTGCGCGACGACGTGAGCGGCACTCAAGGCCGTTGCGGTTTCGATGCCCCGGTGGCGTTTGCGAATCGCGAGCGGGAAGTTGTCGTCGCCTTGGCGCAAACCTTCGCTCGTCCAGTAAATCGGATAGACGAACGGATACTCGAGGATCTCTTTCAACGTCGGCTTCTTCGCGAGCGGATGACCGCGGCGGCAGACGATCTGCCATTCGACTTTTCCGACTTCGATCGAGGTCCACGTGCGTGGCCAATCCAGAGCCGAGAGATGGAGGCAGATCTCGAAGCCTCCGCGAAGCGCGACCTGGATGAATTGGTTCGGAGCGAGATCGATCAGTCGAAAGTGAACGTCGGGTTCGTGGCGCGAAAGATCACCCAGCAGCGACGGCGCCATGTGCGACGACAAGAACGACGTCGTCGCAATCGAGAGATGTTTTTGATGCGCACTCTCGCGCGAGAGACCCTCCAGTCTTTCTTGCTGTCGCCGAATGCCTTCCATCGCGGAGCTGATCTCGGTGGCGTAGGGCGTGAGCGAAACACCTTGGGCGGACCGACGAAGCAAAGGATGACCGAGCCGAACTTCGAGCGAGCGAATCGCCTTCGAGATCTGACCAGGGGACTCTCCTCGTTGGCGAGCGAGCTCACGGATCGAGCCCGTTTTCGCGAGATCGAGAAAGAGCGCGACGTCTTTGAGGCGAAGGGAGTCTAAATCCACGGGGACCTCCGGGGTGTTGCCTAACACGAAACACCTGTTTCAAGAACTGCCATCTCCCGGGCCGCCAGGTGATCGCATAGGTTGGCTCTCAGGGTCGAGAACCCGAGGAGGAACCATGAAAAGACGTGATGTCCTGAGACTAGGAGCTTCGAGTGCGCTCATTCTGTTGCCGGCAATCGGCTGCGCACAGGCGGGGCCGTCACCCGTGGCTACGCCCGCACCCGAACAGGGCGCTGAAACCCTGGAGTCGATCGCCTTCAGTTCTTCAGTCGAAAGAAACCACGGTCATTCGGTGCCGCTGACCGCGACCGCCGTGTTGAAGCTCTTGAGACAAACGAAGACGACGAGCTTCGTCACCATCGACATCCAAGGATCGAGTGGTCATCCACATGCACTCGAACTCACACATCAGGAGCTCCTCACGCTCGTCATCGACGGAATCCTCATCAAAGATTCGACCGAAGGCGCCGCCCATTCGCACTCGGTCGGTTTGCGATTGGATTTGAAGTGATGCAGACCGCGACCGAGATCGACTGTCGACCAAGAGCCGCCTCCGTCTATTCGCCGCAAGCCGTTCTCGATCACTTGGAAGTCGACGACCGAGAACTCTTCGTCGTCCGCGACGATCTCTTACCCGGGGGCACGAAGCAGAGAGCGTGTGCCCCATTTCTCGAGGCATTAGCGGAGCGAGGTTATACTCGTTTCTACTACGCGAGCCCGTTCGCCGGTTTCGCACAAGTGGCGCTCGCGTACGTCTGCCGGAATCTCGGTCTCGAATGTCATCTCTATTGCTCCATCGACCCGAATGCGAGGACGGCCTCAGGAAAAAAACACGAGTTCACGCGACTCGCGGAAGCCCACGGCGCGAAAGTGACTCTGGTCGACGACTTGGCTGAAGCAGAACGCATCGCCTACGGCGCAAGCCGACTCATCGCCGGCGCATACAAAATTCCACTCGGCTTCGACTGCGCAGGCTTCCGCGACAATCTCGAACTCGAACTTCGACGGCAGTGGACCGGAATTCTCGATCGCCTCGAGCGACCACCGCGACAACTGTGGATCCCGGTGGGCAGCGGAACACTGGCTTCGGTTTTCAAGAAGATCGTAAATGAAGAAACGACTCTTCGTTGCGTCGACGTTCGCGTCTTGAGCCGCGACGACATGCGAATCGTCTCCCTCGCTCAAGACCCATCACTCGTCTACTGCTCCACACCGGAAACATTCGCCGAACGCGTACGCCTGGCGCCACCGATCCCATCG
>JAZKJB010000379.1:0-3581 GCA_040384505.1 Bdellovibrionota bacterium | reverse complement strand
GGAACGTCGCCCGCTGAATCGCAGTTGGCTGTCGGCGGTGAGCCGTTCGCGGTGAGCTGTTCGCAGTTGCCGATAGCTGATCGCCGATGCTGTTGCCGTTCGCCGTTCTGATCGCTGATCGCTGACCGCGGACCCGAGCTATCGTTCAGCCCGGGCCTCCTCGCCAACTCAAGCGAACTCGAAGGCCGGCTTGTCTTCCTTGATCGTAACCTTCACCTTGCCGCCTTTTTCGAGGCGGCCGAAGAGTATCTCATCGACCAAGGGTTTCTTGATGTGCTCGTCGATCGTGCGGGCCATCGGGCGTGCGCCGTACAAAGGATCGAAACCCTTCTTCAGCAGCCACTTCAACGCTTCCTCGTCGGCCTCGAGCTCGATCTTCTTCTTGCCGAGCTGTTTCTCGAGCTCGCCCAAGAATTTCTTCACGACGTTCAGCATGACGTCTTCCGGAAGCTTGTCGAAATGCACGATCGCATCGAGACGGTTCAGGAACTCGGGCGTGAACGCTCGCTTGATCGCCTCTTGTTGCTTGTCGGAATGCGGAACCGGATTGATGCCGACCGAACCTTTTTGCGCATCCGCGGCACCAGCGTTCGTCGTCAGGATCAAGATGATGTTCCGGAAGTCCGCGGTCTTTCCATGGGCGTCGGTCAACGTTCCGTTGTCCATCACTTGCAGCAAGATGTTGTAGATGTCCGGATGTGCTTTCTCGATTTCGTCGAGCAACAACACGGCATAAGGATTCTTCGTCACGGCTTCGGTGAGGAGTCCCCCTTCTTCGTAGCCGACGTATCCCGGAGGTGCTCCGACCAAGCGTGAAACGGTGTGCTTTTCCATGTACTCGGACATGTCGAAGCGAAGGAACGAGTTGCCCAAGATCGCAGCCAACTGCTTCGTCACTTCCGTCTTGCCGACGCCCGTAGGACCAGCGAACAGGTAGGATCCGATCGGCTTGTTTTCCCGTGCGAGACCCGTGCGTGAAAGTTTGATCGCCGTCGTGACCGCTTGGATCGCTTTGTCCTGGCCGAACACGACCGCTTTCAGCTTCGGCTCGAGATCGCGAAGTGCGGTCTTGTCTTGAGTGTTCACGCTCTGAACCGGTACTTGCGCCATCGAAGCGACGACCTTTTCGACGTCGGTCACTTTGATGTTCTTCGTTTCCTGATCCTTCGAATTGATTCGAACGCGTGCACCGACTTCGTCGATGACGTCGATCGCTTTGTCGGGAAGGTGCCGGGCTTGGATGTAGCGAGCCGAGAGTTCGGCTGCCGCTTTCAATGCTCCTGCCGAATACTTTACGTTGTGATGTTCTTCGTAGCGCGACTTCAGGCCTTCGAGGATCTTGATCGTGTCTTCGACCGAGGGCTCCTTCACGTCGATCTTCTGGAAGCGGCGAGAGAGCGCACGATCCTTTTCGAAGTGTTGGCGATATTCCTTGTAAGTCGTCGAACCGATGCAGCTCAAGCCGCCGTTCGCGAGTGAAGGCTTCAACAAGTTCGAAGCATCCATCGAGCCGCCGCTCGTGGCTCCTGCGCCAACCAGCGTATGGATCTCGTCGATGAACAACACTCCATGTGGTTCGTTCTCGAGGGCTTTCACGACGGCTTTCAATCTCTCCTCGAAATCGCCGCGGAACTTCGTTCCCGCGAGCAACGCTCCCATGTCGAGCGAGTAGATCACGGCGTTCTTCAGCTTCTCGGGGACTTCGCCTGCGACGATGCGCTGAGCGAGTCCGTCGGCGATCGCGGTCTTACCCACTCCCGGTTCACCGATGAGAAGGGGATTGTTCTTCGTGCGTCGGCACAAAACCTGAACCGAACGCTCGATCACGTCTTCGCGACCGATCATCGGGTCGAGTTTTCCTTGGCGCGCGCGCTCGTTCAAGTTCACGCAGAATGCCTTCAGCGGCGACTGCTTGCCTTGCTTCGAGCCGTCCTTCGGGAGTCCGTCGATGTCCATGTCGCGTTCGTCCTCGCTGCGCGAGGGGCCGACCGAAGGCGGAGGCGAACCCAATGGATCCGTCTTGCTCACGCCGTGCGAGATGTAGTTGATGACGTCGAACTGCGTGACGCCTTGGGCTTCCATGAAATAGACCGCGTGCGAATCCTTCTCGTTGAAGATCGCGACCAACACGTTTCCGGTCGTGACGAGATCCTTGCCCGCGCTCTGCACTTGAATCACGGCTCGCTGGAGCAGGCGATGGCAGGCGAGAGTGAACTCCGGCTTCCAGTGTTCGTAGGCGGAATTCGAAGTTGGATCGGCCGCCGACGAGGACGACGAGGCATCGTCTCCTTCGGCTTTTTGGAACCGTACTCGCGGGCAGTGCTGATCTAGGAACTGCTCGAGCTCCTTGGTCAGCTCCGCGACGTCTCCGCCGCACGACTTGATGATGTCCGTGACCTCGGTGTCCTTCGCGAGTGCGAGAAGGATATGTTCGAGGCTCACGAACTCGTGGCGACTCTCTTTGGCGATGGTCGCCGCCATGTTCAGGTGCTTTTCCAGATTCGAGCTAAGCACGTTCGCCTCCTTGGGCCGTCGATTCCGTTCGACGTCGTTTTAAGCCTTTTCCATGACACACTTCAGGGGATGCTTGTTCTGCCGCGCATACTGATTCACTTGGTAAGTCTTCGTCTCCGCGATCTCGTAAGTGAAAGTCCCGCACATGCCCGAGCCCAGATGATGGATTTCGAGCATGATCTTCGTCGCCTCGGAGATGTCTTTGTTGAAGAATTTCTGAAGGACGTGGATCACGAAATCCATCGGCGTGAAGTCGTCATTCATCAGGATAACTTTGTACATCGGCGGAGTCTTGGTCCGCGTTTTCGATTCGGTAATCGTAGCGGTGCCGTTACCAATGAGATCGTCACCGGAATCGCGGTTGGGTTCGTCATTCGGGGCGGCCATAGAAAATCGAAACACGCCTGTCTTCCCCCTCGTCTCATTCTAGGAAACTATGGCCCACAACGCAAAGCCCGCTCTCATGAAGGAACATGTGCATTCACTCCACGGAATCAAGATGAGACGGACGTGAAACACCGAGACGGAAGTCGGGACGTCACTCGGCCCGAAAGTGCCGCTCATGGGCGCGCGCCGTGCGTCCACGCCGCCCAGGAGTTCGACACGACACGAATAGCCCGCGGAATCCCACGGGTTAAGTGCTGTCGAACTTGTGGTCGGGGTTTCCCAAGAGTGGCGCAAGCACGGCACCGTCTCACGCCGATCCGAAAACGTGTCTCACTTCGTTTCGACCAACGTCTCACGCCGAGAACGTCCACGCGGGATTTCCCGAAGTGAAACGAGAAAGTTGGCCCGACCCTTGAAGCGTACCCAAACGAACGGCACACGTCTGGGTTTGGAAATCTGGACTCAGAGAAACGTGATGGACCCCATTAGAATTTGTTTATCAAAGCCACTAAGAGGGCTAAAGGGAGAACACATGAAAGCGGTACGTACTCTGAAGAATCAAGGCGGTTTCTCGCTCATCGAATTGATGATCGTCGTCGCCATCATCGGTATCTTGGCCTCGATTGCAGTTCCGAACTTCCAGAAGTTCCAGGCGAAGTCGAAGCAAACGGAAGCGAAGA
>JAZKJB010000378.1:0-15338 GCA_040384505.1 Bdellovibrionota bacterium | reverse complement strand
TCAGGCGCAAAGCCCACTTCTTTTTGTTTCCACTCACGAACAATGCGACGAGCGCACTGACTCCCACGATGAGTGACGAGATGAAAGCGAAGTAGCCCGCGTCCTCGTGTTCCTCGATCGAATCGTGGCTGACGCCGACGACTTTCTCGACGATGTCCTCTGCGCCCTCGCCCGAATAGTAAGTAGGTATCGACGTCGCTGCCGCGAAGACCAAAAGAATCAACGAGAATTTCAAAGTGGGTTGATGCCCGGTGCGCATGGCGAGTGCCACGACGATCGCGGCGAAGGGAATCAAGAGAATCGGGAAATGGTTGAAGACGATGTGGACGTAAGCGGCATTCATGTTTGGTCCTCCACGTCCGATGCTACTCAAGGTGAGCTGCGCCATCCAAGCGTGGAAAATGAAAAGGGGCGGATTTCTCCACCCCTTTTTCGAATTCACTTCGTCAGTGAATTTTCAGGATCAATAGTTCTGGCGATAGCGCCACATCAGCTCGTTGGCGAGATAGCGGAGCGTCCGCATTTCTTCGTCGACGAGGTAGGCTTTCGAGTAACCGTCGAGCGTCCACTCCGTCAGTTCGATCTGAGTCTCCAGATAGAAGAGCTCGTTCAAGCTGTCGGTGTAGTCGAGACCGTTGTACACCGCATCGGTGTAGTTCTCGGTCGCCCACTCGAGTTCCATGAGAACGCGCATCAAGCGCTCCGCATATTCCCGGTTCGGGTTCGAAGGCGTGACCTGACTCATGATCTCGTACACTTCACGAGAGAGACCTTCCATGTCGATCGCGACGTTGTGGATGTCGACGTACGTCCACGTGTCGACGTCCGGAAGCGGGATCTCCCAGCGAACGGGACGACGATGCACGATACGGCTCGGACGATCGCAGCGGTCGTACCAACGGTCGTAGCGATCCGCCCAACGATCGTGATCACGAATGATGATCGGATCGCGGCGATGATCGATGCGATGACGGTTACGCCAGTCGATTCGGCTGTCGTTACATTGATCGCGGTGGCGACCGATGTCCGGCAGGCGAGTGCGTTCGTTGCGGACGCGGTCACGACGCTCTTCGATGCGACGACGACGTTCCACTGCGACGGGGTCTCCACCGCGGCGACCTTCGTGACGATCGCGATCTCCCCAGTGACCACCGGGACGTCCCGGTTGCGGCGGCCGATCGGGCCGATGCGGAAGATCGGGCCAACGCGGAGGTTGTGGACGATCGGGGCGATCAGGCGGACGCGGCGGATTCGGACGATCCGGTCTGTCGGGACGATCGGGGCGATCAGGCGGACGCGGCGGTTGCGGCCGGTCAGGCGGCGGATTCGGTCGATCCGGGCGATCGGGTCTGTCGGGACGATCCGGCGGACGCGGCGGTTGCGGACGATCGGGCGGCGGATTCGGACGATCCGGACGATCGGGTCTGTCGGGACGATCCGGAGGACGCGGTGGTTGCGGACGATCGGGCGGGGGATTCGGACGATCGGGTCTGTCGGGACGATCCGGCGGACGCGGCGGCTGCGGACGCTCAGGCGGCGGTTGCGGACGATCCGGCGGACGCGGGGGCTGCGGACGTTCCGGCGGAGGGCTCGGACGATCCGGGCGGTCGGGACGCGGCGGTGGTTCCGGGCGCTCCGGACGATCGGGACGATCCGGACGCGGAGGAGGTGCCGGGCGCTCGGGCCGTTCCGGACGCTCCGGTCGGGAAGGCGGCGGTGCCGGCTGCGACGGAGGCGGAGCGGGTTGCGAAGGCGGAGGCGACGGGCGATCGGGCCTGTCGGGCCTTTCGGGTTGAGGAGGCGGCTCGGGGCGTTCCGGTCTTTCCGGACGCTCAGGTCGCTCGGGCCGACCTCCGCCACCGCCGCGACGGCGGGGATCGTCTTCTTGGCCGAATGCCCCCATGGGCAACGACGAAGTGACGAAGCTGATCGCGGCCATGGCCAGGACCAACTTGTGGAATGGTGATTTCATTTATCCTCCCAAAAATGGTGTGAGCAGAGAGGGCCCCCCAAAAACATGGCCCGTTTGACACCGGTAAGGTGGCTGCGACCCATGATTGAGCAATGACCGAACCACTTCGATCGGAGCCGCGGTGACTCCAACCGTCGTTCAACTCGAATCCACCGCTCCAGAGCGGCGAGCTTCCGCTCTCGTGGTGTCATTCCAGCTCGCGGGTCGAATTTTCCCGAACGGGCGTGAGCCTTGACTGGTGCGCGAGACACGGGCGTGGTCGGCGGATGACATCGGCAATGCGACGAGCGACTTTGCTCAACCGAAAAGAACGCGTGTATCGAATGATGTACGAGTTCACCTTTGATTCCTGTGGCGCGTGCGTCGAAAGTGGCTGCGCTTGCAAAGATCGAATTTGCCAACACGTCGCCGAGCAAGCCGCGAAATCGGGACATTTCTTCGAGAAGCAAAAGCATCCGATTCGTTTCATCGGGCCGAAGGGATGCGTGGTGCCACCGTACTTGAGGGAAACGTGCACCCTCTATCTCTGTGGAAAAGCCCGTGAGAAAAGTTCGTTCGACCGCGTTCGGTACTCTCGCCTACTGAAAGCTTGCGAGAAAATCGAGTGGCAGCTCATGGAGATCGAAGATACGCTCACTGTCCAGTGAGTCTCGAACTGAAGCCCCTCGTAAAATCCGACTTCGAAGCGATCCTGCGCCTGGTGGAGCAGCCTGGCGTCTCGCATTTTCTGGTCGACGCTCCTTCTCTCGGGCGCGAACGCCTGACTCTTTGGTTCGAGCGAAGCGCCAAAGCTTTCGCTCACGGGCGAACGGGCTTGTTCGCTTTGCGTGAAGCCGAAGGCGAAGAAGCAGATCGGATCGTCGGCTTCGCTGGCCTCCTCGTGCTCGATATCGGCCGTCCCGACGACGAATATCTTCTCTATGCCATCGACATGGATCACCGTGGACGAGGTCTCGCGACCGAAGCGGCGAAACGAGTCGTCGAATTCACGGCGGGCAAAACGCGCACGAAGAAGATCGTCGCCACCGTCGATCAAGAAAACGCGGCTTCGATCCGCGTGATGCAGAAACTGGGGTTCACGGACGGTGGAGTCGCCGCCGGGGAGCGCGGAGACCTGCGCGTGTTCACTCTCGAATTGAAATGAGTCTCAGCGCCCGTTCGAAGACGTGAACGCGCGAAGTTCCGTGGGGTCGTGGCTGCACACCATTCGCACCGACGGGTTCTTGGAAAGCTCGGTCAATCGCGACTGAGTTTTTTTCGTCGTCGCGAGGTCCGTGTGGACGACGGCTTTCATGAATTCGAGTGCGAGCGGGGGCCGATCTCCCGCGATGATCTCACGACGGTTGTAATACGAGTCACCGGCGTGCAAGAGCCAGCCGTCACCTTGTTTGATCGCGACACCAGAGTGACCGACCGTGTGACCGGGGAGCGAGATCGCGAGGATGTCGGGCCCGAGGCCGTTGAGTTCTTGCGCGCGATCGAAGCCGTGCCACTGCTCGGCACCCGTGCGAAAAGGCTCCCACTTCGAATCTTTCAATACATGGAGGGCGCTGTAGCGCTGCTTCGTGACGAGCGTGTTCCGCGCTCGTGCGGCTTCGAGCTCTCGCTCGTGAACGTGAACGTTCGCCCATTTGAAATCCGGAATGCCGCCCGCGTGATCGACGTCCATGTGAGTGACGATGATGTCGGTCACGTCTTCGGGGGAATAGCCGAGCGCTTTCACTTGTTCGAAGGCCGAATTCGCTCCATCGTTTTTTTGCAATCCGAGGAGCGGAGCCATCAGCCCCAAGCGCGACGGATCGCGCATGTCTTCGCGGCCGATGCCGGTGTCGACGAGCACGAGTTTCGTCCCGGTCTCAACGAGAAAACAGTGACAGACCGTTTCGGGGAGGAAGTAGCTTTTGAAAATGCGGCCCATCGCGGGACAGAGCGAGCCGCAATGGAGATGATGAATTTTCATTTCGTCTTCGAAGCGGGTCGAATCGTCGTACCGAGGGATTTCGCGATCGTGTTCCAATAAACTTCGGGAATGTAGTTCGTCGAGAGCGACTTCATGATCGTGCTCTTGGAAACCGACTGCCACGTGTCGAGTCTGCGGCTGGCCTTTTCGCAGACGATCGCGGGATAGATTCCGACCTCACTGCTCGCCGCAGGTGTCCCGAGTTTTCCGTTCACCTGCAGCGGCGTCGATGTCGCGATCGACCTCACCCAGGGAATTTTGGTCGCGTGGCGGTTGCGAACGTCTTCGTCGTCGATATAGCTGTTGAATGAATTGAAAAGCGCGACGTTGAACGACGTTCCGGGCAGATATCCATAACCACTCTTCGACTTCGAATCTTCGGCTTGAACGTCGCAGTAAGTGTCCGCTTCGCACGCGGAGATGTACGCGTACTCGTCGGCGAACCCGAGTTGGTGCATGAACTCGTGGACCATCATCGTCGCGGGCGAACCGGCGGTGATCACGGGATAACGACCGCCGGAGCCTCCGTACTGCGGGAGATTCAAGACGACGAGCACGAAGTCCGCCTTCATGGTTCCCTTCACGCTGCCGAGATATCGATTCGCTTTCGGCGTGTCGCACGTGATGAGTCGAGTCGGTTTCGTTTTGTTTCCCGTGCAAGAAGCCGGGATTTTCGCGGCTGCGAGACCTTTCGCGCCAAGAGACAGGCGAGACAGCCGGTCGATGGATTCGAAATATTGAAGCGCCTCTTCACCGACTCCACGGAAATTCGATTTCTGCGCGGCCAGCGGAGCGGCGTCGCACCCGATCGTTTTCGTCGAAGCGGTTTTGATTTTCAGATCGAAGGATTGGAGTCGCGAAAATGGTGGCGTGGACTTCAGCGTGGAAATGACTTCCTTCGCTTTCACTTGTCCCGGTTGATCCGTGACGATCACGACCGTCGTCGCGAAGGTCGGTGCGGAGATCATGAAACTGCAGGCGACGAAAATGAGACCGAGTCGTTTCATGTGTTGTCCCTCCCCCTCGAACGATCATCTCGTTCGCTCCTGGGGAAGGGTATCACAGACGGACCTACGTCGCGTCCAGTTCTGCTTACTTCTCGAGAAGGCTTCGCAGCATCCATGCGGTCTTTTCATGGATTTGCATGCGCTGAGTGAGCAAATCCGCCGTCGGCTCGTCGGACGACGCTTCGACGACCGGGAAGATCGAGCGGGCCGTTCGGACGACCGCTTCTTGGCCCTCGACGAGCTTCTTGATCATCTTGTCCGACGAAAGGTGGCCGCGATCTTCTTTGATCGACGAGAGCTCGACGAACTCGGCGTAGGTTCCCGGAGCGGGGAGGCCGAGTGCGCGAATGCGTTCTGCGATCAAATCGACCGCGAGAGCGAGCTCGTTGTACTGGGTTTCGAACATGAGATGTAGCGTTTGGAATTGGGGACCCGTCACGTTCCAGTGGAAGTTGTGGGTCTTCAAGTAAAGCGTGTAGGTGTCGGCGAGGAGTCGCGAAAGACCTTTGGCGATTTCCTTGCGTTCTTTCTCAGGGATTCCGATGTCGATCTTCATTCTAACCTCCGCATTTCGCGTGCGGAGATTCTCACCACTTGGCGACGGTCGTGGCAAGTGACACTCTGGTGAAGCGTGTCCAATTTCATCATCATCGTGGTTTGTCTGTTACTGGGTTTCGCCTTGCGACGCGTGGGTCGTTTCGAGCGCTCACGCGTGAGGCCTCTCAACTTCGTGATCTTATGGATCTCCCTTCCCGCCTTGGTGCTCTCTGAGCTACCGAAAGTCTTCGCTTCGTCACAAGCGCTTTCGACCGAACTCGTTTGTCTCGCCCTCATGCCGTGGCTCGTCTTCGCGTTCACGTTCGCGGTTGCGTTCGCCTGCGGTCGTTGGCTCGGTTGGTCACGAGCGACGGTCGGAGCCGTCACGTTGACCGCGGGTCTCGGTAACACCTCGTTCGTGGGATATCCTTTGATCGAGATGTTCTATGGGCGCGAGGCGCTCTCGCTCGCGATCGTCGTCGATCAACCCGGAACTTTCCTCGCGCTCTCAACAGTGGGCATCATGGTCGCCTCGTTTTACTCCGCACGCGCGATTTCGATCGGCGAAGCCGTGAAGCGCATGCTCACGTTCCCGCCGCTCATCGCCGTCGTGATTGCGGTTCTCTTGGCGACGTTCGACGTTCCGCGGGAAGGCCTCGTTCAATCGGCACTTGCGCTCTTCGGTCGGACGCTCGTTCCGTTTGCTTTGATTTCCGTCGGCTGGCAACTCGAGCTCGATCGGGCGTTGATCGTGCCGCGGTGGCACCAACTCGTGGTTGCACTGGGACTGAAACTCGTCGTCTCGCCTCTCCTGGCGTACGTGATTTTCTCTCGGATTCTCGAACGGTCCTCGCTCGCCTTTCAGGTCGTCGTTCTCGAGGCGGCGATGGCACCCATGATTACGGCCGCGGTTGTCGCGAGGGAGATGGAGCTCGACGGCGATCTCGCCCAGCTCCTGGTGGGCCTCGGAATTCCGCTTTCGTTCCTCACCGTGAGCCTTTGGTGGTGGGTTCTCGCGTAGTTAGCCGGTTTTGGGCCGGGGCCCAACAGCGCTCACACCCTGTCAAAACTTTCGACACCTAGGTCCACGACCGTGAGCCGAGCGTTGGTTCGTTCCTTGAAGTGGATTAGCCAGTAGAGGTTCGAATGCGATTCACTCGGATTCAAAAATCGATGCTCCTGAACGCGATGGCTCTGGCATTCGCGTTCATGCAAGCATGGCCGACGACTGCCAAGGCCGACGACTGGAACCTCGATTCCTATCATCTCTCGCTTTATCCGACGGAGACCGCTCCGATTCGTCTCTACGGAACCGACAGTCAGTATCTCGGGACGCTTTCTTCCGAATCGAAGATCACGATCGTCGTGACGGGCGCCATGGTGCGAGCTTCGATGGTGGACGGAAAACCCGATATCGGCCGCGTTCTGCAGGCGTCCTCTTACCGCGATACGAATGGAAATTTCGCTCTAATGCTCACTTCGGGCGGCGACTTGCGTACGCAAGAGGGACGTCAACTTCCCAGAGGTTCGCGCTTCCTCGTTTCGGTAAATGACTTCCTCGCGCTCACGAGTCGGCCTCCACCGCCGGAGCCGGAGCTGCAGCAGCAAGGCCCAGCCAATAGCTCGATCGACGACGCAATTTTCGCTACCGGCGAGAACGTCGACGAATTCGGCGAAGACGACGAGCACGACCACGAAGCCGAAGAAACCGTCGAGACGCGCGTCGAGCAGTTCGACATCGAGATGACACGCATCAGGGGTCGCCCGTTCCCTCAAGAGATTCTCTCGAGCCCCGTTTGCGATTGCGGCCCCAGCTGCCGCTTCTCCTCGGGCTACGGTCCGCGCCGGGCGAGGCGCACGACGAATGGCGCGATGATGTCGAGAAATCATCGAGGTCTCGATATCGCCGCTCCGATGGGAACGCCGGTCATCGCGGCGGCCGATGGTTGCGTCTCGCGTATCGATCGCCCGGCGTCGAGAAAAAAGGGCTACGGGAATACGATCTACCTCGCGCATGGGAACGGTTACGAAACTCAGTATTCGCATCTCACGAGTTTCTCCGAAGGCCTTCGCGCGGGCTCGTGCTTCCAGCGAGGTGAGCAAATCGGAGTTTCGGGCCGCACCGGTAACGTCACGGGACCGCATCTTCACTTCGGTCTTCTGATCAACGGAGAGCGGGTGAATCCACGCAATCGCTTCGCGATGTCGGCCAAAACCGATCAGGCGACTCGAGTACGTTGCAACGCGCTCCTTAATTACCCCGGACTCGACGACGCCATGAGAACCGCGCTCGGTACCAACTCCGGAGCGCGCGCATCGACTCGCCGCTCGAGCGCTTCCAACTGACTCACTCCCTGCCTTAAGTCCTGATTTCCAAGCTCGCATTGCGAACACCCGCCGCTCCTCATCTGATAGAGGGGATGTCGACGTTCCAACCGCGCGATCCATTCCCGCTCCAGGCGCAGTTCTCAGCCAGTGAAGCCCGCGATCACGCGGTCGATGCGGATCGTTGGCTCGGGCTTCGCGTGGACGAGATCGAAGCGGCGCTGGCGAAGCGCGGAAGTCGTGAACCCGCTCCTTCGACGAGCGGAGACAAACATCAACTTTGGTTCGGACTTTCTCCTCGCGATCTTCTCACGCCCTACTTCGAGATTCGCCGAAGTCTCAGCGGACTCGCGCTCGAGCCCGGAATGTCGGTCGTCGATCTCGGGGCAGCCTACGGAAGAATGGGCTTCGTCCTCCATCGTCACGAGCCCGGCGTGAGATTTCTCGGTTACGAATACGTGGGCGAAAGAGTTCGCGATGGACGTCGCGCGCTCGAGCGTTTCGGGGCGACGTTGGCCGAGCTTCATCACGCGGATCTCACGTCTCCGGAATTCAAGCTTCCGCAGGCCGACGTTTATTTCATCTACGATTACGGAACTCCGAAGGCGATCGAAAAAACTCTCTTCGATTTGAAGAGAGTCGCCGCGAAAAAAGCGATCACGATCGTCGCACGCGGGCGAGCGTGTCGCTACTCGATCGAGTCACGTCACGGTTGGCTCGCGAAAGCCGATCCCGCGGCCGGCGAGACCGCGATCACGATTTATCGATCACGCGCTGACGCGATCGAAGCGCCGATGCAATACGGTGTAGAGATAGTCGATCGCCGCAAGCGCGCTCGCCACGATCGTGATCTGTAAGAACGTCTCCGCGAAACGGAGCTCGGCGAACATGATCAAGAGCAAGGCGAACTGAAAGCCGGTCGCGATCTTTCCGAGGATCCGCGGCTTCAAGTGCGCGATCGATTCGTCTTTCGACTCCACCCAAACCGAAATCGTCCCGATCGCGACGATGATGTCTCGCGAAGCGAGCAAGAAGAACTGCAGGTACGTGAGCCGACCTTCGTAGATCAACGTGCCTGCCGTCGCGAGTACGAAGAGTTTGTCGGCGACCGGATCGAGAAGCTGACCGAGCTGAGTGCAGGCGTTCCATCTGCGAGCGAGAAAACCGTCGAGGAATTCGCTGAGTGCGGCGATCACGATGACCGTGACACGCACGGGTGCCGACATCGGCAGAAACGGGAAGAGGCCGGCGAGACCCATTCTGAAGATGGAGAGTGCGTTCGGGACCCATTTGAGGCGTGACACGTTCATCACCACGATTCTAAACGCCGATCCCATGGCGGGTCCCGTAGGTTTGGTGAAAGTTCCACCATGTCTGGGACCTATTGGCTCGACAAACATGAAGCCTTCGGCCGATAACCGTCGACGATGATCGATTTCGATCCGAACGACCCTTTTCCACTTTTGAAAACTCACGGTGCGAAAACGTACCGGGAGGAACAAGCGCATTCCGTGGAAGTGGATATGTGGCTCGGTCTCGAAACGGAGGCGATCGAGGCGCGCCTCGCGAACCAGAAATCCGACGATGACCGACAACTCTGGATCGGTCATCCGGTTCAAGCCGTTCACACGCCGTACACCGAATTCCGTTTCATTTTGAACGAGCTCGCGCTCCCTGCTGGAAGCGTCATCGTCGATCTCGGTGCGGGCTACGGTCGACTGGGATTCGTCGTTGGTCGATATGCGCCAGAATTGAAATTCATCGGGTATGAATACGTTCGCGAGCGAGTCGAGGAATTTCGAAGGTGTGCCGTGAGATTTCAATTCACCAACGTCGAGTTGATCGAAGCGGATCTCGCGTCACCGTCGTTCCACCCGGCTGAGGCCGACGTCTACTTTCTCTATGACTACGGAACTCGCGCTGCGATCAAGAAAACGCTCGTCGATCTACGCGAGATCTCCATGCGTCGAGACATCACGGTCGTCGGCCGTGGACGTGCTTCACGCGATGCGATCGAAAGAGGAGAGCCGTGGCTCTCCCAAGTCGTCGCACCGAAACACTACGATCATTTTTCGTTTTATCGTTCGTCGTAAGACTTCGTGCCAGCGTCGCCGATCGACTGATCGATCAAACCTGCGCGCATCATGAACCAGAACAAGATGATCCCGGGGACCGCGATCGCGGTCGTGAACAAGTAGAAGTTCACGTTCCCCATGCTCTCCATCATCGCCCCCGCCGTCGTGCCGGTCGCGATTCGCCCGACGACGCTGGCGGCTGCCGAGATCAACGCATACTGGGTGGCAGTGAAACTCAAGTTACAGAGCGCCGAGAAATACGCGACGACCGTGACGCCACCGATTCCGCTCGAGAAGTTCTCGAAGGAAACGACGCTCGCCATCGCGAAGTTGTCGTGACCGACCATCGCGAGCCAAGCGAAACCCAAATTCGAAACGGCCATGAGCACGAGGCTCAGGAACACCGAACGTTTCAATCCCAATTTCGCATAGAGGATGCCGCCGACGAAAACGCCGAGAAGAAGGGCGATGAAGCCGACACCGACGTCGTAGTCCGCCACTTCAGCAGGCGTGAAGCCGATGTCTTTGAACAAGATCCTGAGAGTCAGGTTCGCGAGCGTGTCGCCGACTTTGTGGAGCAAGATGAAAACGAGAACGAGAAAAGCGCCACGGCGGCGGAAGAATTCGACGAGTGGTTTGTAAATCGATTCGCCGATGGCACTCATTCGCTCGTTCCAGCTCTTCGTGGTTTTCGCGATCGTGCGGTGGCGAGGCGGTTCACCGAGAACGAGTGCCGTCAACATCGCGGGCAACGCGAGCGCCGCGCACGCCATGTAAGCGACCGACCATCCGAAAGGCATCGAGAGTTTCAATGCGATGTAACCTGCGACGGCCGCACCGATTCTCCACCCGTACTGCGACATTCCCGAACCGATACCGAGTTGATGCGGCTGCAGAGTTTCGATTCTGTAGGCATCGATGACGATGTCGAACGTCGCGCCAGCGAAGCCCACCAAGATCGCGGCATACGCCGTCGCGTAAAGATCTCCGGCGGGATCGGATTGGCCGAGGTTCATGACGGCCAAGATGACCATCGTTCCGGCGAGAAGCATCCACGACACACGCTGGCCGAGTCGCCCGAGGATCGGGATGCGAACGCTTTCGATCGCCCAGGCCCAGAGGAATTTCAAGTTGTACATCAAGATCACGAGCGCGAACGTCGTGATGCTCGACTTCTTGATCTCGAGCCCCGCCAACCACGACGTCAGTGTCGCGCCGATCATCGCGAAGGGGAATCCCGACGAGATCCCGAGGAAGAGGGCCACGAGGGGTCCTTTTTCCATGTACGGTTTGAGCGAATCGAGGAAGCTTCTCTGGTTGGATTGGGCCGGAGTATTAGTCGTCATGCCCCAATGAAAGCATGAGAGCCCGAAGCCAGCCACACTTTCTTCGAGGCAGTTTTAGGCCAATTTCAGGTCAACTTCGCGATGAGCGCGGTGACGGCCGTTTCGACTTTCAGTATGCGCGCGCCGATCTCGACCGGCGTGAAACCAGCATTCGCGAACTTTTCGATTTCATAATCGATGAACCCACCCTCGGGTCCGACCGCGAGAGACGTGTGCGACGTCGAAGATTCTCTCGGGCATGCCGCGGTCGCCAGAGGATGAGCGACCAAAGCTCTCGTGTCTTTCACGAGCGCCGGGAGCTCGTCTTCGACGAACGGTTTGAACAGCCGATGTTGATGAACTCGGGGAACGATGGTGTCCCGCGACTGTTCCAGTCCAAGAAGCAAAGCTTCGCGAATCGCGTGGGCTTCGAGCTGCGCACAACTCCAGTAGACCTTTTCGACTCGGTAGGAATTGAGGAGATGGATGTCCTTCACTCCGAGCGAGCTGACCGTCTGAAGGATGCGCTTGAGAAACTTCGGTCTCGGGAGCGCGAGATAAAGAGTGAGCGGGAGCGGTGAGGGTGGTGAAGCCGAGAAGTGGACTTCCAGTTCACAAGATCCCTCGTCAATCCGGAGACATCGGCCTTCTCCGATGAGTCCGTTGATCAGACCCACCCTCAAAACATCGTCTAGCTTCGCCCGGTGGACTCCGAAAATGTGACGAGCTCGCCGACCATCGAGCCGAACATGCGAATCGGAAGTGAAATCAACGTCTTCGAGAAGAATCAGGTTCATCGGTAAGCCTTGTTTATCAGCATCCGATTTGGTAATCAAATCAAGTATTTGCGGTTCCAGGAGGGGAGTGCTAAACCTACTTTCCCATGCAAACGAGTCTCATGAGCCACTCTCTTCAAGAACGAATTCTAGCCGAGATCCCCCTCGCCGGTGCGATGGGTGTTCAGGTGCGTTCGTCTTCGGGCGACGAAGTCGTTCTCGTGGCGCCCCTCGCTCCGAACATCAATCACAAGAACACGGCTTTCGGTGGAAGCGTCCACTCGCTCGCGGTTCTCGCGTGCTGGTCTTTGGTGACGACGGTGCTTCAGGAAGAGGGTCTCGATTCGGATTACGTCGTCATCCAAGACAGCCGGATCGACTATCGAACTCCCGTCGACGGAGATTTCGAGGCTTGGGCGGGCTGGGATTCCGAGTCGTCGAAAGAAAAGTTCCTCGACACTCTTCGCCGCCGCGGCCGTGCGCGCGCTTCGTTGTGCGCGACCGTCAGCACCGACTCGAGAGTTTGCGCCGAGCTTCAAGCTCGCTTCGCGGCTCAGATCAAACGCAAGAAGTAACCGAAGGCGCGCTCACTGCGCTTCGAAGACCAAAGGTAACGTCACGCTCGACGGGCCACGCTGTTTTTTGAATTTCACGTTCGAAACCCACTTCTGCACGTGGCGCACGAGCGCTTTCTCGATGCGGTCGTCTCCCGCGGGATGTCTCAGCGAATTGCTGAGCGGTGAGACTTTCGAAACTTGGCCCGAAGCCGCGATCTGGATTTTCAAACTCACGAGACCTTGAAGGTCGAGACCGTCTTGGATCAAGCCCGAGAGCTCGCCACTCAAATCGTCGATCATACCTTGCAGTTCGCGAGGTGCGAGCGGCCCTTCGATGAACGGCCGTGGCTGCACGAACCAACCGTGGATCACGAGCCGTCCTTCGAGAAGATCGCGTACGCCTTCGATCGTGCGGACGCCGTGGGGTACGCGCGGATCGAAAACGGTGAGTCGATTGAACTTCGCCGGGATTTCTTCGACGATGTCTTCTCTCTCGAGACCACGAGCCGACTTGAAGCCTTGCCAGTAAGAGAGAATGTCGTCTTTCAGGAGAACGGTTTCTCCTCCGCGGAATTTTCTCTTCGTCCAAGGTGTGAGTGAATAAACGAAAGCCCAGGGGCCGTGCGGGAGATCGCCGTGCAGCTCTTGTCCGAAGCCATCGATGTAGCAACTCATCCAGGGCGGCGAGATGTCGTGGCAGCCGAGGGTACGGCGGCCCCACCAGACGAGCTCTTGGTGGAAGGCATCGTACAACTTCTTCGGGAAGAAATGATAAGCGGGCGTTCGCAGAGCCGTGTACTGCCCGGGCACGTGCCAGTAATCCCACACGAACCGATCCGAGCGCGCTTCTTTCGGATCCTCGAATCTCTCTTCGAAGTGCGAGCGCATCGCTTTTGCGTTGGAATGAAAAGAATCGACGGTGATCAAATGACGGCTCATGGGCATGAGCCTGTGATCGTCATTTCACGAGAGTGAGTCAAGGCATGATTAGCGGCTGGCGGGTGCTGCCGCGGGTACGCGTCGTGCGTTGGGGTCAGCCGTCAGGGTCGCGGCCTGGCCACCAGGAAGGACGTCTGCCGTCGTAGGGGCGGAGTTACCGGTGATTCGCGCTTGGCTCGGAGTCAACGTTCCCGCGCCTGTCGAACCGAGGACCAACTGGTCGCAAAGCTGCTTCCCGTCCTTGTGTCGAAGTGCATTCATCTCTACGAGTCGCAATCGAATCCAGTGACACTCTTCACAGAAGACCTGTCGACTGTCGGCGAGCTCGTTTTCCTTGGGGTTCGCGACGCACATGTCGTGTAGCGAAGTCGCGAGCTGGTCCCATAGGCGATGCAGTTGATTGCGCTGAGCTTGTGTCTGCTCCCACTCTTCCGGAGTCAGGAGGTTTTCGTTCTTGGACCTTAAGTTGTCGGTCATATTCATGAGGTCGACGTGCCGGTCGCCGCTTTCGGCGATGGCATTGTAACAAGCATAGGTTGCCGCGCCCGCCTGCGGAACGCAGATCGCCTGAAGGCGGCGGACTTCGTTGCCTTCGGGGCTGCGGCGCACTCCGAAAAGGAGCGGATTGCAAAGGACTTCGGTGGGTTCGCAGCGGAACATAGGAATTTTCGCGTGCGCGGGATCGGTCGCCTCTCGACATCCTGGGCCTTCGGTGTCGTTGCTTCCGTCATTCGGAACGCAATATTGAAACACCGGCAGACACTGTCCGGGCCTTGCAACACGGTCTCTATAGGTTCGTACGTGACCGGCGTAAATACAGTTTTGTTGCGTTTGTCCGTCGAAGTTGCGACGAGCTTCGTTGATTTTTTCAGGATTGCAGGCGAGTCCGGTATTCGCCGGAATCGCCGCAGCTTCCGCCGCACACATCACGGCGTCCTTGTTCACGGTGTTATCCGTTTCGGTCCGTCTCGGGCGCGGAGGGGGATTCGGAGCGGAGTGCCCACCGCCCTCGGTCGCAGCTTGAGCCGCAAGAGCTTGCTGTCGTTCTCTCGCCTTTTGCCTCTGGATTCGTCTTTGCCGCTGGACCTCGTCCGCTGAAAGCTGTCCCTGAGGGATCGTTCCGCCTGGAGCTGCTGCAGGAGCTGCAGCTGGGACCGCGGCTCCGGCTGCGGGAGCCCGAGTGGCCGAAGCGGGATTGGCTCGCTCGGCGGCGGCCTTCCTTCTGTTGAATTCGATGAGCCTGTCGAGATGATAGTGTTGGGCGGCACGCGAGTTCGATCTCACGCAGCGATTGACGATCCCCGGTATGAGCGTGAACACGGGACCTCTGCACCAATTCGCAGAATTGTTTACCCCCGTGCCGGCGCCCATGGCCTCCGCATCGCCGACGAGAGTCCGGAAGATGTCGTACATCGAAGTCATTCGAAGGCGAAGCTCGGGATCGCGCTTCGCGCGCTCGGCTTGCATTTGCTCCATCTCGAGCAAGAGCTGGCGAAGCTCTTCGAGATACGCCGCTCGCTTTTCGGGCGTCATCTTTTCAAGTTGTTCCCAGGAAATCATTCGCGAGTACGCGGAGAATTGAATTTCGCCCGCCGTCGCGTGAAGCGAAAACCCGAGTGCGAAAACGGTGATCAACGCGAGTCGAATCATCCGCATGTCGAGGTGCCTCCGAAGTTCAGGAACTGAAAGGGAGTTCCATTAGTTTATCGGCAGAATTGGGTCGAAACATTCTCTTCTTGAGGCGAATTTCGAAATTGAAAGCGAATCATCCTGAGATGCGGATAAAGCGTATTTGGGGCTTAGGTCGGGAGAGCCGTCGTCTCGGAATGAGACACGCTCACATGCGTCGGACCTCGGTTTCACAG
>JAZKJB010000377.1:0-7153 GCA_040384505.1 Bdellovibrionota bacterium | reverse complement strand
GGAATGGAGGCCCCAGTGGCTCACTGGGTGCCATCGATTTCTCCGTCGGGTCTCGCGATCTACCGAGGCAAAGCGTTTCCGAAATGGGACGGTCACGCGTTCTTGGCGTGTCTCAGCGGCATGCAGCTACGAAGAGTCGCGCTCGCGAATGGCAAAGCCGGTGCACAGGAAGAGATGTTGAAGGATTTGGATTCAAGACTCCGGACCGTGCGAGTCGGTCCGGAGGGTCATCTTTATCTCTCGACGGATGACGGAAAATTTCTTCGCGTTCGTCCCGATTCAATGGGCAAGAAGTGAACGATTAACGGAAGCGAGGCCGCGGCGGAGGAATCGGGCGCGGACCAGGACGCGGGCCTGGACCGGGGCCGGGACGACCGGGACCAGGCTGGACTTCGTCGCAGCGCTCGATCTGCATGCGGTAAACCGCATTCGCATTCAACGCGCCATCGATCGAGTCGAGCACCATCAAAGCTCCGCTTCCTGTGGGGCCGCCGACGCGCAAGTGCGTGTCGATTTCCATCTGGATGTCGCCACCGCAAGCGCTGAACTCCCACTCGCTCGAGGCTCCCGTGACTTCATAAAGATCGCCTGAGATCGGACCCGCATAGTTGCGGCGAAGTTCAGTCGGAGTCGAGCGTCGGCAGCGATTGTCGTTGCAGACTTTTCCACCGCGGAACTTGTAAGTCGCGATGAGTTGACCACGATCGCCCGCGGCCAAGTTCAAGAAGCCGCGATGTTCGACCTGCACGAGACGCAAGCGCCAGCCCGCGTCGATTCGTAAAGGAAAGGCGACTTTGCAGTTTCGATTGTCGACTCCACGAGCGGTCGTTTCCGCTTTCAGTTGGTCGAACAGAATCGAAAATGCCGCCATGTCGGGTGACCACGTCACCGAGACGTCATTGTTCGGGCAACCACGACCAGCGGATTTCACCGGTCCCGTGACTTGAAGATTCTGTGCGTGTGCGATGGTGGCGAACAAGAGTGCCAAGAGAGCGACGAGTTCCTTCACATGATCCCCCGTGGTAGCGAACCGACTCCAATCACTTGATATTGCAAGCGTAGCGCCAACGGAGAAGTAGCCATTTCGGGGGCAGAAGGGGACCGAGGTTTCCTGGGAGCGAACACGTGGGCTTTACGAGATCTGACGCGAGGCTCGCTGAATCCTCTATGCACCAGCGGCGAAAGTGGAAATCAGAACTGGCGGGTCGCACCGGGTCGCGATTTCAGGAAATCTTCCAGCCACGCATAGCGAGTCAGCGCTTTAGAGTCCAGCGCCTGACCTTTCGCATGAAACGCATAGAGCGCTTCGATTTCTTTCGGCTTCAAGGTCAAGAATCCCTCGGTCGAGCTCGCCGTGAGCAAGTTCAAGAATTTCGTCGTCTCGGAACCGTAGATCTCCGTGAGAATTTTCGCCTTCAAGCGAAATTCTTTTTCCGTCAGCGCGATCCGGAAATCCGGGAACGCGTTGTAGGCGGAGGCATGCACGCGAGGGTGGCCGGCGAACGCCGCATGGACCGCATAGCTGACGTCCTGATGGTGAGGATGGCCGTACTCTCCGATAATTCCGTGAGTGAAAATCGTGTGCGGCTTCGGGAGCGCCTTCAATCTCGTGACCAAGTCGTCGACGGGGAGTCGATCTTCGTAACGATCGGGGTAGCTCCACCAGAGCGCCGATTTCACGCCGAGTTTCTTGCACGCTGTTTCGAATTGTTTTTTCCGAACCTGACCCATGCCGTCGGCATTGCCATCGGTCGCGCAGATCACGGTCCAGGGTCGAGTTCTCCGGCGCAGGAGAAGGCCCCCGAAAAACAAAGTTTCGTCATCCGGGTGCGCCACGACTAGCAGATCGTATTTTGGACTCGACATCGCCTCACGCCTATCTTGTCATATTGGAACATGAAGCTCGTCATATGCGAAGACCTGTCACACATGAGTCGAGAAGCGACGAACTGGTGCGTGGACCGTGCACCGAAGTCGATGTTCCTCCCTGCGGGCCGTACGCCCACGCCGCTCTATCGGCTCTGGGAAAAGGAGCGCCCGTCGTTCTTGAAAGGCATCAAGCTCTTTCAGATCGACGACGTCTTGACCGGTCAGGGGAAGGGGCAGTTCAAGAAATTTTTCGAAGACGAGCTGCCGTCGTATCTTCCGCAATTTAGTTGGATCGAAGGCGCCGATGACGTCGCCGACGTCGCGGTCCTCGGCCTTGGTCTGAACGGACACATCGCGTTTCACGAACCTGGACTTGGTCGCGAGTTTTTCAGCGGCTGCGTTCGCTTGAGTGACACGACGCGGGGCCAGATCGCCGCGGAGCCGGGCACGTGGGGAGTCACGTACGGAGCAGGGGCTTTCACCCGCTGCCGTTCGGTCTGCATCATCGTCAGCGGAAAAGCGAAGCGCGACGTCCTCGCGAAACTTCTCGCGGGCGACCCTTCGTTGCCGGCGTCCGCATTGCTCGCGCACGGAGACCTGACCATTTTGGCCGATCGCGAAGCGAGCGCCTGAAAAATCCGCGTCTCGAAACGAGACGCGAGTGCGAATTTTTAAACGCGAATCCTTTAAATGCCGAAAAATGAGAGTCCCGACATCTCCCGAGGAGGACTCTCTCGATGGCCGCACCCAAGCAACAGTCTCAGCTCTTCAAAGGGATCTACGAATTTGAAGATCCCTCGGGAACTTTGATCGCGGCAAAAGTTCCGGCGACGGGTTCGATCGATCTCTTCGACGGCACCGTCGTGGTCGTGAAACCGACCCAGTGTGCGATCTTCGTTTACGAAGGACGCGTCTGCGACGTCTTGACGGGCGGAACGCACGAGTTGAAAACGGCGAACCTTCCGATCCTCACGCGTCTCGCGAACTGGAAGCTCGGTTTCCAGAGCCCGCTTCGCTGTGAATTGATTTTCTTCTCCGGCCAATCGTTCGTCTCGCGTCGGTGGGGGACTTCACAACCCGTTCTCCATCAATTCGACGGCGGGAAGACACTTCCGGTCCGTGGCTTCGGTCAATACACCGTTCGCATGCGACATCCGCAGAAGTTCTACACGAGCCTCTTCGGAAGCCGATCGACGTATTCGATCGTCGATCTCGAGGAAACGATTCAAGGCGCGATCTTGGAACAACTTCCTGTCGCCCTCGACGGCATTCGCACCTTGCCCGAGCTGAGCCGTCGTCACGACGCCGTCTCGCAAAACATCGAGAAGCTCGTCGCGCCGAAATTCGAGGAGTGCGGAATTCGCATTACCGACGTCCAAGTCGCGTCACTCCTTCCGCCGAAGGAAGTCCTCGATGCAATGGATTCGAAAGCCGCGATGGACATGATCGGAGATCCGAAAGCCTACATGGTCTACAAAGCGGCCAATGGACTCGGCGCTGGCGAAGCGAAGTCGGACCCGATGCAAGCGATGATGAGTCTGCTCTTCGCGAAGCAACTCGCGAGCGAAGCTCCGCGTGGCTCGGTTCCACGCTCGGGCGGTTTCTGCTCGGGCTGTGGGAGTTCCGTCGAGGCCGACTTCCGCTTCTGTCCCCACTGTGGCCAGGAGAAAAAGGCGTGAGTTTCACGATCGTGTGCGAGTGTTGTGGCGCCCCGAGCGGGCCTTCGGTCGGACTCTGCCCGTTTTGCAAGTCGGTGATGAGCGGAAGCACTTCAATGGAGTCGCCGACCGTCACGTCGCTCAGAAAGCTCTTCGCCGAAGGAAAGATCGAGGCCGCATTGCCGCTCGCGACGCAGCTCTTGGCTTCCGTTCAAGGTGAACTGCGAGAGGTGCGCTTTCTCATGTTGTGCGTGCAAGTTTTGTTCGAGGCCGAAGCTCCGACATCGAAGATCAATGCGCTTCTTTCGGAGGCTTTCTTGCGGTCGCCCGAAGATCAAACCGTTCTCGAGTACATGGCGGTCATGGATGCGAAAGCGAAGTTGAAGTACGAAGTCGATTCGATCGGCGAGAAGATATTGAGGGACGTTTTGGTCCGCCAGCCTCGGCACGCACATGCGGCGTTCTTGCTGGGAAGTCACTTCTTCTGGGCGAAGCAGGATCACCACGGGGCGGGACCGCTTCTCGAGCTTTGCGTTCGTGAGCGTCCCGGGTTTCTCCGGGCTTGGGCCTGTCTCGGGGCTCTCTACGAGCAGCAAGATCGCAAGAATTTGGCCGCAGCCGCCTACCGCAAGTGCGCCGAGCTCGAACCGACCGGTTCGATGCGCTCGTTCTTCCTCGAGAGGCTCGACACGGTCACGGGCCAGCGGCGCAAAGTCGCATCTTGAACGACAAGTCATGAAATCCACATCGAGCGTTCACTAGCCGTCGACGTCTTACGCACGGGACAATCGCCCTACGGATGGAAACGGATTTCCATGCGAAGGAGACGAGAGCATGGTCGCTGGATTCATTCCTTTCGACGCCGGCCGTTCGGCGCCGCGTGAACTGCCCGAGCGGGTCTTCATCGAGTTGCCCCATCCGAACATCAGCCCCATCGAGCGAGTCGCGACGTTGGTCGGCGGCCTCGTCGTCGGAATCGAAGGCTTGCGTCGCCGCGATCGTCTCGGCACGTGGTTCGCGCTCGCGACCGTTCTCGGCGGAGGTTTCATCGTCGCACGCGCGATCGGAGGCTACTGCCCGGTCGAAGCCTATCTTCAAAATCGACGTGAAGCCGAAGATCGTGTCCTCGATCCGCACGAGGGCCGCGTTCGACAATTTCTCCCGCGTATCCTGCGCTCGATTTCGATTCGCGCTTCTCGTGAGGAAGTTCTTTCGAGCTTGAAGGATCTTCCGAACGTCGATGGGGTGCGCTTCGATGTCGTCGGCGAACCCTCGATCGAGGAAATCGTTTGGAGATGCCAAAAGCTCGGCCTCTATGGCTCGGGCACGGAAGCGAGCGCCGCATTCTCGGGTGTGATCCGTCTGATCGACGGTCCACCGAACAAAGGTGTCGAGCTTCAGGCTTCGATCGACGAAGTACCTCGAGGTCTCGATGCGATCGAAGTGGAAACGGTCATTCGCCGTGTTCTCCGTTCGCTCAAACAATTCGTCGAAGCCGGCGAGATCGCGACGACCACTGGTCAATCGCATGGAACCCGAAAACGAAACTCGATCAAGAGTCACCTCACACAACTCGTGCACAAACTGATGAACAAAGAGGAGCTCCGACATGTTGGCGCTGTGCTGGAACGGAATTAACTCGCTCGGTCTCCAGCGTGTGGCCGATCCCGGTCTCATCAATCCTCACGACGCCATCGTACGCGTTTCGCTCTCCTCGGTTTGCGGCTCCGATCTCCATTTGATCGACGGCTTCGTGCCGACGATGCGGCCCGGAGACATCATCGGGCACGAGTTCATCGGGGAAGTGGTCGACATCGGTCGCGACGTTCGAAAACTCGATGTCGGACAACGTGTCGTCGTCTCAAGCGTGATCGGCTGTGGAAAATGCTTCCACTGCGAAGGCGGGGAGTACTCCCTGTGCGACAATACGAACCCCAACGAAGCGGTGCTCGACAAAGCTTACGGCGCTTGTACGGCCGGAATCTTCGGGCACTCGCATGCGTTCGGCGGATACGCGGGAAGCCACGCGCAGTACATTCGCGTGCCGTTCGCCGACTACGGATGCACGCCGATTCCCGAAGAGATTTCCGACGAAAGTGCACTCTTCGTTTCCGATGCGTTTCCGACCGGCTTCATGGCGGCCGACATGTGCGATATCCAGCCCGGTGACGTCGTCGCCGTCTGGGGTTGCGGAGGCGTCGGTCAGCTCGCGATACAAAGCGCATTCTTGATGGGAGCCGACCGCGTGATCGCGATCGACCGAATCCCCGAGCGGTTGAAGCTCGCGCAAGTGCATTCGCGCTGCGAGACTTTGAACTACGAGCAAGTCGACATTCACGAAGCGCTGAAGGAGCTGACGGGCGGTCGCGGCCCCGACTCCTGCATCGACGCCGTCGGTATGGAAGCCGAAGACCGAGGCGCCGACCACGTGTACGACAAAGCGAAGAATCTCTTCCTCGAAACCGAACGTGGATTGGTCTTGCGACAGGCGATTCGCTCGTGTCGCAAAGGCGGGACGATCTCGATCGTCGGCGTCTACGGCGGGCTCATCGACAAGTTCCCGATGGGAGCCGCGATGAACAAAGGCTTGAGGTTCCGCATGGGACAGATGCACGGGCAGAAGTACGCGCCACGGCTTTTGAAACACATCGCCGCTGGCGATGTGGACCCCTCGTTCCTCCTCACGCACAAACTTTCGTTACGCGAGGGCCCCGAGGGCTATCAGATGTTCAAGAAAAAATCCGACCAGTGCGTCCGCGTCGCCTTCGACCCGTGGAACGAACCGACCGTGCACTGATCGTCGGCGCCGATCACTTCTTCTTTTCGAAGAGCTTTTTGAATTCGGCGTAGCCTTTGGCTTCGAGTTCTTCGGCGGGGATGAATTTCATCGACGACGAGTTCATGCAGTAGCGGAGGCCCGTCGGTTTCGGACCGTCTTCGAAGACGTGACCCAAATGCGAGTCCGCGTGTTTGCTTCGCACTTCGACTCGAGCCGAAAATAGTTTCGTATCGGTCTTCGTCGTGATGTTCTCCGTGACGAGCGGCTTAGTGAAGCTCGGCCAGCCCGTGCCGGAGTCGTATTTGTCGAGTGAGCTGAACAGAGGTTCGCCCGACACGACGTCGACGTAGATTCCCTCTTTCTTGTTGTCCCAATATTCGTTCGAGAACGCGCGTTCGGTTCCCTCGTGCTGGGTGACTTCGAACTGTTGCGGGTTCAGCTTTTTCTTCAGATCGTTTTCGTCGGGTTTCTTGAACCCTTTCGCATCCCAAGACATGGCGGTACTCCCCCAAAAGAGAAGACAGAGAATCGAAACGATTGCTCTCTTCAAACTAGACCTCTTTTTTCGATCGAATTCATGACGTCATTCTACATGATGTCCGGACCTTTTGCCCGGGTGATCCCTTCTTGGAACACCGTGTTCCTGGCTGGACTTTGCTCGTCCGCGAAGGCCGCCGAGAATGAGGGCATGAAAACACGAATCGTTCTCCTTGCTCTCGCAGCAGTCTCATTCTCAGGTTGCCAGACGATGAAGGCCGAGCTCCCGGCGAGCCGAATGGAATCACCCGAAACACTTGGCAACACCGGCAAGCGCGTGGCGTTCAATTTAGGGTCGACCGCCACTCAG
>JAZKJB010000376.1:0-1501 GCA_040384505.1 Bdellovibrionota bacterium | reverse complement strand
TCTTGTGGTCCTTCGAGCCGAGTGGAGATCCCAAGCACCCATTGATCAAGGAAACCGCAAGCCGAAGAGGCGCACTGAACGAGCAACGTTTCGGCTGGGGTGCGGTCGCGACGGACTTCGACAACGACGGCTGGATCGATCTCGCGCAGGCGAACGGCATGGTCGACGACAAGTACGACAAGGTCTCCGAGGATTGCGGGGATTACTGGTACGTGAACGAAAAAGTCGCGCGCTCTCCTCCTTCGTATCACCGCAAGGCGAATAAATGGGGCGACGTGCGCGGCATGTGCATCTACGGAAAAGAAGCGAACCGCATGTATCTCAATCGTGGTCCCTCGGTTCATCCTCAGTTCGTGGACGTCGCGGAAGTGACGGGGATGACGGAGCTGACGAACTCCCGCGGAATGGCCGCCGTGGATTTCGACAACACCGGACGCCGCGACCTCGTCGTCACACACCAGTTCGATGCGCCGACGTTCTACAAGAACCGCGTTGCAATCGAAGGCGAGAATCGCAAATGGATCGGACTCGTTCTCGAATCGCAAGATACCCGGTGCAATCGCGAAGCGATCGGGACACGAGTGACCCTCGACGTGACGCCTGAACGTGGGCCGGCTTGGACCGTGACCGCCGAATCGCAAGCCGTGAGTGGATTTTCCGCCCAGAGCGACAAGCGTCTGCATTTCGGTCTCGGCGACGACGTGAAGAAAGTTTCGGCACGGGTCACCTGGTGTGGACAGTGGCAAGAGACGGTCGCGTCCCTCGAGACGAACCGCTACAACTCGGTCGTCTTCAAAGGTCGAATCACTCCATGACCGACGCCGTGAGCGAAAGACGCCTCTTGAAATCGAGCGAGCTCGGCACGAAGCCCGTGAAGGTCACCATCGACGGTGAACCCCATGTCGCATTCCGTGACGAAGCCGGACGAGCCGTGGCTCTCGTCGATCGTTGCCCACATCGAGGAGCACCGCTGAGTGAAGGAACTTGCAAGTCCGGCCGCTTGCAGTGCCCGTATCACGGTTGGACCGTCGACGGACGTGGCCAAGTGGTCGACGTTCCCTCGGAAGGTGACTGCCAGAAAGCCGATCGCCGCATCGGAGTGCCGTCGAAAGATTTGCGCGAAGAGAGCGGTTGGATCTTCGTCACGGAATCGCAAGCGACGGTCGAGACGCCGCTGACCCCGCTCGAAGTCGTCGACGGCGAGATTCGAAATCACTGGTACATCGTCGCGCTCGAGCGCGAAGTTTCGCGTGTCGGCGTCACTCGGCGCACGGTCTACGATCGAGAATACGAGCTTTCGCGAGTCGGCGGAAAACTTCGCGTCGCACGTGAAGGCCGTGCCGTTTCGCATACTTCGCAAGATGGCTGCATTTGGATTTGGGCCGGAGACGAAGCGGAGAAAACCCCGCGTCCGAGCTGGGGCTTTCCCGAACACGGAAACCCGGAGTACGGCCAGTACTTCATGATCACCGATTTCGACAATGACGTGACTCATCTGGCC
>JAZKJB010000375.1:0-3096 GCA_040384505.1 Bdellovibrionota bacterium | reverse complement strand
CTCGTCGATCGAGATGGCGCTTTACGGCGCGAAGTCGACGCGATCGTCGAGATGAACGATCTCGACAAAAAAACGATGGAGCAAGCCGGAAAGATGCAACGTAACTCGCGACTGAACGGCGCCATGAATCGCTTGGGCCGGCCGCCGGGAGACGATTTCGTCGCTGGTCTTGCGGCTCGCCTTCGCGAGAAGCACCCGAAGCTCGTGAAGACTTTTCTGCCGAGCACTCCGCGAGACGTCGCGACAGCAAGACTAGCGAAAGCTCCGGATGGTCTTCGCCAAGCCCTGATTCCCTCGGAGAAGCTCCCGAAAATCGTCTACCACGGCGTCGACAACGTCGCGGCCCTGCCGTCGATCTCGCGAAACGGTCTTTGGGTCGGACGAAAGGACGTCAACGACGGTTCGACTGCGGTCGTCGGCGACGGCGCATACGGTTCCGAAAACTACGATTTTGCGAAGACGAACTACGCGAGAGAGCACGGCATCGTCATCCCGCTCGAGATCGAACGCGACGCGAAGGTTCTGGATCTCTCGAAACTCGATCCCGCGACTCGCCGGCAGCTTCAGACCGCAGCGGACGCAAAAGGCATTCACCTCAACCTCTTCCTCCATGACGAATACGGAATCCAGGCGGTGAAGAGCACCCATTGGATGTTCGTCGACAAAGGGGCTTTCGCGAGACCCGTGAGAAATTACTCCGATATCCTCAAGCACTATGCGGACAACTTGAGTCGCACTCCGGCGGGCGCACGAACTTTCGCCGACGTCGTCAACACGTGGCAGCTCGCGCGCTATGCGGAGCTCTCGGGTGAATCCGGTGTCGACGAGCTCCTCGATCGCAAGAAGGTCAGATGGGATACGCTCTTCGGCGATTCGTTCGGCCGAAATCCCAAACTCGACATGAGCATCTTGATGGGATTGGATCCGAGCGAACTGAGTCCACTCGCGCAACGCAGGATCGCGCAAAAGCTCGCGACGCCGAAGATGCGTCTGGAGCTTTCGCGACTCGTTTGGGAAAAACCGGAAAGGCTCGAGAGCTTCCTCAAAGGACTCGGAACCTCGACCGACCCTCTCTCGGTCGGACTTCGCGCGGAAGTCGCGCGCGAGCTCGGGAGCGGCCGGCGTCTCGGCGGCATCGTCGCAAAAGATCCGACGAAAGCCGTCAAGATGATGAATGATCCTGCCGTCGGAAAAGAATTGCGTCAGGCGATTCGCATTATGCTCAATCGCGACCTACCTCGCGCGTCCGGCTTGCGTCAGCGTCTTGCCGACCAAGTCGTCGCCGATGTCCGCAAGAATCCGTGGGGAGCCGCGACCCGCTTGACGCCGATCGACTCTCTCGACAGCTCGTTACGCCGCGACGTGGTCAGCCGATTGATCAATGAGGATCCGTATCAAGTGACGAAGTTGATTCGAGACGAGAAACTGAGTGCGGCTTCACGTCGATTCATTCGAGGCGAACTCGGACGCGAACTTTCGGCGAGTGAAACGCTAAGGCGCCGACTCGGCGATCAGGTCACCCAAGAAATCAAGAAGTCACCGATGCAGTTGAGTGCGAGGCTCGACGAGCTCGACGCCTTGGGAACCGACACGAACGCGCGCACGCGAACGGTGGCCACGGGAGTTCGCCGCGACGTCTTGACTCGGATGATCAACGACAACCCTGCCGATGTCGCCAAGCTCTCACGGAGCGAGAAACTGAATCCGAACCAGCGAGCCGCGATTCGCGCCGAACTCGATCGCGAGCTGACCGCGAGCGAACCGCTCCGCCGTCGACTCGGAGATCTCCTCGTTCAAGAAACTCGAGCGGGCTCGGCTTCGATGACTCGCGCGTTCGACGATCTCGCAGCCCTAGGCGCTGACGATCCGACGAGGGCCGTTTCGTCGGTTCGTCGAAGCGTCATCGGGCAAATGCTGGAAGAGAATCCCGGGAAGATGCTCGATAGCGCCGGCGATGAAAAGATCGGCGATTCCGTCCGCACTCCCGTGCGCGAAACGATTCGTTCCGAGCTCGGGACGAACGAGGCGGTCCGGCGCCGATTGGCCGACGGCATCGGTCGAGAGATCACCACCAACGCGTCGACCGCGGCGAAGCGACTCGACCAGCTGACCTCGCTCGATGCCAAAGCGGCATCGAAAGTGATGAGCGATGTTCCCTACGCGAGACCCGTTCCTCTTTCTTCGAACGGCGTTTTTGCGAACGGAAATCTGACGGAGTACGGACAGTGGGTTTTGGCGAAGGATCCGGCTCAGCTCGCCTCGTTCACGAGATCCGCTCCCGCGGGAGCCATCTCGAAGGCGCCGAGCGAGGTCATCGACACGTTGAAACACCACGGCGTCGAAGCGGAGAGGATCGTTCGCTTGGTGGGACCCGAGCGAGCCCGCGCATTCGTCGAGGTGCCTGCGCGGTTTCAGTCGAACTACACCGTCGACACGGTTGGCGGGCAATCGATCTCGAATTTGACGACCGAAGTTTTCACTCAGACCCGAAACGGAAACGTCCCCGACGCGAATCAAGTCGAAACGCTTCGACAACACATCCGATCTGGCTTCGTCCAAGACCTCTCCGTGTTGACGACGAATGAAAGAGGTCGAGAGCTCATCGGACGACTATTGAGAGACACCGAACCGTCCGTGCGTCGAGTCGCGCGAATAGCGGAACGACGTGCGAGAACCGTCGCCGAAACTGATCTGAACAAGAGGGTCGCCGCAAGTCGCTTGGAGCAACGGCAACCGAGCCAATTCAGAATGCAACTGACGTCCCCACACAGGTCCGCCCAGCTGAATCTGAGTTCCGAAACGTCTCGAGGACTTCACCCGAATCAAGCCGTTCTCGATGCACTGACAAGCGACGATCCCACGGTGCGAAGTGCTTTCGACGCGAAGGTCGCGTCCGACGACGCCTTTCGCGAAGGCGTTCTCCGTGCCGTCGAGATGGAAGGCGACACACAGCACGTTCGCGCGTTCAAGTGGGACCCCGAACGCAACGGCGATCGGCTCGCGATGGCTCGAATGGTCGACGCCCAGGATCGAGGACTGCGCGTCCTCGATCGTCGAGTCGAACAGCTCGCTCAGAGGCAGCTCTCGGGTGAAGGC
>JAZKJB010000374.1:1559-12863 GCA_040384505.1 Bdellovibrionota bacterium | reverse complement strand
AAAAAAAACGCGCCCGGTTTCCCGAGCGCTTTTTCATCAATCGATCGAATCGACTGCTGGAATTACCAGCCGCCGCCGCGCGAATTGTTGCGTCCGCCGCCGCCGCCACCGCCGCCGAAGCCGCCACGACCGCCGCCGCCGCCTTCGCGGGGAGCCATCGGTTTTGCTTCGCTGACGTTCATTGCGCGGCCTTCCCAATCTTGACCATTGAGTTTGTTGATCGCTTCAGCTGCTTCAGCTTCGCTCGACATTTCGACGAAGCCGAAACCTTTCGAGCGACCCGAGTCGCGATCCATGATCACTTTTGCAGATTCAACGGTACCGAATTGAGCGAAAGTTTCGCCCAACACTTGGTCGTTTGCCGAATAAGGAAGGTTTCCGACGTAGAGTTTCTTACCCATAAATGCCTCCGAGGCTTAGGGGCCACTTCAGAGGATAGGGCAGACATTGCCTTGCGACTCAGGAAATAGCAGTTGCTCAAACCCTACCTGAGTGACTTGAGAAAAGATATCTACAATTAGGATTTATGACATCGCATGCCGTTCAGTTGTGCCGGCACTTTAACCTTGGCGGCTCAAACCTTTAAATTTACGGAACTTTGAGAGGGGGCCAAGGGGCTTTGTAATAAAAGAGGGGGGGCTTCGGCTGCGTGCTACAATGATTCAGCCGTCCACTATCCCGCCTCGTCTTGAGCCTTCGAGCATATCGTTTGAGTCTCCGACCCGGCCGTCCGCCATCAAGGCTTGAGGAACTCAAGAATGAGCAAAACTTTAAAAGTCGGAAATCTCGCCGTTACGATGACCGCTGTCAGACTCGAAGAGATCTGTTCCGCGTTCGGGGGCGTCAAGCGCGTCCGAATGGCCGAGTCACCACTCTCCGGTAAAAGTCGGGGCTTCGGGTTCGTCGAAATGACCACGGAAGCGGAAGCCGCGACGCTTCTCGCGGGCCTGCAAGACAAAGAACACGACGGTCGAAAGCTCGTCGTCGCCGATGCGCCGGCCAGCGAAGTGAAGAAGTTCGTAGGCCGCCGATGAAAGCCGGTATCAGGAATCCGAACCCGTGCCGCAACATGAATCACGGGCGGAGCAATACCTCGATCAATTTCTGCCCCGAGTGCGGCGGAAAATTCACCTCCCAGAAGTCGATGGCCTGCGGAGCCCAAAAACACATGGGCTATCGTAAGCAGCGTTTCAACTTCTGCATCGATTGCGGTGGAAGTCTCGTTGCACCTGCCGGTAAACGCTGATCTTCTCCAGGAACGATGATCCCGACGTCCTTTCTCGGCTTCGCCGACCCCGTCAGTAGCTGGTCGCATTTGTTGTCGGCTTCCGTCGCCTTGATCGGGACGGGGGTCTTCGTCGCCAAGGGTCGCGGAAGCGCGCTCCGCGTTTTCGCCCTGATGGTCTTCTCTTTCGCTCTCGTCTTTCTCTTCTCGATGAGCGGCGTGTTCCACCTTCTCGAACGGGGAGGCGACGCTCGCGACGTCCTCCGGAGACTCGATCACGCCGGCATCTGGACACTGATCGCGGCGACCTTCGTCCCCATTCACGTCATTCTCTTTCGCGGGCACAGGCGCTGGACGATCCTCGCTGCCGTCTGGATCGCGGCCATCACCGGGATGGTCATCGAGATGGTTTTCTTCGACGACGTGCCCGAGTTCATCTTGCTCTCTCTTTTTCTCGGACTCGGTTGGGTCGGGGCCCTCTCGGGTTATCACTTCAGGCGTTCCTACGGTGACCCGAGTCTCCGGCGCTTGGCTCTCGGAGGATTGGCGTACTCGATCGGGGCGCTCATCGACTTTCTGAATTGGCCGGTGCTCATTCCCGGGGTCCTCGGGCCCCACGAGATCTTCCACTTTTTCATCATCGCGGGCGCGGCCTATCACTGGGCGTTCGTTTTCAAGTGGTGCGATCATCCGATCGCGGACCAGCTGACGTTCGAAGTGATGATTTCGAAGGATCACGTCATCGCCCGCGCCGTCGGCGAGCGGATGGAAATCGAAGCACGTTCGGTCGAAGAAGCAAAAGAGATGATCCGCGCGGTCGTCGCGAACCGTTATCATTCGACGATCAAGCCATCGATCAACCTTCGTTATTTCAACGAGGAAAAGCTCAGCTGATGAATCTCGGGTTTTACATACTCCCGCTCGTCGGGGGTCTCATCATCGGCCTCGCCGTAACGGTGATGCTCCTCTTCAACGGGAGAATCACGGGGATCAGCGGAATTCTCGCGAGCTCGCTCGTTCGCCCGAGACTCAGCGGAAGCTGGACGTTCACCTTCCTTCTCGGTTTGTTGGCTGGAGGCGCTCTCGTTCACGCGGTCGCCCCTGAGTTCTTCGTGAATCAATCGGGGAGGAGTCTTCCCGTCGTCGTCGTCGCAGGATTTCTCGTCGGCATCGGCACCGTGATGGGCGGGGGTTGCACGAGCGGACACGGCGTGTGCGGGATCAGCCGTCTCTCGCTTCGGTCCGTGATCGCGACCGTGACGTTCATCGTCTTCGGTTTCGTTTCGGTCGCGCTCGCGCGAATGTTGATGGGTGTCAGTTGAGCTCGTCGATCGTTCAGCGAAACATCGTCGCGTTCGTCGTCGGAGTCTTGTTCGCCGTCGGACTCGCGATCGCCGGGATGACTCAACCTCAAAAGGTGATCGGCTTCCTCGATCTCCAGCACTGGGATCCTTCGCTTCTCTTCGTCATGATGGGTGCCGTCGGTTTTCACGCCGTCGCGTACCGGCTCGTCCGAAGACGAAGTTCGCCCCTTCTCGATACCGAGTTCCACGTGCCTGAGCGTAACGACGTGACGGTGGAATTGATCGGTGGGGCTGCGATCTTCGGGATGGGCTGGGGCCTGGCGGGGTTTTGTCCCGGGCCGGCCATCGTCGCGATCGCGTCGGGTGAGCCGCGCGCCTACGTTTTCGTCGGCGCGATGATCCTCGGTATGCTCGTCTTCAAAGAGTATTCGCCGCACTTGAGTGGAGCGAAGCGGCCGCGAAAATGAGTTCGAGACTTTCGTTCAAGCTGACTCAGTCACCTTCGTCGATTTCGATCACGGTCTGTTGAAGGGTTTTCGCCGACTCGGGCGTCATCGCGACTCCTGCGCTCGCGATTCGCGTCGACGTGTTCGATGCGATTTGCCGCGTGCCCTGTGTTCGGGCCGCGATCGTCGTTCGAGCTTTCGTGCGATTCGTTTTGGCGGGTTTCGCCTGAGCCATGACGGGACACAAGATCAGCAAAGCGATGATCGCTTTATTCAACGGTTCCTCCCCAGCATACGTTCAACAGTAGTGCTTCTAAGGATGCCACCGCGCGAGAGTTCGACGAAAAAATATGAAGTCTCCGTCTCTAAAAAGCACGCGAGTCTCAGAACGAGAGAGCCTCGAGAGAGTTCAGTAACTCAATGTGAGACCGAGAACTTCGGTTCCGCTGCGACCGCCACAGCTTCCGACGGGAAGGCGGGGTGCGGGAGCCTCGTAGCGGCTGCACTCCGCGATGAGGTCACCCGCGAGCGAAAAGAGGCGGATCTGAAGAATCGTGTATTCAGGCTCGTTTGGCTTCGCAATTCGGAAAGCCCAAATGTCTGCTCGTGATTTTTCGCCGGTGATTTCGATACGAACGAAAACGGGATCGGCCGACGTCGGATCGGAGATTTCGAAATGCACGGGTTGCGAGTTTCCGATTTGCACGGGCAAGGTCGAGACGCGTCCATTCGCTTCCGCGGTTCGTTTCCAGAAGGTGAGCTTGCCGTCCCACGTGAGCGGTTGCGCTTGAATCGTCGGCGAGATCACTAGTATCGAGAGTACTGTCATGAGGGTCGTCATCAGTTTCATTCGGGCCTCATCGGGACGGTCGGTACGACATTGACTTTAAGTTGTCCGAACGCTTTTCATCACGGGTCGATATGAATTTCAACGACTCGAAATACTTTTTCGATGGCGCTCGGCGCATGCTTCCCGTGCTGACGGGGGTCATCCCGTTCGGACTCGTCATGGGAACGGTTTCGGCCGATGCGGAATTGAGTCTCGGGCAATCGGTCTCGATGAATTTCTTGGCGTATGCAGGCGCCGCTCAGCTTGCGGCCATCGATCTGATGACGAAGCAGACGCCGATTCTGGTCATCATTTTGACCGGGCTCGTGATCAATCTCAGGTTTCTTCTCTACAGTGCGGCCATGGCGCCGGCCCTAAGAAACTCGAGCTTCGGAGTGAAACTCACGAGCGCTTATTTTCTCACCGATCAAGCGTATGCGGTAGTCTCCGCTCACGAGGACGAACTGCCGGGTCCGAAAGAGAGGGTCCAATTTTATCTCGGGACCTCGGTCTGCATGGCGATCTTCTGGCATCTCTCCGTCGTCGCCGGCTACTCGTTCGGAAATTTCGCGCCGAAGTCGTGGTCGTTGGAGTACGCGGTGCCACTCAGCTTCGTGGCGCTTCTCGTTCCGACGTTGAAGAATCGCAGCTACATTTACGTGGCTGCGTTCTCATCCGTGATTTCCGTTCTTCTTCACGAGCTTCCTTATCGGCTGGGTTTGGTCGTGACTGCGATTCTCGCGCTCACACTCGCCGCGTGGATCTCGCGAAAGCGGGTGGCGCGGTGATCGAAACTTCCACGTTTTGGGTTTGCGTCGTTGCGATCGCTCTCGGAACTCTCGTGATCCGATTTTCCGTGATCGCACTTTCAGGTCGAATCGTGATCACCGATCGCCATCGTGAGCTGTTCACCTATATCCCGGCCTCGATTTTTCCCGCGCTCGTCGTTCCGCTGGTATTTTTCCACGAGGGCGTAGTGACGTGGCTCGCGGGAAAAGAACGGCTCGTCATCATCGTGCTCGCCGTAATTGTTAGCCTCTTCATTAGAAGCATGATGCTCACGCTCGTCTTCGGGCTCCTCGCGCTTTACGTTCTGACCCAAGTGGCATAGAGCGACAAAACGAGGCCGCATTACTCGTTAAGCGTTGGTGTTATGCATATCTTCAATTGTGCACATTTGGCATTTGGGATTCCGACTCAACTTTTTAGGTGCAAGATTATGGGCCGTTTAGCCGCGCCGATTCCTGTAAGTCCACGATAGCGGAGGCACCTTTGAAACTGATCAGCAGCAATGACAGAGACTTCAGCGCACGCAAGCCGGTCGTTCTTGCCGTCGACGATTACGAACCGAACCTCGTGGCTCTTCAGGCCGTTCTCGGGGACGAAAATCAGATGATCTGTGTGGGCTCGGGGGAGCAAGCGATCGAGATCCTGAAATCCAATCAGCAGATCGACGTCGTCCTGCTCGACATTCAAATGCCGGATCTCGACGGTTATCAAACTGCAGCGGAGATCAAGTCGATCCCGGGGCATGAGGATATTCCGATCGTCTTCATCACGGCCGTCTACAAAGAAGATCCCTTCGTGAAGCAAGGTTACGCGGCCGGCGGAGTGGACTACTTCAGCAAACCCTTCGATCCTGAAATTCTGAAAACCAAAGTCGGGATCTATGCTTCGTTCCGTCAGCGCGCGGAAGTTCTTCGGCAACGCGAGCTTCACATCAAGGCTTCCGAGGAATTGGTGCGAATCGGTCGCCGACTTTCGACGGCTCTCGAGAGCCTTCCGGTCGGGGTTTTGATCTCGGATTCGGAAGGACAGATCTGCCAGCTCAACCAACACGTGGCGACCATCTGCGACCGGTTCCATCCGGCCGATCCGGAATCTTACGGCGCCATGCTCGGTTGGTGGGATGCGGAAGGCCGCCTCGTCGCCAAGAGCGGACCTCTGGCCGATGCCCTCAGAGAAGGAAAAGTCTCGCATAGTCAGACGCTTCAAATCATCGATCGAGATGGAAAGCAGAAGTCCGTCCTCTGCTCCGCTTCACCGCTTCTCGGGCTCGCGGGAGACACGGTCGGTGCTGTCATCGCCCTTCAAGACATCACGGAGTCGAAGAAAATCGAAGCCGATCTCGAGGACCGCATCACTCGCGTGGCCGCGATCGGGATTTGACGCCTCACTCGCGCGGTGATTAAGCTCGACCCTTCCACGCAAGGGAGGGATTCATGCTCACGAGCCAACAGAGGCTATCTTCGGTTCTTTTGTTGACGGTCGTCTCGCTTCAAATCGGTTGCGCCAGCAAAGGGTTCAATCGAGGGGAGCTGAAAGACCAAATCGGTATTTCGAAGCCGGTCTACGACGACAAAGAAATCAAAGCGGCTTACGACAAGAAACCGAATCTCCCGAGGCCGTTCAAAATCGGTGTCTACTTCGCGACACCGAAAGCGGTGAAGGGCGCAGCCCGGGAATGGCGTTGGACCGAGCAAGACAAAGCCGTCTTGGCTGAAGTCGGAAACGAATTGAAAACCGAAGGTCTCGTCTCGGACGTCTTTCCGATCTTGGATTCCGTCGTGCAAGGCGACGATCTCAGATCGCTTCGTCTCGTGGCCGCGAAGCACCAAGCCGATGCTCTGTTGATCGTCAGCGGCGCTGGCGAAATCGATCGTTACATCAACAACGCGGGCTGGTCCTATGCTCTTCTCTTGCCCGCGTTCTTCGTACGGGGATCGGAAGCCGAAACTCTCTTCATTTCGAATGCGACGATGTGGGACGTGAAGAACGAGTATCTTTATATGACCGCGGAAGCCGAGGCGACGGCGAAAAACTCTTACGTCGCGGCCTTCGGGAAGCAGGACAAAGAGCTGATCGACGAAGCGAAAACGCAATCGCTCGGAAATCTGAAAGCCGAGATCAAGAAGATGATCAAAGGAACGAAGCTCTAAGATGAGAGTTCGTCGCCTCCGTCATGTTTGGCTTCTCGTCGGGATCGTCGGTGTTTCTTCGATCCTGGGATCTCGAGCGCACGCGTTGGCCGGTTACCTGTCGATGGGGTACGGTCGCGGTGGAACGCACCTTCGCGATCTCACGGGCGGACAGAATTACAACACTCAAGCCGGCTCGGGTCTTTTTCTCACCGGAGGAGCGCTGCTTACGGTCTCGGATACGATTCCGCATCGGTTCGAAGCGCAGCTCGGTCTCGGGTACATGTTCCAAGACGACGCCAGAGAAGAATTGAACAGCACGAAGTGGTCGCGCGTACCGATCGAGGCGCTCTATTATTATCGCAATACCCGGGAGATGTTTCGTTTCGGTTGGGGCGCGACGTATCACGTCTTCAATCGCATCTCGGGAAAAGGCGCGAACCTCTCCGTCACTCGCGACGTCGAGAACGCCTTCGGGTGGGTCGTCGCAGGAGAGAAGCTTTTCAACGAGCCCTCGAAAGAGGGTCAGGCGTGGGGCCTGGGCCTCAAGTACGTTTGGCTCAACTACAAGTCGTCATCTTTCGTCAGTGATGCCGATGCGAACACCTGGTACCTGACGTTTTCACTTCTCGGAAAGTAGCACGTGCTTATGGCTTCGAGTTCGCACCGCAATCGGCCCAGATTCTTTCTTCTGCGATTCTGAATCCGAGTTTTTCGTAAGTCTTGATGGCCGGCACGTTGTCTTTCACGACCGTGACGGTGACCGTTTTCGTTTCGCTGAGTGCTCGTTCCACGAGACTCGAGGTGACGGCTGTGCCGTGACCTCGGCCGCGATGATTTTCGTGGGTGGCGATGCCGACGAGATTCCAAGTGTCGGGAGTCGAGACGAACGAAGAGCCGATCGCCACGATCGTTTCCCCATCGAAGACCGCGTGAAGCGCGCGAGCGCCTTTCACCCAGCCGATGAAGCGTGCGACCGCCTGCGGGGGAGCGCCATGGAATTTCGCGAGAGCCGGCGCATCGGCTTCGGTGAGTTGTCGTTCAGTTCCTTTGTGATGCGGCTTGAACGTCTGGAGAGTCACATCCATGCGGTACTCTTCGTAAACTTTCACTGCAGGGTAGTAGTGCTCGACCGCGGCTTGGTAAGCCGCAGAAGTTTCTCGCACGGTGAAGGGCGCTTGCGGTTTCACGTGCGCGAACAACTCGTGCGTCACCGTAGGCTCGCCCCCGAGAACGATGATCGTCGAACCGACATGCGCGGGATGCCCCGAGACGTGAAGATACGAGAAAGGTTGATCGGTGAAATAGAACTTCGATTGCTCCGGCCACCGCCGAAGATCCTGAATCGCGAGACCATTCGCGATCGGATCTTTCTGGAGAAGCTCGAGAGCTTTCTCGACGTTCGAAGGCGTGACGATTTCAATTTCCGACATGAAAGCTCTTTTTCCCGGAGAGATCCGAAGCGCGTTGCGTAGGAGGCTCGATTAGCTCTCAACTTTAGTCAATCCGTACGGTAGATCACTTGAAACTAGGGGGAGTTCACATGACCAAGAGTTTCACCATTCTCGTTGTCGCAGCTCTACAGATGATGGGTTTCGAGGCGTCTGCCCAGCCCGCTCAACCGCCGGTTTTGCGCGGAGTCCAAGAGTTTCCGTGCCGCCAAGTCATTCCCCAAGGCCAGCAGCTCAATCTCGATTTTGGCCAACTCTGCCGTTATGACGATGCCAACGCGATGTTGCCTCCAGCATCGGCTCAGCGAGTGGTCTACTTCGGCGATTCGTTGACCGAAGGCTGGACCAATCTCATGCCGGGACTTCAAGTGAACGACGTGATCAACCGTGGGATCGGTGGGCAGACGTCGGCGCAAATGCTCGTTCGTTTTCGGGCGGACGTGATCCATCTCAAGCCGCGTATCGTGCATCTTTTGGTCGGAACGAACGACATCGCCGGAAATACCGGTGCGACTTCGATCGCGAGAATTCAAGACGCGATCAAGTCGATGGCGGAGCAAGCGCGCGCGAACGGAATACGGGTGGTGTTGGCTGCGGTCTTGCCGGCGAAAACGATTCCGTGGCGCCCGGGTCTCGATCCCGTTCCTCACATTCGTGCGATCAACACTTGGATGGCAGCCTACGCAGCCAAAGAAGGTTTCACTTACGTCGATTATCGCCCGGCCTTGACCGATGGAGGTGATGGCATCAGCGCGGCACTTTCCCAAGACGGTGTACATCCGAATGCCGCCGGCTACGCCGCGATGAAACCTTTCGCGGCGGATGCGATCCAGCGCGCGAACCGCTGATCAAGCCGGGCGCTTGGACTTCGGGCCCGCCATCTGCGCCGTGTCCGGTAGCAATCGGTAAATGAGCCACATCATGAAAAGCGCGACGAGGGCCGTCGTCGCGACGACGTAACCGACGATATCGAATCGTTCCAGCGCGCCGCTCGGTCCTTCGACGACGATCATTCCTGCGATGACCGAAGCGACTCCGCCGGCCATTTGCTGAAGAGACGAATTGACCGACATGAAGGCTCCGCGGCTCGCGGCATCGGGAATTGCCGACATCAACGCCTGTGACGGAATCATGCGAGAGAAAATTCCGACGAACATGACGACGTTGATGAAGATGAAAAATGGAAGCGAGCTCGGGCCGAGGTGGGTGTAGATGAGAACCATCACGATACTGACCGAGGTGCCGAAGAGGAAGATCTTGAAGTTTCCGAATGTGTCGCACGCACGACCGACGAGGGGTCCGATCAGGATCGAGGCGGCTCCGGTGACGAGGTAGATGAACGGGAGTTTCTCGACCGGGATCCCGACGTTGTTCACGGCGAAGGCGCTACTGAAGGGCATGATCATGAATCCGCCGATCATGAGCAGGCCTGCGGCGCCGAAGCCGAGGATGTATCGCGGCTTCGTGACGGTCGCGATCAAATGGCGAAGCGGGCTTCGATCGGTTTGAAGCTTCAGATGTTCATCGATCGGCCGGAGATAGAAGACGATCGCGATTCCCGCCAAGACACTGACGGCGACGATCATGAGAAACGGCGCGTGCCAGTTCCACCGAGTCGAGAAGTAGAGTCCCGCGGGCAATCCTAAAACTTGGCTCGCGGCGAATGCCGTCTGGATGAAACCCATCACTCGTCCGCGCTTGTCGAGCGTGAAGAGGTCCGTGACGATCGCGAAAACGATCGAGCCGATGACGCCACCGAAGATCCCGGTGATGAGTCGAGCTGCGACGAGCATTTCATAGGACTCGACGACTCCGCACATGAGAGTCGCGAGCACGAAGCCCGTATAGAAGAAGATCAAAAGTTTTTTGCGGTCATAACGATCGGCGAAACCGGCCGCGAGAAATCCGGAGATCCCGGCGGCGAAGGCGTAAACGGAAACGACGAAGCCGAACTGAGCTGGTGTGATGTTCAAGGCCGGCATCAGGATCGCACCGAGAGGCGAGACGATCATGAAATCCAAGATGATCGTGAACTGAAGGAACGCCAAAAGAGCGACGACGAACTTTTGGTAGCGCGTGAACGGTTCGGCTCGATGTGTTTGTTCTTGCATGGTGCTTTCAAATGTAGCCGATGCGATCACAGAGGTCACTCGCGGAAGACGACACTCATACAGGTGAGGCCCGCTTCCGCTTTCGCGAGCTCGCTGATGGGGACGCTCGTGACGAAGAAGCCTCCAGCCTCGAGTTTGGCAGCGGTCTTCGGATGCTCCAGTGGGTAGAGAAGCGTATCGCCGACTCGGAGAACGTTGGCTCCGAAGGGTTCGCTCTCATCGACGGAGATGAAGTTCATCCTGGTGCTCGAAGTCTCCTGGACTCGCTCGCCGTCGACCCATGCGGGATTGATCAAGTACGTGTCTCCACCGAGGTGGCAGAAGCCCGTTTTCAGATGCAGGCACCCTCGCACTTCGATCGCGTGAACGACGTACCCGAAAGGTGACGCCAGCGCCTTCATTTGACGAAAGCCTTCATCGTTCGTGCGCGTCGACAGTCCCACGAAGATCGTCTTTTCCACGACGAGGACGTCGCCGCCATCCATCGTCGCAGGAGCCGAGATCCTGGCGATCTGCTTTCGATGCGTCGTGAGAGCGTCGACGACCGATGCGACTTCTGCTTGGCGTGACTCGGCCCCGGGTCTCGTGATGATCGCGAGCTCATCGAGGACGACTGCCGCATCTTCGACGAAGACGCCATCGGCGAATTCCTCGGAACCTGGAAGAGCGCGGACCGCACAGCCTGCGGTTTCGAGTGCGCGGACGTACTGTCGATGTTGGTCGATGGCATTTTCGATCGAGATCGCATTTCGGTCGAGATACGTGAGTTCGCAGTTCGCGAGCTTGGCACTCGGGGGTCGAACGAGGGCGACGAGTGACATGCTCTAGTCATTCTCCGCTGCACGCAGTGGGTCGAAGAGGGCTTCGAGGCCATTGAGTTTGATTTCGTAGAGAAGTCCCAAAAGGCGTCCGAGTTTCCCATTCGGGAATCCATTTTTTGCGAACCAGACGACGTAAGGCTCCGGAAGATCGATGAGAACTCGACCTTCATAGCGGCCGAAGGGCATTCGCATGCGAGCA
>JAZKJB010000374.1:0-1549 GCA_040384505.1 Bdellovibrionota bacterium | reverse complement strand
CTACCTCGACGCCGCCGGCGCGATCGCGCGCCTCAGGATCGATGGCGATGAGTTGTTCGGGATTCATCGAGAGGTAGTTTTGGTCATCGGGAGTCGTTGTTCAACGGATTTGAGTGGTGCTAGCTTATTCGGATGAATAATCCGCTCCCCATGAAAAGCCCCATTACCGCAGAACCCGTGGCCCGTTACGTCGTCGAAAAGATCACGACCGATTCTGGTGTCGAAGATCGATTGCGACGGGAAACCATGAAGCTTCCGAATGCAGGAATGATCAGCGGGAGTGACGTCGGTGCTTTTCTCGCGATCCTCGTTCAATCGGTTCAAGGAAAAAAGGCGATCGAGATCGGAACCTTCACCGGATACACCGCTCTCAAGATCGCGTCGGGACTTCCGAAGGGCGGCAGGCTCGTTTGCTGCGACATCAGTGAAGAGTGGGCGAGTATCGGTCGTCCGTTTTGGAAAGAAGCAGGAGTATCCGATCGGATCGATTTGCGAATCGCTCCTGCGCTCGCGACTCTCGAAGGACTGCTCTCGAGCGGTGAAAAAGAAAGCTTCGATTTCGCATTCATCGACGCGGACAAAACCGGATACGACTCTTACTACGAAGCTTGTCTGAAACTCCTTCGCCCCGGCGGTTTGATCGCGCTCGACAACATGCTCTGGAGCGGAAGAGTCGCGGACCCGAGCAATCAAGACGAGTCGACCGTCGCGATCAGGAAACTCAACGAGAAAATCAGCAAAGACCCGAGAGTTTCGGCGTGTTTGATCACGATCGGCGACGGGGTGATGCTCGCCCGGAAGAATTAACCCGGATGAAACGCTTCGCGCTTCTTCTGGTCATTTCGGTTTTTTCCACTTCAGCGTTCGCGACGAGCCCGATGTTCGGTGCGACGATGTCCGTCGTGATCGCTCAGCAAATGCTCGCCGCTCCGCCACTCCCGAGTCTCGAAGGCGGGGAGAGAACGATCGCGCCCCAGTACGGTTACGTTTCCGTGAAGCAGGCGTTCACCGAACCCGTTCCGACTGGCGGAACCTTTAATACGACGGGCGGAGTTTCCGGAAATACCGCGGGTCTTTCGCTCATGATCCCGACGAAGGGTGACTGGGGATTTTTCTTGTTCGCCCTCGGAAGCCGAATCACCGGTAAATCGGACGCCTTCCAAGACGGGGTCGCGACTTATTCCATCACCGACGTGAAATCCGACACGCTCGCGGGCGCAGGCGGAGTCAGTTATCGATTGATCGGAGACGATGATTCGATTCTTGCTCTCGGGGTGTACGGAGGGCCTGCGTTCATCAAGATCAGCTCGTCTTCGAAGTTCACGTCCTCGGGAAACTTCGGCGCGAGCTCGGAGGCCGAATTCACGTTCGATCCCCAGTTCACGGGCCTCTACAACGGATTGCAATTGAGCGTCCGTTTCGGAAAGTTGGTCGTGAACCCTTACTTGGTCATGTTTCAAGAGAGTGGCGATCGCTGCCAACCGATTTCGTCGACAGGGACCAACACGAGTAACGATGCTTCCGCGTTCACCTGTGACGGTAAAACCGG
>JAZKJB010000373.1:2517-31554 GCA_040384505.1 Bdellovibrionota bacterium | reverse complement strand
TTCACCTTGCGACGGGCATGTCGCCGCAGCGAAGTCTGAACGATATCCTGCCGATCTCCGCTCGCCGAATGTGGGTCCCCAGCGAAACGTTCGTGATCCATAGTGGTCCCTACTTGAGTCCCCTCTGGAAAATGCTCGTCTCGTTGTATTCGGACTACTCTCGCCTGTTGTCACTCCATGAAGAAACCTCGGATCCCGCCTCTCCGCTCTGCGAAGAGAAGCTCGGGTATCTCGGGCATCCGGTGCGCGATTGCTTCTTCTTCAACTATCGTAAACTCTCCGATCTGCATCCGTTCACGACGCCGATTCTCGCGTTCTTCTTCGAGTCGAAGTACCCGAAGGATTATCCCAGCGAAGAGAAGTCGCCGATGTCGACGATCGTGCCGCCACTCTTGACGGTGAAGAATCTCATGACGCTGATGGAGTTCGGAACCGGTCGGCAAAGCTACCGCAAGTTCCTGCATCCGATCGGACTCGTGGGGGTGTATTCGAGTCCCGAGATCGCGATTCTCGAGGCGGGTCAAGACGTCCAGCGGATGATGTTCGCGAAACGCATCCTTCCTCTCGTGAGGCCGGCGCTTCAATCGATCGAGAAATCGGCGGAGAGCTTGCAGAGCGTACTTTCACATTCCGAGGCCATCGATCTCGACGTCGAAATCGCCGATGTGAAGGGAAGGGTCGAAGCTCTCGAGCGCGATCCTTTGGGACTCGGTCAGTCTTTCGATGCGGCAGCCGACGGAACAGCCCGGAAAGCCGGAGCTCCGTCGAAACGGTAGAACTTCTTCTCGTCGAAATCCATCCCCGTATTCCGCTTCCAGAGCTCCGCGAGTGTCATCGCTCCGTTCGCGAGGCGGGACACGATTTGTTCACGGTGCGCTTTGGAAGCTTTCGAAACGTCGGATCGACCCGTCTTCTTGTCAGCCGCGAGAAGTTTCGCGAGTCCGGCGTTCGAAGTTTTCGCGAGGTCCATCATCAACTCGAGTGTCGAAAGCTTCGCGACACGCTTCTGGTAACCTGGCCATTCTTTCGCGGCTTCCCGGCCGACGTCGCCGGCGAGAGCGTTCGGTGAGGGCACTCTCGAGAGCTCGTCGACGATGGCTTCTTCGTAGAAAGAGTGAATGCCTTTTTGATCGCTCATTTGTCCGTCGTAATTCTCGGTGACGTGAAGGGGTTGCGAAAGATCCCCGATGTAATGACCGATGGCTCCCGCGAGGACCAACCAATCCAACTGCACGTCGTGGCGCTTGTCGGTGTCACCGATTCCCTTCTTCAAAGCGTCGGTCAGAGCCGTCAGCGAAACTTCGAGCTCACGAACGCGCCAGTACGAGCGCCCGGCTTCTTCCTTCACTTCCGGATGGGCTTTGTCGAAGGCCACGCGATCGAGAGAGAAGGCGTCCTTCGTTTTCTCGCCGAGCGCGCGATCGAAGATCTCGAGATCCATGAAGTGATTGTTCTTCTCGAGTTGATAAGTCTTCGGATGTTTCCAGACGAGATCGGGGACGTTGCAGTAAAAGCCGAGGTCGAAGCTATGGGCGGCCAAGAACTCGTTTTTCTTGTCGACACCTGCCGCGAGGTTGCCCGCGGTTTCGCAGACGATCGTGTGACCGCGTTTACCCCACGCGTGAGCGCCGACGGAGAAAAGCAAAACGAGAGTGAGCACGAGCGAACGGGTCATGTGGTTTTTTCCTTCACGAGCTCGAAAGTTTTCAAGACGACCGGTTCCTCGGGCCCGAGGCCCTCGGCGGCTTCGAAGAGCCAATGGCAAAGTTTTTCGTAACTCGGAACCGGGATTTGCGCGTCTTCCAAGAGCTGACTCGTGAATCGAATCGCGCGATCGACGAGCTTGTTGTTGCTCGCTTTCACGAACAGCATCAGGTTTCCTTTGAAGCGGCCCAGACGTCCCATCACGAGAGTCGAGGTGATGTTCAAAGCGCATTTCAAGATCAAGTGCTCGGCGACGAGCCACTGCGGCCGAGTGAAGCTCCATCTTTCGGCTTCGATCGAAAGAGTGACCTTCGTATCGGTCCGCTCGATGTCGAAGCGCGCGAGATTCGCTCCGGCTTTTTCACGGCGAAGTTCGGCGTTCCTCGAGAAGTCGAAGCCGGGAAGGATCTTCGGCCCGTACTGTTCGGTGTAACCGTGCCATTCGAGTGCTCGCGGCGTTCTGTGGAGAATTCGCTCCCAGGCTTGCTGTGCCGTCGCCGCATCGGGGATCGAGAGATACGTCCACGCCAATCGCGGAGTCGAGTCGATCAGTGGATTCTCGAATGGAAGAATCGAGAACGTCGGCGAGCGTTCGGTCGTGTCGGTCAAGACCGTGATCGCATGGTGCGGAGCCCGGTGCACGCAGCGACGACCGTCGGTGTAGATCGCGCTCTCGGCAACGACGAGCGGAGCCAGCCCGGTGAAATCCACGCGCGCGAGATCTTCTCGGTACTTCGAGATCAAGTCGGTTGCGCTCGTCTTTTCGACTTCCGCGAAAAGGGCGGCGCCACAAGCGAGCATCAACGCCGTGGAAGCTTGAAGGCGCGTCGAGCCCGCGATCGCCATCGGGCCGGTCACGAGGCTCAATGCTCGAACCCGCGGGTTCGTCAAAACCCGGCGTGATCTCTCGACTCGCAACGAATCGGTGGGATTGCAGAAGAGGTACCAAGGTTTTCTCGTTGAGATCTTCGCACCTTCTTCGGTGGCTCCTATCACGAACGGCGTTTCTCCGCCTTCGGTCACGCTGATCAGGAGATCTCCCGGGGAGAAGGCGAGGTCGTGCAGCTGTCTCGCACCGAACTCGGGATGATCTTCGAAATTCTCGATCGAACGCACCATCGCGTAGTCACCACCTGCGATGAAACCGGCGACACGGTCGGCGAGCTCGGGTTTCCCTAGTTGGGTCACGCGCTCGCGCCAGAGGGTCTCCAGCGAAACGCTCAGCCGACCCGTTGCTCCGCAGCCGCAAAACAGAACGCGTCCGCCTGAAGCGAACGTCGAACGAATTTCCGCGGCAAGCTCCTCGATCGCCATTCTTTCCGTGTGAAGACACTCGAGGGCCTCGAGCTCGACTTCATGGAAGGTGCGAACGGCGCGGAGAACGTCTCGCGACGCGAGCTCGGAGAGATCTTTCGTTTTAGGGTGACGAGCTTCGGTGGGAAGCTCGCCGAGTTTGAACTGAGAGGCGTGAACGAGAAAGCTTTCGGCTTTTTCGCGCGCCGAACTTGGTGCGGACGGGGACCGATTCGTCATGGACCAATTCTAGGACGTGAACGATCGCTCACGCCACGAAATGATCACAGGCCGAAGGTCCGGGTCGCGCCGATGCGGCGCAGGTCTGCTGCCGTGAAGGGCAGACGATCAGCTTTCACCGAGGGAACCACCGCGCCCGCGAGCTCGACGTAACGAGCGAGGACGCGCTCGCTGTATTCGCGCGGCTGATAACCGCTCTCGATCTTGCCGCGATACTTCGCAGCGCCCATGTTGTAGGCCGAGATGTAGTCGACACTTTTGCTGGGGAAGGCTTGACGCATCTTCGCCATGTACGCGGCACCGATCCGGATGTTCGATGCGGGGTCCTGGAGAAGGCGAGCCACGTGAGCGTCGCTGACCTTTTGGTTCTTCTCGAAGCCGAGGACCCAGCGGGCCGTGCTCGGTTTGATCTGCATCAAACCGATTTCGCCGTGGCGACCGCGCGCTTCGGGACGGAACGAGCTTTCTTGACGGATGACGGCCATCAAGAAGATCGGATCCATCTGATGGCGATTGGCTGCGTCGATGAGCGCGCTCGCGATCCGCTTGCCTTGGCCGCGGAACGGGACCGGGAGAAGTTCGCGCGTCTTCTTGAAGACGAACTTCGCGACGTCTTCGTCTTTGATCTCTTCGGAGAGAGCGCCGCTCGAATCGTCGATCAACTCACGCGAGTGTTCGTGAGCGAAGATCGGGATCTGCTGAAGCGATCCCAGCGTACGAGAAGAAGCCTTGCCCAAGTTCACCGGTGCTTGGAACGCGACGAACGTTCCCAGGATGAGACAAGTCGATGCTTTCATTGTTAACCCCCCGCTATCTTCATTAGCCTTTCATTGCAATGAGGGGGCCCTACGCTAACTGCGGGCAATCACTAGATACCCATTCTGAAACGCCAACGAGTGCGAGGAAGAGTGCCGAACTTGTCGACGGTGTCCATCAACTCATCGACGCATCGAAACGGGATTCATCTCGAAAACGAACACCAGCGCAGGACTTGGCGACTCGTTCGTCTCGAATCGAACGCAAAAAGAAAACGATCACGAGACGAGAGCGCTCTTGGCAGATCGAGTGGGGCGAGATTCGTGTCCTCAGCGCTCACACTTGAGTCGAATTTCCCAAGAGGGTACGAAACGAAAAAGGGAGCGCGAGTGCGCTCCCTTCGAGAGAGTTCGTAAAGACCGAACTCGAATCAAGATGTCTTGCCGCGAGATCTCTTGCCCGAACGTGCGGCGCTGACTTCCGCCATCTCCGTGTTGAGATAGCCGGCAGCATTGCCCGCGCTCTTGCGGAATTCGACCAGGCGCTGATGCGCTTCTTCGTAGCGACCTTGCTTCATCAGCATGCGCACGATCGAACCCGTCGCTTGAACGGGGAGGACTTCGGGGCGAGCCGCGATCGACTCTTCGAGAACCTGGAAGGCGACTTGCGTTTGTCCGGCTTCGTCGAGAAGACGGCCGTACTTCAAGAGCGCATCGGCTTCCCGGCCGCCGAGGCGGTGATATTCCTGGTACGTCACGAGTGCCGCAGTCGTGTCGCCGAGTCGGCTCTGCAACGACGCGAGTTTCGCGAGGGCCACCGGATCTTTGGTCTTATGGAAGAGATCGAGGTACGCGTTTTTAGCGCACGACCACTTGTTCAAGACGATGCACGCTTCGGCGAGCTCGTTGTGTCCCGCAGGCGAGAGCGTTCCCGTCATCTGTGCGACCTTCACGAACGGAATTTGAATCGCGAACGATCCCCAGCTGATCAGGTGACCATAACCGAGGACGAGAACGATCGCGGCTCCGGCGAGCACGGCCATCGTCTTCTTCTCGTTCTTCTCGCTGGCTTGCTGGCTCGACTCGTTGTCGAACCATCCGCACTTGCAGATCGCGAAACCTGCCGAGTGGTCCTCTTGTTCGAGCTTGTCGCTGCAACGCGGGCAGAAACCATGGATTTTCATCATCGTAACCTCCAACCTTCTACTTTTCGTCCCTATGTAACGCTCTCTCTAGAGCAACCTCGGGACCATTCGCGTACTCGACACTGTTCGAAGCTGAGGTGAATGACGCCGCGGGATGCCGAAATCATTTCCCCTTCATTGACGATTTTGAGCGGAATTTCGTCTACGTGCCATACGATCGTGAAAATCAAACAATCACCCTCGCGGATAAACGTGGCTGGGATGGCTGGACTTCGCTCGCTTTGAGACGCTACTATTTCGACAGCCATCGTTAGTGCCTCCTCACGATGTTCAAATGGAGACAGTGGATGTCTATAAGATCGACTGGGTTTTTCCTGCACTCCGCTCTTCTCGCGTGCAGCTTTTCCGTTTCCATCGCCAGCGCTGCCGTCGACCGTGAAGCCTTTCTCTCGAAGCGCGTCCAAACGGTAATGACCCAATTGAAAAGTCGGCCTTTGCGTCCCGTGCAATCCCAGCAGGTCACCACGATCGAAGCTCGCCCCGACAAGACCTCGTTCATTTCGGCGGTCTATTCCAAGAAACTCGTCGAAGCCTCTTGGGCGACGGAGATGTTGAGCGACAAACGCGTCGTCGCGGAGATCTTCGCGAGAGAACTGGGCGACGATGCGAACAAGTACTATCCGCGAACCCTCGGTCTCCGCGAGTTCTTGGCCAAGCACGGGCTCATCGACGCGAAAGGCGAGATCAAGGTCGCCGGTGACGCGATCGAGGAAGCGCTCCATCAGGAGTTTCCGGCCGGGTTCGTCGCGCGCCCTGCTGTCGGCGTGGCGCCTCGCGAGACGGGAAAGGGTCTGTTCAAGGACACCGATCTTTTCGTCATTGAACTCTTGAAGAAGAACAGCTCTCTCTATAACCCCGCGCATTTCAAAAAGCCGGTGACGAGTCACATCCTGGGACGTGTCTCGAGCGGTGAAGCCGTCGTCCTGCAAGAGGACATCGTCGGTGCAGCCGATGCACGAAAGGCGTTGAAGAATCGATTCTTCAGCGAAGTGCGCATCCACACGTTCGAAAATCGCGTCGTCGAAGACGCCGTTCCTTCGCGCTGGGTTCAAACCGATCTCCTCACGCAAGACGAAGTTGCGATCGCGGAAGCGTTCGTCACCGACCTCTTGAAGCGCTTGCCTCCCGCTTTGCTCACACGCCAGGCGTGGGGTGTCGACGTGGCTGTTCTCGATAACGGGGATATGCGAGTGATCGACGTCCTCACCAACCGCGGTGAGAAAATCCAGTGGTCGAGTTATCTCGACCAGCCGCGCGTGATCGCCGCGTACGCGAAGCATTTCGAGAAACACGCCGGCGTTCACTTCATTGGATTCACCGGGTCGTTGATTCGAAATGGTTTTGCGAACTACTTCACTTTCTGGGGCAAGCGCATCGAAAAGGCGCGCCCGGGCGTCAGTAAAGTTCTCGCTTACTTTCCACCGGTGCCCTGATGTCGTCGTACAAGATCCGCCAATTCACTCGCTTCCGCACGAAGGTCAACGTGATGATTCGTTCCGTTGGACGCTTCTCATGGTCTCGAGGAGTGATGTTGAACTTGAGCCAAGGCGGGTTGCTACTCCAGAGCGACGAACCGTTCCCGATCGCCTCGGAAGTCGAAATCGAATTCAACACGGTCGATGCCAAGGGAAAGAACAACCGCCGTCGTCTTCGCGGCGAAATCCTCTGGCGTCGCGGCACCCGCCACGGCCTGAAGTTCGTCACGCGCGCTGCGCGCACCTCGAAAAAATAGTCAGCGGTTTAGAGGCGACGGTCCCGGAGAGACTTTCGGGAGCTGGAAGACGAAGCGCGTTCGCGAAGAGAACGTGTCGAGTCGCAAACAGCCGTGATGATGGACGGCGATGCTGGTCGCGAGACTCAAGCCCAAACCCGTGCCTTGCCCGGGGGACTTCGTCGTGAAGAACGGATCGAAGATCCGGCTTCGGATCTTGATCGGGATGCCGTGGCCGGAGTCGGTGACCGTGACGTAGACGCTGTCTTTGTCTTCGCTGAATTCGACTCGAACCCATTTCTCTTTCTCCGCTCGAACGGCGTCGAAGGAGTTGTGCACGAGATTCAAGATCAGCTGCGCAACCAGAGTTTCGTTCATCTCCGCGCGAAGCGCATCGTCGGGCATCACGATTTCGAGATCCACGCCGGCCGTCTTGAAGCGCTCGCTCACGACGTCGCGGACTTCGCGGGCGACTTCCGCCAATGAAACGACGGCCGCGATCTCCGTGCGATCGTGGCGCGACATCGATTTCAAGCTCTTCACGATTTCCGCGATTCGAACCGACGTCACCTGAATGCGTTCGGCGGCGCTCGCGACCGCGACGGGATCGACTTTTCCTTTTTCGACGAGCCGGAGAAGCTCGGCGGCTTTTCCGACGATCACCGTGAGAGGATTGTTGATCTCGTGTGCGACGCCCGTTGCGAGATCGACGACGGCGAGCGCGCGGGCACGGCTGATGAGCTCGGCTTCCTTCGAACGAATTCGGTCTTCCTCGTTCTTCTTGTCGGTGACGTCGTCGGCGATGAACACGAGTTTCGCGACTTCGCCCATTTCGCCTTCGACCGGGCTCACGCGAAGCCAGATCCAACGCTTCTCTCCGTCACCGGAGATCACGCGGAACTCCTGATCGAACTGATGACCGAGCCGAGTGTGGAAATTGGAGAGCACGTGGTCGCGATCTTCCATGTGGACGGTCGACATGAACCCCGTGAGACCGCCTTCGGTGAGGATCGTGCGGCTCGCGCCCCAGACGTCTTCGAAGTTGTCGCTGACGGTGAGGACACGACGGGAATCGAGATCGAGCATCCAGTAGCACTGGCTGATGGAGTCGAGCAGTAAGTCGTAGAATTCTTTGGCTTCGCGAACTTGATTCTCGAGGGAATCGATTCGAATCTGGGACTCGAGTTTTTCCGGAGGAACCGGATCGTGAGCGACGGCGAAGCCTGCGGCCAGCTGACAGGTCGCTTGAAACGCAGACACGCGCCGAGCATCGAAGCGTCCTTCGCTTTCGCGTTGAAACAACGCGACGGAAAGCGATCCTTCGAGTCCGAGCTCGACGACGATCATCGCGATGCTGCCTCGCGAATCCTGCGCGAGCCCGATGTCGACCCGATTGGCTTCGTCGGTGTCGAATAGAAGAACCGAGCCCGATTTCAAACCCACTGATCGATGAAGTGAAACGAGCGACGCGCTGACTTTGCGTTTCGCTAGGGGAGTGAAGACTCCGGTCGCGAAGGCGATCGAAGGAGTTCCGTCACCGGGCGGATAAGAAAGGATCAGGACATCGCCTCCGCTGGCGAGCCCTTGAAGAGAAGTTCCGAGTTTGTAGATGGCTTCGTTCGACGAATCGAGGGCTTCGCCGCGCGGTCGTGCCGGCGCGGTCGCGGTCGTCAGTCGGGCGCTTCGATCGCCCCAGAGTTTGTTCGAGATCTTTTTCGGTGTCGACACAAGAGCCCTCAGGATTTCTTATCGGAAATTCCCTTGGCGGCTCATAGGAGAAAAGCGAACGGCGACTAGCGAGAGTGTCTCATCACGGAACGTTTTCGAGACAACCCATCGGCCACGCCACGACCGACGTCGAGTCGGCGAAAGTGAAACCTTCCGGTGTCGCCTCGATCTCTTGCTCGATGACGGAAACCTTCACGTCGCCGCCTTGTTTTTCGACTTTTCGCTGCGTGAGCTTCATCGCGAAAGTGCCCATCGGGCGAAGGCATTTGTTGTTCAGCGCGCGTTCGAACGCGATCTCTTCCGTCGGCGTCAGGACGAGCTCGTAGTTGGAGCCGGATTCGCCTTTGAAGACGAGCGAGAGCTTGGAACCCGCGCCCATCACGAGAGGTTGGCCGGGCACGCGTTTCCATTCACCATGAATCGCCGTCGTCCAAGTCTCGGCGTTCGGGAGCAGTTTCGTTTTTTGGGCGGCGAAGTGAGTTTTTCCATCGGCGACGAGACTCGGAACTGCGGCTTCGAGTGACGTGGTGACCTCCCTCGTGAAGCGAATCGAGCGAGAAACCTTCGCGAGGCGAAGAGTCTTTGCCTTGTTGCCGGGGCGGAAGCGTCGAATGTCGTTGTCTCCGGCGTATACTCCGCCTTCGTCGGTCAACCGCAAAACTTCGCGGCCCCGCAGAGTGCGACCGATATTTTCAGTGTCGCGGCGTTCTTCTTGGCCGGAGCAATCGAAAACGACGAGAGTTTGTTTCGAAGCAGGGAGGTAGTGGAAAAGGACGCAGCCGTCCAGAGTGTCGACCGCGGAAGGAGTTTGCGTCGCGAGTCGAACCGCGCGATCCATCCGGCTGGCTTCGTCGAAAAGGAGTTGAATGAGGTCTTCGCTCTGGAGGTCCGCAAGTGACGTACTTTGCTCGACGAGGTCGTCATCGGTCACTTTGGGGCTCTCGATCGGATCCTTCACCGTGCAGGCCACCATCGAAATAGCGATCAAAGTGGGGGCGAGGAGCCCTACCGCCGTCTTGAGTTTCATGTGTCCTCCGGGGACCTGCATTTGCTTCGTCACGTGCCTCGAATCGGAGCAAGTTTCGGACCCTTACGTCAACCGGCGGTGCTCCGAGGGGCTCAGCTCTCATTAAACTGTCGTCTTCCCGCAATCCTTAGAAAAAGCCGTAGGTTATGACAAATCTGTGACACTCCGGGTGAAGGGGGTCATTATTCTCGAAGCAGACCATGACACCTGATTTCTTGCTCGTTCATCGCGAAGGCGCCCGTCGTTTCTCGAATCTCGAGAACGTCTCGCATTTTTCGTTCATCACCTGCCTCCGTCACGTCGTGATCGTCGACCCCGATTCGCTCGCCTCGTTCGAAGCGGAAATCGAAACAGGGGACGTGCTCCTGGCGGGCGAAGAGGCTTACGCGTTCTTACTCGAAGTGATTTGCGGATTGCGATCGCCGCTTCTCGGCGAAACGGAAGTCTATGGTCAATTCAAGAACGCCGCTTCGAGCTTCACTGTCCCCGCGACGCCGTGGGGTGGTCTCGTCTCGCGAACGTTCAAGAACCTCTTCGAAGACGCGAAGAAGATTCGACAGGCGCATCTCGAGGACCTCGGAAGCCAATCTTACGGCAGCATCTTGCGCCGCGAGCTCAAAGGTCTTTCGCGAGTCCACGTCATCGGCTCGGGCCACTTGGTTCAAGAGATTTTGCCTTGGATCGCGAAAGACGGAACGTCGATCGTGATCCATTGCCGTGATCTCGCGAAAGCTGAAAAGTCTCTTGGCGAATTGGCGGCGAAAGTGGAATTGGTTTCCCTCGACGAGCGCCGTTCACTCGCGGCGGCCGAAGCCGTGATCGTGGCGGCTCCGGTCTCGGCGAAATGGCTTCGCGCATGGCTTCCCGAGAGCGCGCCGTTGAAGACGATCGTCGATTTCCGCGCGGACTCGGCCACCGATCGCTTCGCGCACGCCGTAAACGATCGAGCGATCGTTCTGGATCTTCCGGAGCTCCTGGGTCGCTTGAATACGAATCAAACGCTTTTGCAGGAACGGAAGCGCGGCGCGCTCGATGCCATTGAAGCATCGGTCGCCGCTCGTGCCCGCCACGTCGAATACCGTCCGTTCGGATGGGACGACGTGTGCGCCTGAAGATCGCCGCACGCATCAGCGATCTCGCAAGACTTCAAGCGTTCCGAGTCGGCGATCGCCTTCGTGAGAAGGGTTTCGAAGTCGAATACGCGTTTCGCGCTTCGCTCGGCGATCAAAACCAGCACGATCCGCTCTGGAAGATGCCCGAAAAAGGCGTCTTCACCGAAGATTTCCACCAGGATCTGACGAGCGGTTCGGCAGATCTCGTCGTTCACTCGTGGAAAGATCTTCCGACGGAGCCTCGCCGGGACACCCGCATCGCGGCGACGCTTCCTCGCGCGGACTCTCGGGACTTGTTCTTGATGAGACGAGATCGAATCGACGGTGCCCGCACTTCGAAACGCCTTCGTGTCCTCACGTCGAGCCCGCGGCGTGCTTACAATCTCCAGGCGTTCTTCAAAAATCATCTTCCTTTCCCGATCGACGACGTCGTCTTCGAGAACGTGCGTGGAAACATCGCGACTCGCGTGAAAAAGCTGCTCGAGCAAGACGTCGAAGGCTTGATCGTCGCGAAGGCCGCCATCGATCGTTTGCTCGAGGCGCCCGAGGCGGAATTCGACGGCTCACGTTCCATTTTGCTGGATGCCTTGAAGAAAACTCGTTTCATGGTTTTGCCGTTGTCGGTGAACCCGACCGCGGCGGCCCAAGGTGCGCTTGCGATCGAGATTCGAAATGATCGCTCCGATCTCTCGCGAATTCTCGAGTCGATCGATTGCCGAGAGACTTTCGAGGCGGTCGAGAAAGAACGCGAGATTCTCGCGTCGTACGGTGGTGGCTGCCATCAAAAAATCGGCGTGAGTGTCTTGCCTAGAAAATTCGGTGAAGTGCTCTTTCTCCGGGGTCTCACCGACGCAGGTGAAACTTTGAATCGAAGCGAAATCTCGGTATCCGTGCGAGAGCGCGTGGAGCCGGCGAAGATTTATCCGCGGAGTGATGAAGCCTCTTCGTTTTTCTCGCGCCGCGAGCGTCCTCGCGGCGAGTGGGCGAGGGCCGAATCGGCCAAAGCACTTTGGGTCGCTCGCGAAACGGCGTGGCCCGAAGGATTTCGAGTCGCCGACGACGTTTGGGTTTGGACAGCGGGACTCACGAGTTGGCGAAAGCTCGCGGCCCGCGGAATCTGGGTCAACGGGACGAGCGACGGACTCGGCGAAACTGAAAATCACAGTCTCGACGCGATCGCGAAAGCCGATCAGCGAAAACTCGAGTGGTTGAAGCTCACGCACTCGGGTTCTTCCCCGAGTGGCACGATGCCGATCTGCGCGACCTACGAGCTCGTTCCGCGCCCCGATGCGCCGGATCTGAAGGGGCGTACGCACTTCTACTGGATGAGCGGGAGCGCGTTCGATCGCGCTCTGGAACTGCACCCGGAAATCCGTGACGCATTCCATTCTTCGGGCCCCGGATTGACACACGAACACTTGGTGCGACGCTTGGGGCGTCCTACTCTTCCCATTTATCTCAACCCCGAAGCCTTCCGCGCGGCGCTCGGCCTATGATTCATCAAGCGGCCCATCAATGAAAAACCCTCTCGAAGAAACTAGTTCCGAAAAACTTTTCGAACGCTCGCTCGCCGTCGCGCCGGGCGGCGTGCATTCACCCGTTCGTGCGTTCAAGAGCGTCGGAGGAACTCCGATCTTCTTCAAATCCGCGAGCGGAGCGAAGCTGACGTCGGTCGAAGGAAAAGAGTACATCGACTTCTGCCAGAGCTTCGGTCCACTCATTCTCGGCCACCGCGATCCCGACGTGGCTCGCGTGGTTCGTGAAACCGTCGATCTCGCCTGGAGCTTCGGCGCTTGCGAGCCGTATTCTCTCGCTCTCGCGGAATGGATGACTTCACGTCTGCCTTGGGTGGAGAAGCTTCGTTTCGTCAGCTCGGGAACGGAAGCGGTGATGAGCGCACTTCGCGTCGCGCGTGCGGCGACGAAGCGAAACAAGATCGTGAAGTTCGAAGGCTGTTACCACGGCCACACCGATTCGCTGCTCGTGAAAGCGGGCTCCGGCCTCGCGGGCGAAGCGGCGAGCGATAGCGCGGGTGTCTCGCAGGGTTTCGCGAACGAAACCCTCGTGGCTCCGCTCGACGACGAAAAAATGCTCGAAGAAGTTTTCGCGAAACACAAAGGCGAGATCGCGGCCGTCATCGTGGAGCCATTGCCTGCGAACTTCGGCTTGATCCAGCAGCGAAAAGAATTCCTCGTGAAGATGGCTGAGATCGCTCGCGCGAACGGTGCACTCGTCATCTTCGACGAAGTCATCTCGGGTTTCCGTGTCGCACTCGGCGGGATGGTCGAGATGACCGGGATCAAGCCCGATCTCGTCACTTACGGAAAAGTCATCGGCGGTGGCTTTCCGGTCGGTGCGTACGGAGGCCGACAGGATCTCATGGATCTCGTTGCACCCGCGGGTCCCGTTTACCAAGCTGGAACTCTCAGCGCGAATCCCGTCGGGATGCGTGCGGGCCTCGCGACTCTCGAGAAAGCCACTCGTGAAAACGTGTACGGTCTCCTCGAGGAACGCGGTCGCCGTTTCGCGAAGAATCTCGATTCGGGTTTCGAACGCGCAGGAGTCGCGCTCCAGGTGGCACGAGTCGGTTCGATTTTCTGGATCCATGGCCGCACGGACGGCGTGATTCGCCGGCTCGATCAGATCCCGAAAGATCACGCAGTGAAATTCAAAGCTCTCTTCCACAAGTGCGCCGACAAAGGCGTCTACCTCGCACCGAGCGGCTACGAAGTCGGCTTCCTCAGTCTCGCGCACACCGATGCGATTCTCGACGAGGCCTCGGACAAAATCGTCGCCTCCGCGAAGGAAACTCATGGGTGAGCGAAGGCCGGCGACGCCGGATGTGACGGGTTACAACGCGACCGTGAGGATGGAAGATCAAAAGTCGTCCCTCCCCTGGAAACACGTCGCCGTCGTCGTCTGGCTCGCGTTTTCGGTCGCGATCGCAGTTTGGTGGATGGTCTTCGGGCTCCAGCAGATCGACCGTCTTTCGGGTCTCGGCATGCAGGCCGAACCCGACATTTCCACGAAGATCGCCCACGAGCTCGTGCGCCAACATCGAATGCTGGTGAGCGAAGGCACGACGTTGATCTTGCTCCTCATCGCCGGCGGCGCGGCTCTTCTTTATTACATCCACACCGAGATCGGCCGGGCGAACCGTGTCCAGGAATTCCTCGGGGCTTTCACTCACGACATCAAGACGTCTCTCGCGAGCTTGAGACTTCAGGCCGAGAGCCTCGAAGAAGATTTGAAAGACTCCGGGCACGGACGTCTCGCCCGTCGACTCGTCAAAGATACCGTTCGTCTCGAGCTCCAGCTCGAGAACTCGCTCTTGCTCGCGGCTCCCGACGGTGATTCGTCGCTCTTGATCGAGCCGCTTCGATTCAGTGAGACGGTCGAGATGCTTCGCCATCATTGGCCCGATCTCGACATTCATCAAGATGGTGACGGCATCGTTCGCGCCGACAAGCGCGCACTCGAGAGCATATTGAAGAATCTCGTTCAGAACGCCGTCGTTCATGGCCGCGCATCGAAAGTGAACGTCGACGTCGCGAGACAAGGTCCCTGGCTTCGTGCTCGTGTTTCCGACGACGGGCGCGGATTTCAAGGTGAGGATCAAAACAAACTCGGCCGCATGTTCGAGCGCCACACTTCCACCAGCGGAAGCGGCCTCGGCTTGGCGCTCGGGATGAAACTCGCTCGCAGAATGGGTGGCGATCTCACGGTCGTCGAAGCGAGCAATGGCTTCGCGATCGAGCTCATCCTCCCGCAAGAACCTCCTCCCGAGGAAACGCCCGAATGACGACGGCGTCGAAGGTCAAAATTCTATTGGTGGAAGACGACTCCACCCTAGGTGAGACGCTCGTCGAACGCCTCGAGAAGGAAGGCTACGGAGTGAAGTGGGTCGAGACCCAAAAGGGCGCCGAGCTCGCGGTGAACGACACGAATTTCGATCTCGTTCTCCTCGACGTGGGCTTGCCCGACGGGTCGGGCTTCGAGTTCGCGCGAAAGTTCAAGAGCGTGAAGTCGACGCCATTCATCTTCATCACCGCGATGAACTCGGCCGAACACAGACTCGAAGGTTACGAGATCGGAGCCGACGAGTTCATTCCGAAGCCCTTTCATTTGAAAGAGCTTCTCATGCGCGTCCGCCACGTGCTCGAGCAGCACACGGAAGCGAGCGAAGTCACGGCCGGCGACAAGACGATCGACCTCGACGCGCAGGCGATCATCGGTCCCGATGGCCAAAAAGAATTTTTAGCCGCGCGCGATTTTCAACTTCTGAAAGTTTTGATCGAGAGCGCGCCGAAAGCTCTCAGCCGCGACGAGATCTTGGATCAGGTTTGGGGCGAGGATCATTTCCCGAGTCATCGAACCGTCGACAACGCGATCGTGCGGTTGAGGCAAGCGCTCGGAGAGATGGGCGGACGAAAGATCCGCTCGGTTCGCGGCATCGGTTATCAATGGGACACGGACTGAGAAGGTTTTAGATGGCGAACGAAAGATTCAAAAAGGCTCTCGCGCGGGAGCCGCAAAAAGTTCCCCCGATCTGGTTCATGCGCCAGGCGGGACGTTATCATTCTCACTATCAAGCTCTGCGCTCGAAGCACACGTTCGCGCAGATGTGCAAGGATCCGAAACTCGCGGCCGAAGTCGCGCGTGGGCCGATCGCGGATTTCGATTTCGACGTCGCGATCCTTTTCAGCGACATCCTCTTTCCCCTCGAGGCGATGGGAATGGGGCTCACCTATGATCCTGCTCCCGCTCTCGGCTGGCATCTCGACGAATCGACACTTTCGAAATTGAAGCGAGCGGACGAAGCGATCGGCGAGCTCGCCTTCCAGAAAGAGGCGCTCCTCGAAACTCGTCGCGTTCTTCCCGAAGACAAATCGATCATCGGATTCATCGGAGGGCCCTGGACTCTTTTCACCTATGCCGTCGAAGGTTCGCACAAAGGTGGACTCGAAAAGGCGAAGAAGCTCTCTCGTCTCTATCGGCCGTTTTGCGACGTCGTCTTGCCGCTCCTCGAGCGCAACATCGAACTTCAGTTCGAAGGCGGAGCCGAAGTCGTCATGATTTTCGATACGGCCGCGGGCGAGCTCTCGCCCGCGTTCTATCAAGAGCTCGTGGTTCCGACACTCGAACGCTTGGCGCGCGCTTATCCCCGCAAGCTCGGTTACTACGCCAAAGGCGTGCAGCGAGCCCACCTCGCGCATCCCTTGTTCGAGTCGAAAAACTCGTGGGCCGGATTGGGTTTCGATCATCGCTGGCAGATCACCGATGCGCTTCGCGAATATCGCCATGGTTTCGTTCAAGGTAACTTCGACCAATCGCTCTTGTTCATGGAGTCGCGAGAGTTCAAACTCCAAGTGGAGAAGTATCTCGAGCGAGCGAAGGGTCTTTCGATCGAGGAGCGAGCGGGTTGGGTGAGCGGCCTCGGGCACGGAGTGCTCCCCGGAACGCCCGAGCAAAACGTCCGCGATCTCGTTCGCATGATCCGTGAGGGCTTATGAGCAATTCGAATTCGAGTCGCGATCTCTTTCGCAAATACGATATTCCGGCACCTCGCTACACGAGTTATCCGACCGTACCTTACTGGAGCGAGAACCCGACCACCGACCAGTGGATCGAGAGCGTTCGCGAAACGTTCGCGAGCCCGACGGCAACGTGGTCGCTCTACTTGCACGTTCCTTTCTGCGAAACCCTCTGCACGTTTTGCGGTTGCAACACGTCCATCACGAAGGATCACGGTAGGGAAGAGCCCTACGTTCAACTCTTGCATCGAGAGTGGCAGTCGTATCTGAAGCTGGTTCCCGACATCAAGAAGCGGCCTCTATTGCAATTTCACCTCGGAGGAGGAACGCCGACGTTCCTTTCGCCCGAGAACTTGCGCCGCTTGATCGAGCCGATCTTGAAAGAGGTCACGATCGACGAGAAGAATTTCGAAGGCGCAATCGAAGTCGACCCGCGAAGGACGACTCGCGAGCAGCTCCGCGTCTTGCGCGCGCTCGGTTTCACCCGGGTTTCGATGGGCGTGCAAGACTTCAATCCCGAAGTGCAGCGGCTCGTGAACCGCAAGCAGCCCCGCGAGATGACCGAGCAGCTCGTGAACGATGCACGCGAGCTCGGGTTTCATTCGGTGAACTTCGATCTCATCTATGGCCTCCCGAAACAAACACCCGACTCCGTGAAAGAGATGGCCGAGATCACGTGCACGATGCGCCCGGACCGGATCGCTCTCTATAGCTTCGCGAAAGTTCCTTGGATCAAGCCGGCGCAACGTCTGTTCAAAGACGAGGATCTGCCGGAAGGTGAAGACAAGCGGGCTCTCTACGAAATCGCACGCGGCATCTTGATGTCGGCCGGATATGTCGAGATCGGCATGGATCATTTCGCACTTCCGACGGATTCGATGTCGAAATCGGAGAAGGCGGGATTGCTCCACCGAAATTTCATGGGCTACGCCGATCGACGAACCGACGCTCTGATCGGACTCGGGGTTTCGTCGATCTCGGAAACGCCAGGTTGTTTTCATCAGAACGAAAAAGTTCTCCCGGTCTATGAACGGCGAGTGACGAGCGGAGAAATTCCGACCTTCCGCGGCCATCTCCTCACGCCGGAGGATCGAAAGCGGCGCGAGCAGATCCTCGAGTTCATGACGAAGTTCGAAGTCGAGCTCGAGAGCGACGACCAAGCCAAAGACGTCGGTCAATTCTTGTCGAGCCTGCTCCAGGACGGACTGGTCTCTCTCGAGGGAAAGAAGCTGAAACTCACGGAAAAAGGCCGACCCTTTTTGCGAAACGCATGCATGGCCCTCGACTCACGCCTGCGCGCGAAAGCCCCGGAAACGAAAGTCTTCTCGTCCTCGCTCTAAGGAGACGCCCGTGTCGACCGCCAAAGCTCATCGCTCAGTCGCTGTGGTCGGGGCCGGATTTTCCGGGCTCGTGTCGGCGTACTATTTGGCGAAGGCTGGTTATGCGGTCGAGGTCTTCGAAGCGAAATCTCGCCCTGGCGGGCTGATCGCCACTCTCGAGAGTCCCAGCGGTCGAGTTGAAACGGCTGCGAATGGCCTTCTCAACTCCGCGCTGGTCGAAGATCTCTTCGCCGATCTCGCGCTCCCTCTTTTGACGACCAAAAAAGCCGCACGCAAACGCTACATCGTTCGCGATGGCGAAGCTCGACGGTGGCCTCTCGGCGTGCGCGGAACATGGCGTGTTTTGGTTTTCCTTTTCAATTCGTTGTTTCTAAAAGCGAGAGTGAAACCTCGTGCTCAGGAGACGACCCGTGCATGGGCCGAACGGGTGCTCGGAGTCGAAGCGGCTCGGTACTTGGTCGAAACTGCGCTTCAGGGAATTTACGCCGGCGACGCCACACGCATGAGCGCGAGTCTGATCTTCGGCCGTTTCTTTACGGGATCGAATGCGAAACCAGCTCGCCATCCTCGCACGCGCGGAACCGTCTCCGCACCGGAAGGAATGGGCCAGTTGATTCGCGCGCTCGAAGCCAGGCTCGAAGAGCTCGGATGCGTTTTCCATTACGGGAAGGCCTTCGAAGTCGACGCGAATCCGAAGCGACCTACGATCGTCGCGACCTCGTCTCGCGATGCGGCTCAAGTGTTACATAAACATTCCGCGGAAGTTTCGCGGGCACTCGAGTCGATCGAGCTCGTGCCGGTGCGCCATCATACGGACGAGGCCGGGCTGGTCGGCAGCGCCCATCTCGCGCCGAAATGGATCTTCGAGGCCTATGACAGCCTGGTGGCGGTCGATATCGGCGGCTCTTTTCTTCCTTCGGACCGATCCTTCGACGATAGGTTTCGGCTGTCTCTTTCCACCGATCGAGAATCGAATCCCGCTCGGAGTGTTGAAGAACGACTTCATCTTCGAAGGGCGCACGCGAGGGGAATTGCATTCGGAGACCTGGATTCTCGGCGGTGCGAATGCCGAGCCCGCGTTTCGGGATTGGAGCGATCAGAAGATCGTTTCAGCGATCGTCGCCGAGCGAACGCGCGTCTTCGATTCGAGCGACGAGCCGGCCGAAGTCATGATCACTCGCTGGCCCCATGCGATTCCTCACTATACGATCGAGCTGGAAATGACGCTGCCGCTTCTCCAGTCTGTTGAAAGAAACGTGTGGCTCGTCGGCAACTATCTCGGACAGATCGGTTTGTCGAAGATTCTCGAGCGGGCGTCGAGACTTCCGGCCGAGATCGATATTCGCGGAAAGTGGAACTGAATGGCCAAGCGTGGACTTCTCCTCCTTAATCTCGGCACCCCTGATTCTCCGAAGCCGGACGACGTCGGTCGTTACTTGCGCCAGTTCTTGATGGACGGGTGGGTGATCGACATCGCGAAACCGCTTCGCTGGTTCCTCGTGAACGTGCTCATCGTCCCGAAAAGAAAATTCGCATCGGGTAAAGCATACGAAACGCGGCTCGCCGCTACTGTTCCATTTGCAAGATCTCGCGGAGAAAGTACGTGCGCGAGCGAGCGATTTCGCTCAAGTCGAAATCGCGATGCGATACGGAAATCCTTCGATCGAGAATGGGCTCCGCGCTCTCGAAGCTGCAGGTGTCGACGAGATCGTCGTCTTTCCTCTTTATCCCCAGTACGCCGAAAGCTCGACTCGCTCGTCGATCGAGGAGTGTCGTCGTCTCGCGGCTCGGCTCTCGCTGAAAGCGAAGCTCAGCTTCGTTAAAGACTACTACGAACACCCGGCGTTCATACGTTCGTACGTCGAGCGAATTCGCGCGACGATGAATGGCGCGACACCGGACCGGCTTCTCTTGAGCTTTCACGGTTTACCCGAGCGTCACGTCATGCGTACCGACGCGAGCGGGAGCCATTGTCTGAAACGAAACGACTGCTGCGCACGGATCGTCGCCGAAAACCGAGATTGTTACCGTGCGCAAAGTTTCGCGACCGCTCGTGCGATCACGCGCGAGGTCGGTCTCGCTTCCGAAAAGGTCGTCGTGGCCTTTCAGTCTCGATTGGGGCGAACGCCGTGGATCAAACCGTTCACTGACGAAGTCATCCCGGACCTCGCAACATCGCAAGGCGTGAAGTCGATCGTCGTCGCCTGTCCGTCGTTCGCAGCCGATTGTCTCGAAACGATCGAGGAGATGGGGGATCGAGGACGGGAGTTGTTCGCGCAGGCCGGTGGTACGGAGTTTCGCTTGGCGCCTTGCCCGAACTCGTCCGACACCTGGGCCGACGGCGTTCTCGAAATCGCTCGCGAGAACATCTGAAGTCGAGTGCTGCGCAAAAAAAAAAGCCGGAACTTCTTTCGAAGTCCCGGCCAGGATCACGTTCGGGCGTCACCGTTCGCCAAAGTTCCGCCCGACTCGCAATATCCTAAGGGTTCAGGCCCCTCTAACCTTCAAAGTTTCTCTTAGTAACAACGGCGCCATTGGATGTGGTAGATCAAGCCCGCCGAAACGTCGGCCGAGTCGACCGTCGAGAGCGCTTGTTCCATCCGCGAGTTCGCATAGACACGCATGTTCGAGTTGATTCGAAGCGTGGCTTGCTCACCGCAGGCCGTCCACACGAGAGCGTTCACCGCGAGGCGATCGGTCGTGAGGTAGTCGTTGTTGTTCGGTCCGACGAAAGACTTCGCGAGACGAACCGTGCGTGAACCGCCCGAACCCGTCTGGAAGAAGTAATCGTTCGTCAGCTGCGAACGTGCACCATAAGTGAGCGAGTTGAAGCCGCGGTAATCGACCTGGAAGATCGAGACCGAGTAGCCTTGCGGGATATTGACCGGGATCGCCAAGTTACAAGACTTGTAATCCACGCGGCGACCCGAGGGTCCGCCGGCCTCGACGATGAATTGATCGAAGAGGATCGAGAGTGCCGTACCATCCGGAGAGAGCGTCGCGCTCGCCGTGTTTTGCGGGCAACCGCTACCGCCGTAACCGGGATATCCGAGCGTGATGCCAGGATTCTGCGCCGATGCGACACCAGCCGAACAAAGCACTGCTGCAAGAGCAAGAAGTGAACGGAACATAACGGACCCCCTCATTGGTTTTATTCGTCGCGCCCCCAGGCGCTCGGAATGAGTTAGAGCAAGGGGTGGGCCAAGGCATTCGGGCGCGTTTCGACTCCGTTGACGCAAGACGTACACGCTTCAATTCGAATTGAGGGAAAGTTCGCGCGTCGACAGTGGTGCGAATGTGAACCGGCACGCGCGAAAGATCGGTGTCAGTGATTGAGAAGAGAGAGCTGCGGCTCGCTCTGCTCGTAAGGTTTCCATTTCGGAATCGAGAGACCGCACTCTTCGTTCATGCGATCGATGAAGTTCGCGATCACGTCCGGTGTCGCGCGATCTTCGGGCTCGTGCACGAAGAACTCGACTTGTTCCAAACCGAGGTTGAGCCAAGTGTGCAATCTCGCCACCCAGTCGGCGATCCTCGCATCGTCGGTCGCGTGACGATCGTTACCGATGAATCGCACCATCACCCGCGCTCCGGGAAGCGACGTGTGCAAGACGTCGCGTCGACCTGCGACGTCGGTGATGACGACGAACTTTCCGGTCTCGTTCAAGAGATCGTAGAAGCGGGGAGCGAGTCGGTGATCGCGGAAGAAGCTTTCGTGTCTGACTTCCACCGCCAAAGGAAAGCCCGCCGGCAGCTGCGCGATGAACGCCCGAAGGTCGGGAAGATCGTCGGGCATGAAGGTCGGTGGCAACTGTAGAAAGCAAAGGCCCAAGCGATCTTCGAGGTTCATGACACGCGCAATGAACGAACGAGTCAGTTGTTCGTGCGAAGCGAGGGGGCGCCGATGTGAAACGTCCTGCAGGAATTTGACGTTGAATTTGAAACCGTTCGGCGTCGTATCTCGCCAGCGAAGAACGGTCTCCTCGTCGGGCACATGGTAGTGAGTCGTGTTGAGCTCGATCGAATTGAACTGCCTCGAGTAGTGGAAAAGGAAATCGCGAGTCTGCGTGCCGAAGGGGTAGACCTTCCCGCACCAAGCTTTGACCGCCCAGACGGGAGCTCCGACGCCGATCCGCGGAGTGAATTGTGAGGCTCTGCCGTCGCGCGCCTTCTTCAGCGCCACCCACGTGCGTGGATCGTCGGGAGGGAGGACGAGATCGATTTGGTTCAGACCCAAGACGTCGACACGACCGAAATCCATCAAACCTCCTTCGGCCACGACCTTCGCTGCTTCAGGCCCGCTTTTCAAGTCATGAGAACTTGTAGATTACCTCCAATGTCCCACAAGATTCGCGGTCGCAATCCCCCTTAGCGTCACCGCTCTGAAATCCCTTCATGCTCGTCCAAGTCCTAGTCACCGACGTTCGCTCTCCATGCAGGCACGCCGTTCGCTGTGTTTCAGCGCGATCAAAGATCATAAGGAGTTCCCCCATGACCCGGTTTCTCGTCGGCGCCCTCGCTTTCATCACGGTCGCGGCTTCCCCGATGCTCGCTTTCGCAGCTGGCGCACGCTTTCCCACGTTCGAAGAAGAAGTCACCGAAAAGATCCTTCAGAAATTCGAGAACGGTGACATGCGCGTTCGCATGATTCCCGTGGCGAAGGTTTGCGGAACCGGCGGCGAGGGTTATCAGGTTCAAGTCCTGGTGAAGGTCACGCGCAAGAGCGCCGGCGGCCAGCTCGTCACGAAACTCGAGCACGTGAAAACATATGGCGCGATCGAGCGCCTCGTTCTGGACCCGAAGATCGTCGAGTGTGTGAACTAACTGCGAAGAATCAGAACAGCGTATAGAGAAACGGCGCCAGCGGCGAGCCTGCTCCGAAGACGAGCAGCGCTCCCATCGCCAAGAGCACGAAGAGAATCGGCAGCATCCAGAACTTCTTCCGCACCCGCATGAAAAGCCAGAGTTCTTTGATCGTGTCGATCATGCCGCCCGCTGCGATCGATCGAGCGTCACGGCGACGATGATGATCACACCCTTCAAGACCATTTGATAGAAACTCGGCACTCCCATCAAGTCCATTCCGTTGTTCAAGGTCGCGATCGTCAATGCGCCCGCGAGGCTGCCGATCACGCTTCCTTGTCCGCCACGTAAGCTCGTCCCACCGATGACGACGGCCGCGATCGCGTCGAGCTCGAAGAGCTGACCTGCGTTCGGGTCCGCACCGTTCAATCGCGCCGTCAAAAGCAAGCCGGCCAAACCCGAGAGTAATCCCATCAGGGCATAGACCCAGAAAACCGTCGAGCGAACTGGTACTCCCGCCCAGAACGCCGCACGTTCGTTGGAGCCGATCGCGTAGATGCTGCGACCGAAGGTGGTTTTCACCATCAGGAATCCGGTGATCCCGATGACGGCCACGAGAAAGAGACCGAGGATCGGAAAACCGCGATACGTGAGAAACGCAAAACCGAAGCCCGCCGTCACGAGCAGAGGGAACAGAAGATCCGCCCAGCCTTTGCGTCCCCCGACCCAGGCCGCACGCGCGAAACCGCCAGCGATCACGACGAGCAAGACCGCCGTCAGGAGGGGAGAGAGAAAGCCGTTCGCCAACGGATCGAGTACTTCGCTCATCGGCGAGAGACTCGCACCACCCGATACGATCAGCGCGAGGCCGCGTGCGACGACCATCATCCCTAAAGTGATGACGAACGGAGCGATACGGAGCCGAGCGATCAGAGCGCCGTTCAAAACGCCCGCGAGTAAACCCACGAGTAGAGCGCACGCCGCAGATGCCAAGGCGCCTTCGACCCCATAAGCGGACCAGCCGAGCGTGATCTGCGTGAAACCGACGGCAATTCCCGCGAGAGCGACGAGACTTCCGATCGAGAGATCGATCCCGCCCGTGAGAATCACGAGAGTCATCCCTGCCGCGAGCACGCCGTTCAAAGTCGTCTGGCGCATCAGGTTCGTAAGATTACGCGCCGACATGAACGAACCTTCGGTCGCGATCGTGAGAACGATGGCGAGAACGAAGAAGCCGATCCAGGCGCCGTTGCGGCGGATCAAGTTCATCATGCGTGAGCCTCCCGGGAATGACGAGTGAGAGCGGCAGTGAGAATGGCTTCCTGCGAGAACGAAGCGCGGTCGAGCATCGCGGTCATCTTTCCATCGGCGATCACGGCGATGCGATCGCACAACGCCATCAGCTCGGGAAGATCCGAACTGATCACGACGAGCGATTGCCCTTCCGCCGCGAGACCGAAGAGGATTTGGTAGATCTCGAACTTCGCGCCGACGTCGACGCCGCGTGTGGGTTCGTCGAGAACGAGAACTTCGGGTGCCGCCTGAAGGACGCGAGCGAGAACGACTTTTTGCTGGTTTCCACCCGAGAGATCCGAGATCGGTTGCTCGAGATCGCGCCGTCGCGTGCGCAAGCGATCGAGCGACGTCGTGGCCATCGCTTGTTCGTACGAGGCGGAAATCGGTTTGAAGCGCGAGCCGAGCGAGAGCCGGGAAATCGCCGAGTTTTCTTCGAGAGAGCGCTGCGGAAAGATGGAGTCCCGCTTTCGATCTTCACCGACGATCGCGATGCCGTGATCGAGAGCCTCGCGAGGATCGTCGGCATGAAAGACTTCTCCTGCGATTTCGATCGCGCCCGACGTTTTGCTCCCGGGCGGGCCTCCGCCCAACATGGCTTGGAAAAGTTCGGTTCTGCCCGCACCCAAAAGCCCGGCGAAGCCGAGGATTTCACCCTTGCGCAGCTCGAAAGAAAGCGGACCGAGGTCTTTTTTGCCTTCGCTCGTGACGTGAACGTGCCGCACGACGAGGGCGGGTGGGGACTTCTCGCGTACGGAAGCGGGCTTCTCGGGAAATAGTCGATCGAGCGGGCGACCGACCATCAACGAAACGAGTTTCGCCTCGTCGACCGCGGTCGTGGTGGATTGATGAACGGAGTGTCCGTCGCGAAGCACGGCGACCTCGTCGGCTAGCGCGAAGATCTCTTCCATCTTGTGCGAGATGTAGACGAGCGCTCGATTTTCTTCGCGAAGCGCTCGCAAGACTTTGATGAGAGACGCGGACTCGCCGGGAGTGAGTGATGACGTCGGTTCGTCGAGGATCAAGAGACGTGACTCACGTCCCAACGCTTTCGCGATCTCGACGAGCTGTTGTGAGCCCGTCGAAAGCTCACCCATCGAGACCGAGGGATCGAGATCGACGGCTCCGACGCGATCGAGGAGTCGGCGGGCACCGAGCATCATGGCGTCGTGATCGACGAGCCCTCTCTTTCGCGGCCAATGCCCGACGAAAAGATTCTCCGCGACCGTGAGCGACGGAAACGCGGAAAGCTCTTGATGAATGATCGCGATTCCGGCGGCTTCGGCCTCGCGGGGCGATGAGAAGCGGAGCGGCTGGCCATCCACCGAGATCTCGCCCTCGAAATCTCCGGCGGGGATCACGCCGCTCAAGATTTTCATGAGCGTGGATTTGCCGGCACCGTTCTCGCCGACGAGCGCGAGGATTCGGCCCGACCGAATCGTCAGGTCGACCCCACCGAGGGCGCGGACGCCTCCGAAGGATTTCGTCACGTTCTTCAAGTTCACTTCGCGCATAGGGGTGACCTATAGACCGTCGCGGCAGCGGTATCAACGGCAGACTTAGGTCTTGAAGCGCGGAATCCCACTCAGTTTCGAGCGGCAAAACGGAGACAATGAAGGGGATGAGGAACACTTGGTTTCGAACGTTCGCACTCACTGCGACCGTCGCCTCCTACTATCTGACCCAGCCCGGCGATGGCATGACCCAACTGATGTGGGCCGTGGGGTTGGCTCATTATCTGGTCGCATTCGTGAATTCCCGGAAGCGCTATGCGGCGACGTTCATCGAGAGTTTCGAGATCTCGAAGCTTCTCGGCCTTGCGATGTGGGTCCTCTTGTTCGCGACGTTTGCCGCCGGCCGCTACGCCTCCCAGATCTGGATGATCTTCTCCCTCCACCATGTGCTTTCGGAGGTCTACCTGTTCCGAAGCCAAGAACCCAGCGCGATTCGCCTTTACCGCTCGACACTCCTTCCGAGGGTTTTGCTCGCCGCATTTTTGTTCGTGGGTTTCATCTTCAAAATGGTGATCGGAATGCAGACCTACGCGGTCGTTTCCTTCGTCCTCTTCGGCTGCATTGCCGGGGTGGTCGTGATGCGCCGAACTTTCGGACGAGTGGAGCGCGATCTCTTGGCCTTCGAGCTCGTCGGGATTTTGTTCCCTCTCGCTTTCTGGGATATCAAGATGCCCCTGCTCTGGGTCTTCTATCACGGGATAATTTGGTATCCGATTTCGTACTCGATCGCGCGAACGGAGCGCCTCAAGCCGATCGTCATTCAGGTCGTGCTGGCAGTCGCGATCTACTTCGCGCTTCCATGGATCACCCCGAACGCGACGTTCTTGCGCCCTGACGGGAATCTCTTCCTGTTCTTCGCCTACTTCCACATCCTGACGACTCCGTTCGTCTCGAATTTCAATCCGAGCTTCTGGAACCGCTTCGTTTCGCGAATAGGTTCCGCACCTCTCAAGGCGAAAACCGAGACGAAACACGCGGCTTAACTCGAAATCAATTTCACCAAATTGAAAATCTGATTCTTCGGGATGTAGCCCGCGAAGGTGGGGCCGACTAAAGTGTCCCGGTTGTATTCGTCGTTGGAAGTAAACAAAACGAAACGAGTTCCCGACGCGTGCTGAGCAGCGTATCGAAATAGGCTCGCCGAATGCTCCGGGGACTCCAGGGCGCAGATGACGTAGTCGAACCTCTCGGCGCTGATCAAACTAGTGGCTTCGGTGTACGATTGAACGACACGGACCGGGGCGTTCAGTCTCTTTTTGACGTAAGCAACGACTAACCAACTAAACTCGAGGTCATCATCGACAAATAAGATTTGTATATTGGACTCAGGAACCATGGGAACGGGGACCTCAACTCGAGGTCTAGGTTACCCCATATCAAAACTGTTAGTACATAACAGTTTTTCCAGGCTTATACCGAGTGTTGAAGCCACATAGGCTGGTGAACGGATGCCGAAGTTGAAGCTGTCACAAATGCTGGAGCGAAAAGGGATGTCGAAACGACAGTTCGCCAAGCTATTGGGCATCAGCTACCCGGCGGTCTTCCGCTATTTCCGGGTCGGCTACGATCCGAAGCTCTCGACCCTCAAGCGCTGGGCGAAAGCGATCGAATGCAAGATCAGGGATCTTTACGACGAACCTTGAGACTATTTGCCGCGATTCTGAAGGCGTTTCAGTTGAGCAGCCTGGTATCCCGCGAACTCCCCATCGAACAAGCACCGAACTAGCGGATCCTCGAGAACGTCGAAGTCCGAACGGCTGATGCGAAGGTACATCGACGTCAGCGACTCTCCGGTCGTCAGAGCCGAGTGAAGCTTGAAGAGCGGGATCTCGGTCGACCATTCATACGATCGCGCCTCATCGACATCCAAGGGCTCGATCGTGTCGCCTTTCACTTCGAAGTCGAAATCGGTCTTTGCTCCGTGGTGATCGAAGACGGTGAGCCGCCACCGGCGCGTGCCCTCGAAGAACTCGTCGTCGGGCGTTCCGAGCTCCCGATATCTCGTCAATAATCCCGACTTGCAAAAATCGAAGGCGAGTTTCGCTTGGTCATCCGTCAGAGCGGGGAAGTGCTTGGTGATCTCGAAAGTTGGAGGCGCGACGAGATCCGGTTCGTAATCGTAGTCGACGTCTTGTGGACCGATGGGCTCGATCCAGGGCAGCGGTTCGACCTTCGTGAGGAAGGTCTCGCCATATTCGTTCTTCCGAAGGGCGACACTGACCGAAGGATTCAATCTCACGACTCGAGACCCTGGAATCGCCGCTTCGACCTGCTGCTGAAAGCCTGCATAGGTGATCGGGAAGAGCGCTCGGTTGTACCAAGACCACGGCTCGTGAACGAGCTGGCAGGAGCTGGGGACGACGTATCTCGGATACAAAACCTGAAGCTGCTCGATCCATTCATGCGGAATCTCGCCCGTCGCCGGCGCGGCATGAGCAGGCGACAAAACTTCGAGTTCTCGCATGGTCTGAAAGGGCCATAGGATCATGTCCCACTCGACGCTCGCTAGGTCAGTGAGTGTCACATCATCGATCCACGAATCGACGACGTTCAAGACGTCGAAGCCGGCCGCTTTGACATGGAGGATGGAGTCGATCTCCGCATCCAGCGCACGCTTCGGAACGATTTCGAAAGACCCGATCGAAACGGGGGCGTCGATTTCGAGCGAATGAACGTTTTCGAAACCCAACGCCCTCACCAATTCCGCGAGCCGGGGAAAAACGCAAAACAGAAATATTGGAGTGCCGCGGTCCAAGAGATCCAAGCTGTCGAACGAACAGTGGTCATCGTGAAAGTGAGAAATGAAAACGGCGTCGATCTCGAGTTTGCGTATGGCTTCATGATCGAAGCGCACTTCGGGAAATGCGTAGCAATTTCTGCTGAACGGATTTTCGAAGATTGGATCGAACGCGATCCGTGTTCCACCGGACTCGAAGAGGTAGCCTGCGTGGAGAATTCGCGAGATGCGGAGCTCGTCTGCGCTAGTTTGTTGCGTCACGTTCGAACCAGATCGCGAAGAAGAAACAAGGAACGGCAATGATCGCATTGAGCGACCCATGAACGAGAACCATCATCGGGAAGCCGAGTACCACTCGCGGAACTCCGGGCCAAAACTCGTTCAGAACGGCCAACGTCATGGACGACGCGATGGCAGCCAAGCTCACGAGGGCAAGAACTCTCGAAGCGCGAGGCTTCTGCGTTTTTTCGAACGCGTAGTGTCCGATCGCGAAAGGGACGAGAACTGAAAAACCGACGACGCCAATTGGCTTGATGAACGGAACGCCGTTGATTCCGAACGCGATGAAAAGAAAAAACACGAGCGAAAGAAAGCAGCTCCAAAGATAGACCCGGCTCGCGCTCGCTCTTCTCGAGAGGTGAGCGAGGCATCCGACGAAAAGCCATCCCAGGAAGCTTCCGTGAATCGCAGCGTAGAAACTCCACGCGCGGTCGTAGCCAAGCAAGTGCAGGTCGTTCACGCCCGCCACGAACCAGACCGATGAAATGAGGCTGAAGACGAACGGAATGCAGGAAGCAAGCCCGACGGCCGAGAAGAGAGTCTTGGACTCGTTCTTCAAGTAGATCGAAAAACCGAAGGCACAAAACAACGGCCAAGCCGCAGCTAAGAAGTTCATGTTTAGATAAGAGCCGAGGAGCAAGACGACCAGCGAAATTTTATGAGCGTTCGCATAGAGAACGGAGTCGCTCAAGAAGAGTCGGTTCGTCATCCACGGCGCCAGGACGAAGGCGAGAGAGAGGAAAAAATGGAGAAGGATGAATT
>JAZKJB010000373.1:0-2507 GCA_040384505.1 Bdellovibrionota bacterium | reverse complement strand
AATTCGGTAATCGTGAACGACTCTAATTGACCTCGCGAGCGAGAACCAGAAAACTTATCGGGTGCATCGAGACACGGAGTCTTCCAAAGAAATCTTCAGCTTTCACCTGGTGAGCTGCCGGCTCGCCGAAGTGCCTCGATTCATGCTTTCGCCGCTGCATCAGCGGAGTATCCCAGGTCTGAAGCACTCCGAAAGTTTCTTCACCATGAAGCTGGGTGAACCGATCTCCTCGATGCCGAGATACGGATTGCGATCGCTAGCGCTGTTCGCCTGGTGGAGAGATTCGTCTTCCCTCGACGCATTCATGAAGCAACCCTCGAGTCGCGCATTCGAAGAAGGCTGGCATGTCAGGATGAAGCTTTATCGGCGCTGGGGTGGAGTCCGCGAACTGAGCGATGCGATCGTCAGTCCTGAACTCTCGAAGCCAGATCGGCCGGTCGTCGCCGTCACTCTCGCGAGACTGAAGCTTCGCGAGGCACGCAGATTCACGGAATGGGGGCGACCCGTCGAAAAACAAGTGCGTGACCATCAGGGCCAGCGGCTTTCACTCGCCGCGATCCGACCCCTCACCACGTTCTGCACGTTCAGTGTCTGGAAAACCGAAGCCGAAATGATCGCCATGGTCGGTGGCGAGAGTCACAGGCTCGCGATGCAGGAGCGAGTTCGAAAGGACTTCCATAGCGAGTTTACGACGATGCGTTTCGCACCGATCGCGGAGCACGGGAGTTGGAACGGGAATTCGGGTTTTTGTGGTGCGCGAGAATGGACTTGAACCATCATGCCCTTTCGGGCGCTAGCCCCTCAAGCTAGTGCGTCTACCAATTTCGCCACTCGCGCAAACGCAGAAAAAATCGAGAACTGAGGGAAGAATCGTTATGGCCGACCAGGGCTCATCGTGTCAACGGGGAGGTTCTGCGTGTCGATAAAAGAGGCTTCATTTCGATGGGATAAGAGGGAGCCGGGTCGGTTTGAGGTTTCCGTTTGGGGTTTAAGTTTCAGTACGGTTCCAGTTTTCAGTTTTCGGACTAGTTGCCGCTCAAATCGACTGGAAACCGCCGACCGTACGGAAACCGAAACTGAAACCCCAAACGGAAACGGAAAACCGATTTCCCCAGCCTAATCGCCAGCTCGAACCTAGACCTGTGGCGCTCATCTATCTCCCTGAATTCACTTATCCCGCCCCAAATGTGTAGGAGAAACCACTTCGGCTACACCTATCGAAAAAAGCTTTAACCCGAACTGGCCTCCTTCGTGTCGTACAACCAGAAGCAGGGATCCAAGGATTGGGTCGTGCTTCCAAAAACCTCCAAAGGACGGGGGAACTATGGCGCTCAAGGACTTAGAGCGATTGACCGGGGAACTCAAAACTCTTGCGCACTTGATGCGGCAAGAAGCCCGGCCGCAAGCGCGGCTCCTGATCATGCAAAGGGTCCAAGAGATCGTTGCGGAAATTGGGAAGGGTGAAAGATGAGTGATGCATTCGTTTTGGCTACGTTCGTCATCGGTTACGTCGGTTCTGGCATGTTGGTCCTGGGCATCACGCTCGGCAGCTTCAAGCCAGCTTTGAAATTGGAGCCTGTGAAGGTTCGTTCGCAACGCCGCTAAGGTTAGGCGGCCAGGAGAATCGCGGACGTCGTTGGTTTTCTCCTTATGGTGTGAGTGTTCTGGGCTTTTGCTAGTCCGAGATCTCCGTCGGACGAAGAAGGTCCCCCCGAGTTGGTGGCCCCGAGTTCGATGTCGTCGCACTCGGGGTTTTTTTATGGGAAATCCGGAATGACGTGAACCGCTCGTCACAACTGAACGAGCAATGTCCGCTGCAGCGGACGAGAAGCGACGGCTCTGCTCGCAAAGCTTTGATGCCTTCCTCACATGAGTTTTAAGTTCCAACCGTTACGTCCCGCGAATCATCGTCGGGAGCCGAATACGGAGGAACACCTTGAGAACCCCAGTTTCCAAACTCACCAAAGTCACACTCGCGCTCGCGATCGCGCTCAGTGGTTGCAGCCAGGCACCCGCGCCCGAGGCAGCGAATCGAGAACCGGCCTTCGAGATCGGAGCTTTCGCGGCTTCACTCGTTCCGAAACCCGCTGACCCGTCGACTGCGCTCGCACAGTTACAGCGCCATCGTGGACAGACGAAGTTCATGAACCTCGCTTACTACTGGGATCAGTGCCGGCACTGCCGGCAGGATCAGCCCAAGCAAGACGAGGCGAGCGATGCGCCGGGCGGCCAACAGCGCGCGGAGCAGGAGTCCGACGTCTTCAAGGTCGGTGCTCCGGGCTCGAAGCTCCTTTATTTGATGAACAACTATCGCGGCCTTCAGGTCGTGAGCTTTGCGAAAGGCGTCACGCAACCGGAGCTTCTCGGCCGTGCAGCGGCGACGGGAAACACACCTGACGAAATGTACTCGCTTCCGAAGGAACGCATCCTCACGATCGAGCACGTTTATAACTGGTCGAACGAGGAGCCGATGTTCCTTCGCCCCGCTTCGGTCGACCGGTCGTATA
>JAZKJB010000372.1:10251-13853 GCA_040384505.1 Bdellovibrionota bacterium | reverse complement strand
GCGCTCGCTGTCAAAATCATCAGCATTCCGGTGAAAATTCGCACGGCGTTATTCATCGTTCGATCTCTTGGGTGATGCCTCGATTATGAGGGGAAACGGCTGAAATAAAAACTCCTATTTCGCTTCAAGCCCCCAGGCCAAGGTCCGATAAGCCATCGTAACCAGAGCGATGATCTCAGGGGAGTGTCGGTATGTCGGGAGCGAACAAAGAGCAGGCAGAAGGCGGAGAAACCAAGAAACGGGATTTCGGGAAGCTGATGCTCCCGCTCTTCGCCGTCTTGAATCTCGCGGTCGTCGGCGGTGGCGCGTTTCTCACGTACAAAGCCACCCTCGCCTACGAACCGCCGGTCTTGCGCGAACCCGCGGCGGCGGCAGAGCTGGAAAAGAAGAACGTCGACATCGCGTTCACGGATCCGGTCATGTACACGATGCCGGGTTTCGTCGTGAACCTTTCGGGGACTCCGCGACGCTTGATCAAAGTCGAAATGACCTTCGAGATGTTGGACAAAGACGGCTTCGAAGAAATCGTTCGAAACAGCCCGTCGGCCCGTGACACGATCGTGCGGATCTTGAACCGCAAGTCGTTCGACGACGTCGAGACGATCCAGGGGAAACTCTTCCTCAAGGATCAGATCGCGGTCGCCTTGAACCAATCGATGAAGGCCGGTGTCGTGAAGGACATCTACTTCAACGATTTCGTCGTGCAGTGATCGATTCCTCATTTGCGCCAAGTCGCCCCGACTAAGAGCCAGCCTCTAAGCGGCTTCGCACGTCATTCCGCCAATTTGACTTCGAGTGAACCCACGAGGAAACTTTGAGGCTGACTCTCAAGGAAGGGATTCCTCACGATGCCGTCACTCTCGAGACCCATCATTCTCTCGTTCGCACTCTTCGCGCTGAGCTTTGGCGCGTTCGCCCAGAGCCCCTCGCCCGGTGACATCGGGTCACAAGTTCGCTTCAAGGTGGAGAAGTACAAACTCGCGAACGGTCTCACCGTTCTCCTGCACGAAGATCACTCCGCGCCCCTCGTCAGTTATCAAACTTGGTTTCGAGTCGGGTCGAAAGACGAAGAGCCGGGGCTCACGGGCATCGCGCATCTCTTCGAACACATGATGTTCAAAGGTGCCAAGCGCTACAGCGGCGAGCAGTTCGACACGATCCTGCAAGCGAACGGCGCGACGAACAACGCTTTCACCACGAACGACTACACCGGTTATTACGAAAACCTCCCGAGCGCGAAGCTCGAGCTCGTGATCGACATCGAGAGCGATCGTATGGAGAGCTTGAAGATCGACGGGGAGAACCTTAGGACCGAGCGAGACGTCGTGAAAGAAGAACGCGGCTTTCGCGTCGACAACAATCCCGCGGGTCTGCTGCGCGAAGCGCTCTTCTCGACGGCGTTCAAAGTCCATCCCTATAAGTGGCCCGTCATCGGTTACATGAAAGACCTCGACAACGTGACCGTCGAGATCGCACAGAACTTCCATCGTACGTACTACGCTCCGAACAATGCGGTCGTCGTCGTCGCAGGTGACTTCAAGACGGACGAAGCGAAAAAGCTGATCGAGAAATACTACGGAGCGATCAAGTCGCAACCGATCCCGAAGAAAACGCGGCCCGCGGAACCGGCTCAAGTCTCACCGCGCTCGCAGTTCTTGTCGAAAGACGTGCAGAACGTTCAGTTCGTGATCTCGTATCATTCTCCGAAGTCGGGCTCCGAAGAAGCCTATGCACTCGATCTTCTGGCGAACATCTTGGGTGCGGGTTCGTCGAGCCGATTCTATCAACGCCTCGTTTACAAGGATCAGATCGCGACCTCGGCGGGCGCGTACAATCTCACGATGCAAGAAGCCGGAATGTTCGAAGTCATGGTGAGCCTGAAGCCCGGCGGCGACTTCGGCCGTGCCCAGCGCGCGATTTACGGCGAGCTCTGGCGCCCACGGAACGTTTTGGTTTCCGAAGAAGAGCTCCAGAAGGCGAAGAACCAAGTCATGAAGAGCTATGTCGACGGATTGAAGACGATCCACGGAAAAGCCGAGGCACTGGCTCTGAACGAGATCCTCTATGACGATTACGAACAGCTTTTCAAGGACCTCGATCGTTACAACAAAGTGACCGCGGACCAGATCAAAAAGGCCGCGACGAAATATCTCGCTCCGGAACGGAGCACGCTCGTGGTCTTGAGACCCACCGGTGGCAAGAACAAGAAGAAGAGAGGAAATTGATATGACGACGAGCCAATTCCGGAAATTCCTCCGACTCTCTTTTTCCGTCGTGACCGCGCTCTCGATGGTTTCGTGTGCGTCGGGCGGCGCGAACTCGGGTCCGTCTCCCGCGAAGTTTTCGCTCGGCAGTTCGAGCTCTTCGTTCCGCTTGCCGTCGTTCGAGGAGAAAACCCTCCCGAATGGCCTCAGAGTTCTCTTCATTCCCGACGAGACTTTGCCGTACGTGAGCTACTCGCTCTTGATCAAGAGCGGCTCCGCGCAAGATCCCGAGAACCTCACCGGTCTCGCGTCGATGGTCGCCGAGCTCCTCGACAAGGGGACGTCCAAGCGATCGGCCGAACAGATCGCGAAGGACATCGGTGTGCTCGGCGCGGATTTCGACGTCAGTGCGACTTACGACTACACGATGGTGAGCGCGAGCTCGATTTCTCCCGTTTCGGAAACGCTGTTGAAAAACGTCCTCGAGATCGTCCAGAACCCGGCTTTCAGCGATCAAGAAATCGAGCGCGTGCGCAAGCAGACTCTGGCCGGGATCGAACGTCGAATCGACAATCCGGATGGTTATGCCGATCTCGCATTCGCGGAATTCCTCTATGGAGCGCATCCCTACGGGCAGCCGACATCGGGAACGGCGAAGACGGTCGCGGCGATCAAAAAGCGAAACATCGTCCAGTTTTATTTGCGCGCCTTCCAGCCGGGGAACTCGATCCTCGCTGTCGTCGGGAAGTACACTCCCGAATTGAAAGCGAAGATCGAACAAGGCTTCGGCGGCTGGGAGAAGCGTGAGGCGACGGAATCTAAATTTCCGGAGCTGACCGCGAACGAGGGACGCCAATATCGTCTCGTCGACAAGCCGGGCTTGGTGCAAGCGCAGATCCGCATCGGGAGCTACGGAATCAAACGCAGCGATCCCGATTTCGTCGCGCTTCGAGTCGCGAACACCATCTTGGGCGGAGCCTTCGAGAGCCGGTTGATGAACCGCATCCGCAAGGATCTCGGTCTCACGTACTCGATCAACTCCGGCTTCGACGCTCGTCGCGAAGCGGGTCCGTTCTCGGTGGAAACGTTCACCAAGAACGCGACGACCGGACAGACGGTGACCGAGACGTTGAAAGTGCTCGAAGACTTCCGCAACTCCGGTGTCACGTCGGCCGAGCTCGATCGCGCGAAAGGATATCTGACGGGGATCTTCCCGGCGGCGATCGAGACACCCGAGAAGCTCGCCTACAATCTCCTCGTGCTGCGACTCTACGGAATTCCGGATTCGTATCTGACGAATTATCTCGGCAAGGTCGACGATCTCTCGGTGAGCGAAGTGAACCGCGCGATCCAGAAGCATCTCGAGCCGAAGAATCTGAAGATCCTCGTCTACTCGAA
>JAZKJB010000372.1:0-10241 GCA_040384505.1 Bdellovibrionota bacterium | reverse complement strand
ACGACGTTCTCGCGCAGCTCGAAGGCGTCGCGACACCCGGAGCGGTGGACGTGAAGAAGGCGAGCGAGCTCAACGCAAGATGAGCTCGGGGCGCTCGCGAGCCGTTCGGCTCAATGATTGATCGGGAAGGCTTTCGGGGCTTTCGTGATCTCTTGAACGGCGGCGGCTTGAACGGCCGCCGTTTTCATTTCAGAGACCTTCACGGTCTCTTCGAGTGTCTTCACTCGAGCGGCTGGGGACTCGTCGGTCAGCAGTGTCTGGAGCACGCGAACTTCGCCTTCCATCTGCAAGACGAGATCGCGAAGGCGGCGAACGTCGGACTTCAGGTCGTCGATTTTCAGGAACCACGTCGCGGCTTCACGAAGTGCGAAGAAGAACCCGAAGCTCACGATCACGAGGGCGACGACGAGAGCGGTCACGGAGATCTGCAAAGAATCGAAGAACGAGTAAGTGTCGCCGATGGCTTTCACGACGGAATCGAGGAAGGCGGGTTCCACTCTTGAGGTCTCCTTGGGAGCATGGCTTGAAGCTGGAATCAGTTTTATCGAGGTGAGGGAACTAAGGCCATGGGGTGTGCCCAAGTTCCAAAAATTTCAGGGATTTTATCGAAAGCTCAGCGCTTCTTACGCCCGCGTTTCAGCATCAGATAGATCCCGATCCCGGCCAAGACGGCAGCGATCCCCAGGATCATCTGGGCCTTTTCGCTCAAGCCCCCGCCTCCGTCTCCAGCTTCGCCTTCTTCCGGCAGGCCCTCTAGGCCCGAGAGACTTCCGCCCATGCCCTGGCCGAACATTCCGCCACCACCAGATCCATCGCGGCCCCCGAGCATGCTCTTCGTCGCCGTCACTCGAAGCGAGGCGATCGCGGCGAGGAATGCCGTTTGGAATTTCGTATAGTGCTGAGTGTGCGCGGTGAACGTCACGAGGACCGCGATTTTCTGATCTTTCGTCGTCGCGAGATAGCGCGTGAAGAAGTTCGGGACTTCGCTGGAGTTGTGCATTCCGTCGACCCAGACTTGACCGTTGATCTGTCGTTCTTCAACTTTCAAGACGGTGGAATTCAGCGGCTGCCCGTTGCGGCCCATGATGATGCGCGGCTGTTGGAGATGCGCTTTGTACTGTGGGTTCGAGTCGCTGGGGCCGACTTCTTTAGCGGTGAGAATGATGATGCCGAGTTGCTGGAGTTGAGGAGCGACGGGCCGGCAGACCCATTCGGTTTGCTCGAGAACGCAGTTCCACGAGTCGGGAAGCTCGAAAGAAACGTAGGCGTTGGAAAACGTTCGCGCGAAGGCAGGTTGGATCAGCAGCAGGGCCGCGAGCCCGAGCGCCAAGCGGATCATCGATCGCTTCATTCGCATCTCCCAGAGTTGTAGCCACCATCGTATCAATTTGATTCTGCCAAGGCGAACTGGGCGTCACTACATGTTTCAAAGCGAGACGAGACCATGGTCGAAGGGTGGGCCTCGGCCCCGCGCGTATAACAAAAACTTATGGCATTTTCAGTGGGGGTGACTTACCCATGGAGAGATCCATCGAAGAGGAGCTCTTCTCATGAACTTGCAGCAGCTCATTACGTTCTCGACCGTGATTTCCGAAGGCAGCATGACCGCCGCCGCCGAGAAACTCTACCTCACTCAGCCCGCGGTCTCTCAGCAGATCCGGAACCTCGAAGAAGAGATGGGCGTCGGCCTGCTCGATCGCGGCTCGCGCCACGCGAAGCCCACGGTGCAAGGTCAGATGCTCTACGACTATGCGAAGCGGATCATCGCTCTCACGCAACAAGCACAAACCGCGATCCAAACGATGGGCGAGGGAGTGAAAGGTTCGCTGCGAATCGGAACTCTGAATTCGCTCGGGCTCCAGCTGATTTCTCCGGCTGTCGCGTCGTTCTTGAAACAAAATTCGAAGATCTCGATGTCGCTCACTTATGAAAACGCGAACGAGATCTTCAAGGCTCTCACGCGCGGTGAGCTCGACGTCGCGATCTTGCCCGATGTCGTCTCCGAGATGGGGGCCGACGTGAAAGGCTTCGAGTCACGTCCACTCTTGAAGGACGAGATGTGGCTCGTCGCGAGCGGTAAAGACACGACGGTCCCCGACGAAGCATCGGTGAAGGATCTCGCGACGAAGAACTACATGCGTCTCACCGAACGCTACGAAGGCTTCGAGAAACTTTTGACGAAAGCGCAGTCGACGGCGGGAGTGAAGCTCACTCCGGCCTTCGAAACGAACAACGTCGGAACTTTGAAACGAGTGATCGAATCGGGTCTCGGCTGGGGCTTCCTGCCGTCGCACTCGATCCGTAAGCAGGTTCGGATGGGTCGCTTGACCGTGATCGACATCGCCGAGTGCAACTACACGGTGAACGTGAACTACTACGCACGCTCGAAGCCCGAAACCGAGCAAGCGATCGAAGTCTTCTACCGCGCCTTGAAACAACAAGGCCTCGGTCAGTAATCAGTGCATGTCGGGACCGGGATCTCCGGTCTTCTCGCTCCGCTGGAGCGCGGCTGCATAAAATCCGTCGAAGCCATTTTCACCCGGGACGAATTTCTTTTCTTCCACGAGTTTCCACTCGTCACCGTGCTTCGCGAGAAACGCTTCGATCTGCTTCTCGTTCTCCGAGGGCAAGATGCTGCAGGTCGCGTAGACCATGCGGCCACCGGGCTTCGTCATCACGGAATAGTTTTCGAGGATCTCGGCTTGAAGCTGGCGGAGCTTTTCGATTTCTTCCATCGAGAGGCGCCACTTCTTGTCGGGGTTTCGGCGAAGGACGCCGAGGCCCGAGCAGGGGACGTCGAGAAGGACGCGGTCGGCGGTTTTCTCGAGGCGTTTGATCGTCTTGTTCGACTCGACGACTTTCACTTCCGCGATGTCGACGCCGTTTCGCGAACAGCGTTCGCGTAGCGCTTTCAACTTTTTCTCGTTCACGTCCATCGCGATGATGCGGCCCTTGTTCTTCATCATCGCCGCGATGTGAAGGGTCTTGCCTCCGCCGCCCGCGCACGCATCGATCACGCGCTCGCTCGGTTTCGGATCCAGCATCGGAGCGACCTGTTGGCTCGCGCCGTCTTGGATCTCGAAGAGACCTTCTTCGAACGCTTTCGTCTTGAAGACGTTTTGGCGGACTTCGAGGATGAGGCCGTCTTCGGTCTTGGGTGCATCGTGAACGACGATGTCTTCGGCTGCGAGACGCTTCTTCAATTCGCCGCGACCGACTTTCAATCGATTCGCGCGAAGGCAGACGGGAGCGACTTCGTTGAGCTTGGAGAGCCACGAATCCCATTTCCCGCCGAGCTCAAGCTTACCGAGCTCGTAGAGCCAGTCGGGGATCGATTCGCGAATCGCCGGTTTGTCGTGGAAACTATCTCGGGACGCGAGGATCCGCTTCGCATCGAGAGTTTGAAACTCACCCCAAGGCGGGAGCTGGGTCGAACCGCGAAGAATCAGGTAAACGCCGATGACTCGCATGAGGTCGAATTCTTTGAGCGTCGGTTCGCTGCGACCCATCGACATCCAGAGCAGGCGCCAGTGGCGGATGATGTCGTACGACGTCTCGGCAATGAAGCGCCGGTCTCGCGCGCCGAGCTGCTTGTTGTGCTTGAAAACGCGCTCGATGACTTTGTCGGCTTGATAGCCCTCGCCGAAGACGTCCATCAGGACGGTGACGACATGTTCGGCGACGGGACGATGGATCTTCATGGGACTCTTAGAACGTAAACACCGGTCCGATGGCAACGAAAGTTCCGTTGAACTGACCATCGCTCGCGAGGAAGAGATGATTTTTCAAACCGGCTTCGACGACGAAACCCGCGTTCGTATCGGCGATGTCGAAGAAGCGAGCGCCGAGCATCAGCGAATAGTCGAGGGCGAGCGCCGATTCACCGCTGAGTTGCGTGGTGAAGATCCCGAGGCCGACACCGGCACCGAAGTAGAGCGGGAACTTGCTGCTGGCATCGGGAAACGAGACGACGGGCATGAAGCTCAGCTTGTTCGCTTTACCCGCATCGAGCGAGTAGCTGTTGTAATCGATGCGAACGCCGAGATCCATCGAGTTGCGCCATTCACCGACCCGGTACGTGACACCGAACGTGCTTTGGCCGGTTCCGTCTTGCTGATCTCGAATTCCCCACTTGTAGGCGGTGTCGGAGACGAAGCCGCCAAAGGTGAGCGCGAGATAATGATCGGTCGGTGAAAGTTCCGCCGCGGTCGAACGCGACTGGGCGCTGTCGGAGCCGGAGGTTTGAGCCGGGCGAGGAGACATGTATTTCTCGGCGGCTTTGCGCCCGACGCGAGCGCCGGGCCGGGGAGCGGCAACGGCTCCGTCGTCGGAGACTTCGATGGCGCCGCTACCAGAGTCGTCGATCGACTGGGAGTAGGCTGCTGGGGTCGCGAATCCGAGGATTGCGATGAGGGAGAGTGTGATCCAACGATTCATCCGAATGTGTCCTCCTCGAGGGCTGTGAAGGAGAGCGTAACGTGTCGATTCGACTGGGGCAAGGCGGCGGATCGCCCCTTGTTGACGCAAGGCGCGTTCTCGCCTACTGTCGCCCGATTCTAACCGAGGCGAACATACGTGAAATGCCCCTATTGCGGACACTTGGAAGATCGCGTGCTCGACACGCGCGTCGGCCGCGAAGGCGATTCGATTCGTCGTCGTCGCGAGTGTCTGAAATGCAACGGGCGTTACACGACTCTCGAAAATCTTCTTCAGGTTTATCCGTTCATCATCAAGAAAGATGGTCGGCGCGAGCCTTTCTCACGCGAGAAAGTTTTGAAGGGCATCCAAGCCGCTTGTCAGAAGAGGCCGGTGTCGCTCTCGCAGATGGAACAAATCGTGGAGCGAGTCGCGAAGTGGGTTCTCTCGCGGCCCGAGCGCGAAGTGACCGCGCAAACCGTGGGTCAAAAAGTGATCAAGGAGCTCCGTCTCCTCGATGACGTCGCGTACGTTCGCTTCGCGAGTGTCTATCAGACGTTCAAGGACGTGGACGAATTCGTATCCGCGCTCGAAGATGACGGCGACGAGCTCGCTCTCGAAAGCGAGCCGCTCGCGGGTCACGGCGAGAAACCCGTCGTGAAGATCATCGAAAAGTCCGCCGTGAAGGCGATCGAAAAGAAGGACGGCAACACATGACGACTCCATCGAGCGGAGGTCTCCGCCGTCGGTCGCGCGAGATGGCGCTCCAGCTCCTCTTTCAAACCGAATTCGCGATGAACACGGCGTTCGAAGCCGGTCAGGTTCAAGACATGCTTCGCCGTTTCCGTGAAGACTTCGACATCGGAAACGAAGTTTCGGATTTCGGCGGCGAGCTTTTTCTCGGGGTCGCGGAGCGAATCACCGAGATCGATGCGATCATCCAAGCGCATAGCGCACACTGGAAGACGTCGCGAATGGGCTTGGTCGATCTCTCGGTGATGCGCGTTTCGATCTTCGAGATGAAGTTCCTCGCTCCGCCCACTCCGCCGAGCGTCGCCATCAACGAAGCGGTCGAGATCGCGAAGACCTACGGCAGCACCGAATCGGGCGCTTTCGTGAACGGGATCTTGGATCACGTCGCACGAGGGCTTTGAAAGTCCTTCAAGCTCGCCCATTTCCTAGGCGCTCTCGGCGCCGCCAATTGCAAACTTTCGAGCCGTCGACCTGGCCCTAAGCTTGCGATTCTCCAGGGTAGGATTCCCAGGAGGCCCCCGTGTTCGCGCGCACACTTTTTCTCGTTTTGGTTTTCTCGACGAGCATTCCTGCTCTCGGCGCCTCCATTCCCATCGCGAATCACCCCACGCAATCCGTGGTGTTCGGGCCGTCACCGCAAATCGCGCTCCGTGCTCCGACGACCCGATATCTTTCCGTGAGACACGTCGCCGAGATTTCGGAACTGAAGAGCGCCGGTTTCTCGCCGCTATCGACCCAGTGGGGGACGACGGGCTATTCGGAAGTTCGCTTTCGGGTGAAGGACGATCTGTTGGCGCCGTTGGTCTCGCGCGAGTTCTTGCAACCGCTGGAAAAACAAAAGCGAAATTTGATGAGCATCTTTCAGCTCTCCGATGGCGAGTACAATCGTCTCGCGGTTCTGGCGTACGCGATCGCGATTCAGGAGACCAAACTCGGTCGAAGTATGAAGTACGCGATGAAAGAGAACACTCAATTCGTCGTGACGTGGATGAAGGAGTTCGACGCTTGGCTCGACGGTGGCGATTACACCGGTAGCAACAGTCGCGGGCCGACTCAGATCAAGTCCGTGCCGGCGCTCGTGACGAAGTACTATGGAATCGAGGAGCGCGATCTGAAGGACCTTGGAAATTCGGCGATCGCGACGTTGGGATTTCTCGCTCAAACCCACAAAGAGATGACGGCTCGGGCGAAGGATCGTGAGCGCTTTCACTTCATCAACTCCGAATCGATTTACGACTACACCTTGTATGGCTACTTCGGCGGTCTTCGCCGCGTCCTGCGTCGTGCGGCATTGGGGAAAGACGCGGATTTGAACCGGTTTACCGACAAAGCCCTCGATCCGATCGCCGTTCCCGAGATGAATGCGTACATCCGCTCCGTGAGGCAGAACATCAGATGGATCACGGTTCTTCAGCGGAGCCCGCGCTTGAAATAACGTCGTCGATGCTCGATGATCGAGCTCGATGACGACACTCGAAGCCTCCCAAGCCCTTTCGAACGGGCGAATCACCTGGCTCGTGCCCGATCTCGAGCACTCGAAATGGGCTCAGCGGATCGATTGGTATCTCAATTTCCAGATCACGCGTGCCGAACCGCACCGGCCCGCGAGTTTCGCGCCCGAGCTTCAAGAGATCATGGAGAAATGGGAGTTCGAGGCTCCCGCGGTTCGTCTCAATTCCGTCGCGCCTCTCATGATCGCGAGCCCAGAGCTCGTTCCGAACCACCAGACGGTCGTCATTCCCGTTCGCGGGAGTGAGGCCGAATGGGTCCTCAGCTGCCATCGCGTCTGGGTCGGACTCGGTCGACCGGCGGTCCGTCTTTTCCTTCCCGAGGGTTTCAAAACCTCGAGCGTGGAGTCTCGGTGGCCGAAAGCGGATGCCGAGGCCGACGTGGAACTGGTCGGGGAACTTTGAAGGCTTGAAGATTCCCTAGCTCCCACCTACGATTTGGGGAGGAGGCTTCAAATGGATTTGAGCCGCTTGAACATGAAATCGCTCACGCGCCTCGGTCGGCGCTATCGGAACTTCCGCGAATTCCTGGCGCAAGTCCTCGAGGGCGAGCGCTCGCTCGTCGATCCCAAGGCCGAAATCCAAAACGAAGAGCCCGAGTTCGCCCGAAACGACGAAGTCGATCGAGTGACTCGCGAGCTCGCGAAGATCGCCTCGAGTGGTCGCGCGACGGTGCCTGCGGTATTCGCGGTGCTGGCGCCTTTTTTCGAAGTGGGCTTTTCCCTTCGCCGCGACGGCGGCGCACTCGTACTCGAACAGATGTTCTTGCTCGGACGCGTTTTCACTCCTCCCGGCGTACGGGAACCCGAAGTCGATTTCGGTCTCGTCGGTGAAAAGGTCGAGGGCGTCCTACGCGGGCGTGTCGCGCCGATCTTGCGAGAAGCCGAGCTCGAGAATTTCAAAACGTTGATGGCGGCCGACGCGCTCGCCTTCGAGCCGGCGACCGATCGCCTCTTCGTACTGATCAGCGATCGTCCGCATCCGTGGCAAGTCGGAATGATCGAAACGGTCTATCTCGAAGCTCGAACCGCTCTCACGTCGCGCGGTCCGGTCAGGCCGGCGCCGCTCAGGAAGTTCTTCAGGTGACCGACGAACAAGCTCCCGCGAAAAAACGCGGGACCATCTACATACTCTCGGACGGCACGGGAGAGACCGCGGCGACGATGACTCGCGCGGCGCTCGTTCAATACGACCAGATGGACATCAACCTCGTTCGTTACAAGAACGTGAGAACGGAAGCGCAGATCGAAGGCGCGATCAACGAGGCTTTCGAACGCGAAGCGATCATCGTTCATACGGTGGTGAGTCCTTCGATGCGTGCCCGCATCACCGAGCTCGCCGGGGCGAAGGGTTTGCTCACGGTGGATTTGCTCGGTCCCTTGCTCGACTCACTCGATCGATACTTCGGTGTTCATTCGGATGGGCAAGCGGGTCTCTTGCGTACGGTCGATTCACGCTATTTCAAGCGAATCGAAGCGATCGAGTACACGGTGAAACACGACGACGGCAAAACGCTGCACGATTTGGATCAAGCCGACATCATCTTGGTCGGTGTGAGCCGCACGTCGAAGACGCCGCTTTCGATCTTTCTTTCGCACAAGGGATGGAAGGTCGCGAACGTTCCGTTGGTGATGGAGTCGCCATTGCCCGAGGAGCTCTTCAAAGTCGATCAACGGAAAGTCGTCGGACTCATCATCGATGCCGATTCGCTCTCTCGCATTCGGCGAAATCGCCTCGAGAAATTCGGCACCGATCCTGGCGGCGAGTACTCGAGCATGAGTTACATCGAGCGCGAGATCCAATACGCACAAGAGATCTACAAGAAGAACAAGCGCTGGCCGGTTTTCAACGTCACCGAACGTGCTCTCGAAGAGACGGCTGCCGAAATCACTCGCATCGTCTCGGCCCGGATGGGCTTGCCCGACAACATTTTATTTTAGAATGAGCCGATCGAGAAGTGGAACGCCCAGGCGGATTCGCGGATGTCGGATGGCGTTCCGACCTGCAAGAGGCGTCGGTCGAGTTTCCAACCGATTTCCAGGTTGATGGGGCCGACGGGAGTTTCCAGTCGGAGTCCGAAGCCCGCGGCATCGCGGTACGGATCGGGGAGCTCGAGCTGACTCAAGATCACGGCGCCACCATCGTAGAAGAAAACTCCCCCGAGTTGACCGACCGGCGAATTGCGCCAGAGCGGGAAGCGAATTTCGCTCTTGATGAGGTAGTAGTGGCTGTCGCTGGTCATCCTGAAATTCGCGAGCGACGGGATTCCGAGATCGATTCGGTTCGGGATTCTTTCGAGATCGTTCGCATCGAAACCCCGAATCGTGGCGCGGCCGCCGAGGAAGAAGGATTCTTGGCTGGGCACGCCCGAGTTCGAAGCGTTGCTCAAGTTCGCGAGATAACCGCCGCGTAGCGAATTCGCCCAGATCAGGTCGCGCTTTCCGAACAGCTGCTGATAGAAGGAGAACGAGGCATTCGTTTTCGCGAAGTGAATCGTCTGAGTCGCGTCTTGCGAGCTCCCGATCGCCGGATCCGAGTACTCGGCATTGATGAACGTGTAAACGCCCTTCGTCGCATTCGCGATGTTGTCCCGAGTGTCGAATTCGAGGAGCGGTCCCGTCTTCGCGATGTTCTGAGTGCTGAGCGTGTCCTTCGTTCGACGGTTGAATTGGAGCTGGTTCGCGAAGCTGTAGACGGTCGTCGTCAGCTTGAGAGTCCGGCTCAATTCTTTCTCGAGGAGGAAGCCGACCGAGTTCTCTTCTTGGATGATCGCGTCGGCCGTTCCGGTGTAGCCGAAGAAGCTCTGATCGCGAACGAGGTTCACCCGGCCGCGATTTCGGATTCCGAAGACGTACGGCTCGAGGTAACTCAGCGTCGTGCGGTTTTCGATGTAACTGATCCGCGGTTCCGTCGAGTACTTCGGTTCGATCCGAAGATGGAGGCCTCGCCCCGTGCCGTTGAGGTTCGAATAGCTGGCCGCGACGTAACCGCGGAACGTCAGCTCTTGCTCGTTGTTCGCACCGATCCCGATTCGTACGTCACCCGGGATCGCCTCGTCGACTTCGACTTGAATCGTGCGCTCGGCGAGTGCGGTTCCAGCATCGGGCATTCGAACGTCGACTCGCGAGAAGAGACCCAACGATTGAAGTCGAAGCGTCGAATCGGCGATCTTGTCCGGGGTGAGAACGTCTCCCGGAGCGAACGTGAGCTCTCGGCGGATCACGTGATCTTTGGTGAACGAGTTCCCTTTGATGTCGACTTCGCGAACGATGACGCGCGGACCTTCGTAGATGTTGAATTGCACGTTGGCTTGAGTGTTGGAGTCGTTGTAGCTGACGATCCCGCCGCGCTCTTTCTCATTGGTGATCTTCATCTCGAGGTAGCCCTCGGAGGTGTAGAAGTCCTTGAGAATCTGGCGGGTCTCATCGAGGTCTTTCAAGGAGAGAGCGGCGCCCGTCTTGATCTTGATCAACGCCAAAAGTTGCGCGCGCGTGAAGGCTTCGACGCCCTCGAAGCGGATCTGACGAACTTGAGTCAGCGGGCCTTCGTCGATGTTGAAGGAGA
>JAZKJB010000371.1:0-7201 GCA_040384505.1 Bdellovibrionota bacterium | reverse complement strand
GGGCGAAGTTCGGGAATCTTTTCTTTTGGGTTTTCACGAGCGAGTCACCCATCACACCGAAGTACGCGCAGCCGTGACTGATGACGAGGGGAGTGAGAATCGAGGCGAGATCGCGACCGAAGAAAAAACACGTGCCGTAGAGAACCGCAGGAAGCGCGACCGAAGCGATTCGATTCCATTCACGATGACCGGCGTGGAGTTCACGAGCCTCGACGAAGATCCAGCTCACCCAGGTCAGAGCGTACACTGCGACGACCGTTCGGAAGAGTGGTGCACTCGGGTACAAGAGCAGATCGTAATCGGAGTAGTAGCCGCCGATCGCCCCGGATTTGAAGTGGTAGGCGACGATCGGAAGAATGCAAAGCGCATATAGAAAGAGGTCGGAGGAGATCATGAACCGGCGGTTCAGCCCCTGATACCACCGACCGAATCCGTAATATTGGCGCACGTGATGGAAGATGTTCGCGTACGCGACGAAACTCCAGAGCCCGACTCGACCGAAATACATCCAGATCGCAAAAAGCGTAAAGATCACGAGAGGAACGATCACGTAAAATGAAGACGAGTTTCGCTCGTCGGCGTGAAAGTAGGTTCTCCAGAACGTCGTGTAGACGTGGCCGGACTCGACGAAACCGACGGCGATCAACATGTACAAAAGCGACTGCGACGCGATCTCGGGAAAGAGCGAAACGAACGCGAGCGCGGCGAGTCCCGGAAGCGCTAGGAACGAAAAATCTTTTCGGAGTGAGCCGAGGATCCAAACCCGCATGTCTCGAATTTTGTCATGAATTGGGAGTGCGCACTACCGGTCGAAGCGAACGGAACCGTTCTTGTGAAGGAGCTGGGCTATGGTCGCGTTCATCTCGGCTCGGTCTTGGTGATTGCCGCCGAGGTAGGAGTAGTTCACGGCGAAGCCGACGACCAGTGCGCCCGTCAAAACGAGACACCCGGTGAACTGGAGCATGAGAATGGCGAAATGCCGAATCGGGACCATACGGAAATTGATCGGACGATCGTCGAGGTCCATGGAGGGGTGGCGAAGAATATTTTTAGAACTTCATCTTGAGAGAATCGGGTCTTGTGCCCGGGCGCGAGAATTTCTACTCTGATATCAATCCTCTAGCTCGACATCACGAATTTCCAACTCCCCAGAGGTCCATATGAGAACGAAAGCCATCGTCACGATCGGGTCCATCTATATCGCAGCTGCGCTCGTCGCGGCCTGTGCCTCGAAACCGACCGAATCTAAAAATGAAACTCCTGGGGCCGAGAGCAGTACGAAAGCCGCGCCGACGGCCGCCGACGTCAAAGATCGCTATACGATCAGCCAGCTCGACGCGGCAGCGAACGCGTTGAAGGTCATTGCGGATAATTCGAAGGATCCCAAGGTCGACGGCGGAAAAGAAATCATCGGCTGCTCGATGAGCGCGGGAAAAGCGAACGCGATGAAAACACCGCTTCGTTACTTGATCGAAGGTCGTCTGTCGTCGGAGCGCGAAGCGTACTCCGCGGCGCCGTCGCAGTACGGAGATTCGAATTCGTTCGAGACTTGTGCGACGAACTGCAGCTGCGGGATTTTAAGCGAAGTCGTTCGCGGCGCACGCACGACGGCCTTCAAGAAAAACGATTCGAAGTATCACGAGCGCTGGAGCGCTCGCTTGAAACTGAAAGCCAAGACGCTCGGCGAACGAGAACTTCGCTCGTGCGCGGTGAAGCAGACCTGGATCTGCGGCAGCGAACTTTTGGTTTACCTGGAAACGCAGTCCGCCGGGATCTGATTTTCGCTTGGCAAGCGAAGGCGCACGTGGTGTGACCTTCGTGACTCCATCGAAAGGAAGATCCATGTCCAAGATCATCGCTCTGCTCTTCTTCGTTTCCAGCTTCGCACAAGCTCACGTCGAGCCCGGCACCCATCGCGGCCAGACACCTGACGGCAAAGTCTGCGAGCTCGTCGCCAACACGACTTACTTCGAAAAAGGAACGCCACATCCGCTCAACGAACGAATCGAAATCGTCGTCGACGGCGCGACGTTCTTGGTCGGACATCCGCCGGTGATCGATTTCGCTGCGACCGTCGTGCATTTCAATCACGACGTGTTTCACGGAGTTTTGGCGACGCCGACCGGAGCGAAAGCGCTCGAGATTCGTATGTCGCACGCGCCTGGCAAAGAAGGTCCTGCGGGATTCACGATGATCGAGAATTTTTGGAAGACGGGCGTGAAGAGCTCGGTGGTGTGTGAGGGATTGAGCTTCGTTCCCTAAGAAGTGGCGCGAGGGCCGGTGGAGACCAACGAGGTCTCCCGAGGTTCGTTCCCCAGGGCATCGAGCCCTGGGAAACTGCAGGCGCTGCGCGCGCACTCGTCGCAAGTCTCCTCGCGCGTGCTCGCGCCATCGCAGCGTCAAATCCGCTTCGCGAATTTGCCGCAGCGAAGTTTCTCACTCTCGTCGTTAGGGATCGAATCTCTCCCTCTCCGCCAATAAAAAAGGCCCGCCGTAGGCGAGCCCTTTTTAATTGGCGGAGAGGGAGAGATTCGAACTCTCGAGCGGGTATTAGCCGCTACACGATTTCGAGTCGTGCGCCTTCAGCCACTCGGCCACCTCTCCGCACCTCGAAAAACAGAAGCTCGGTTTTCGCGGTTTGGGGGCTGGGAGTCAAGAAAATTGGATTTTGAGGTGTTGTCGGCACGAGGGGCAGACGTCCTTTTGATGGCCATCGAAGCGATGGTTTTTGAATTCGACGATCGCACCACAAGCGGGGCATGTGCCGTCGATCGACGGGACGATTCGTGTCTGTCGAAACGTGGTCACGAAGGCCGCGATCGAGACGATCAGGAAGATCGGAGGAAGAACGAAGTGAATGAGCGGGACCGGGAGAAACACGATTGCGACTCCGAAGAACGCGAGTCCGCGTTTCGCAGCTCTCTTGAATCGTTCGTTCATGTCGACGTCGACGACGTGAGCTCGGCCGATCGAGGATCGTCCGGAGATATCGGTGAGTGATGCTTCGAAGTCGCGCGACATGGACTAGTCCATACCAAAGGCGCAAGACCTAGGACAAGGGGTGCGACGATTCCCATTGTGGCCCCATAAGCGCGGTCTTAACATGGAGTTATGAAAAACATCTTGATGTCGCTCCTCGTATTCACCGTCGGGTCGGTGGCTCTCGCTCAAGAAGCGAAGGTCATCAAAGTCAAAGGTCAGCAAGCCATCGTGACGTTCCCATCGGGAACCAAACCGCAAGTCGGTCAGACGATCGATCTCGGTGGCGGTGGAGTCAGTGGCGAAGCCGCGGGAGTCGGAACCGGATCTCGCAACAACGTCCTCGCGCTGTCGGGTCAAATCGCGGTCACCAACTCGAACAGCAATACGACGACGCAGTTCGCGGTGTCGGGTCGCTACGGTTGGAATCAAGAGACGATCGAATTCGGACCGATCGTGACTTTGGGATACTCGTCATCGCCGAACCTGAGCTCGCGAACGATCGCGGGTGGCGGCTTTTTCGATTTCAACTTCACTCCGAACAAATCCGGCGTGAGAGGCGTGATGGGTCTGACTGCCGATGCGCAGTTCGGCCAAGACGCTACGAAGGTTGCATCGAATCCGGAGTCGACGTCGACCACGATGGATTTCTTCGTCGGCGGTACTTACAAATATTTCGGCTTCGCCGACAACGTCGCCATTCGCGGCGACGCCGGTCTCGAGTACGACCGTGACACCTCGGGCTCGACGACGACGACGTCGACGGGCCTCAAGGTGCTTCTCGGTCTCGCGTTCTATTATTGAGCGAAGAATTTCGGAAAGAAGAGCTGGGCCGCCTTCAAGGGGCCCTCGAGAGCGCGGGTCACGCGCTCTTCTATTTTCACCAGCGTCTCTTCGACGCGAGCCAATCTAGAATCACCGATGACCTCGAGATAAAAGAGCGGAGCCGCCTGCAGGCTCGCGGCGTCTTCGTTCATCGCGATGTCGGAGACTTCTTGTTTCTTGTGGCCCTTCGAAGGGCGAGTCGCCGTGTTGAGACCGTCGGCGCTCCACGGGCGCGCACTTTGCGAAGTCACGACTCGCGTCGTGTTGGTTTGCGCCGCCTTCTGCTTCTTCTTCAGATCACCAAGTCCTAGTGACATCGTTGCTACTCCTTAGCTGTCGTACTTTAGTCGTCGAATCAATTCGTGAGCTCGCTCATCGCGCGCGGCATGTGCGCCGGTCTCACCGTGCGCCCGGCGTTTTCGAAAACGCGCCAGAGCTCCAATGTGAGCGCGCGCATTTCATCGGCGGCAGCCGAAGTCGGCGCGTATTCTGGGAGCGAGAGCTTCATCGCGCTCGCCTCTTCGCCTTGGATGCTCTCGCGAATCGCCTGCTGCGTGCAATTCGGCGCGAGGTTTTCGAGATACCAGGTGAAGATCTCTTGGCTGAGTTTTCGTCCCGAGGACAGGCGGCTCGGAACGAAGACGTGATCGAAGTCGACGCCCATGTCGCGGCGGAATTCTTCGATGAGCGCGCGGAACGTTTTGAGGTTTCGGAAATTGTTGATCTTGCACTCGACCGGCGAGATCAAGACGTCACTCGCGACGAGCGCGTTCGTGATCAGTCGATTCCAGTTCGGCGAGCAGTCCATCAAGACAAGATCGAACTCGCGCTTGAGCGGCGTGATCACCGTGTCGCGTAGCCAATACTCGCGACGATTTCGATTTACGAGACTCTGATCGAGGGCGACGAGCTCGGGCGTTTCTGGAATGAACGAGAGAGTCGGGATGTCCGAAGTCTTCAAGACGTCGTCGAGATACGCCTGGCCCGTGAAAACGTCGGCGAGACCTCGCACTACGTTCAGCCGCGAAAGAGCCTGCTCCAGAGATTCTTCGTCATTCGTATCGTCGGCTGAAAGAGCGGAAGTGACGTCACCTTGCATGTCGAGACCGACGACGCAGGTACGGACGCCATGCAGAGCCGCGATCCGCGCGAGATTCAAAGTGAGCGAAGACTTCAGCACTCCGCCTTTGGTGACGAAGACGGAAGCGGCGATCGGAGCTTTGAGTTTCGGGAGAAATCCGATCTTCTCACCGACCGAAGGAAGATCCGTGGTCGTCCACGATTTCAAAAGGCGATTGTCCGAACCGCGAGAAAAGGCGGGCAACTCGGCGTCGCGCAAGCCCTTCGCTTCGAGCGACTCCGGTGTCGCACCGAAGACGTTCATCGCTTTTTTCAAATTGAAGAGACCGCTCGACATGAAGCGCTCCTGAGAAACCGGTGTTGTCGATCAAAGTTGTGGAGGCCCGAATAGTTGAGCAAGTTTCGCTCAGGGGCGCAATGGAAGTCCGGATCAATTCAGGGATCCGGGTATACCGGTTAACTCGTATACGTGGATCCCGGAACGAAAAGTGGCGGAGCAGGGGGGATTTGAACCCCCGGTACGGGTTTACCCCGTACGACAGTTTAGCAAACTGTTGGTTTAAGCCACTCACCCACTGCTCCGTGAAGGCATGATGGATTCGCTTGAAGGCCTAAGCTGCGACAGTGCCATAGGGGTTTGGCCAAATCAAGGCGTGCGGGCGGCGCCCGGACTCCCATGTCGACGGATTTGACGACGTGACGGCCCTCGCGGACGGTCGGCTCGAACGAGCCCCTGAGAAGCGCTCCATTGCGCGCCAAGGCCCGGAAATCAGGCATGGCAACTGCTCTTGAAGGCCGCGATGCAGAACGTGGCTCGCGCGGTCATGGCCGCCCTCATTTCATGGCTCTTCTTGGTCGGTGCGGCGGACTCTGCCGTCGCCTCTGGCTTCAATGACCAATATTCCTTCGAGCGTCAGGTTTCGCAGAAGGAGTTTGCCGATCTCGCGGCCGAGCTCGCGCCGAAGGTGAACCTGTTTCGCGAGATCTGGAAAGAGGATCCGAAGGCCGCGTTCTTCGGCGGAACATCGCGCGATTATCTCTACTGGCTCAAAGGCAAACTCGTCGGAAAGCAGAGCCGGCAGGATGTCGACGAAGAAATCCGGAAGCTCAGAGCGCAGTCGACGATCGACGTTCGCGAATTCATCTTGTTCGAATCCGATGTCGACGTCGTGACGAGAGAGTCCGTCGATATCGAAGGCGAACGGTACGGCATCAAGAAAATCGATTCGATTTCGGCCGACCGTCTCGACCCGCGCACACAAGCGGGCCAAGACGAAATCAAGCAAGGGTTCATTCCGGTCGAAAAGATTTTGCTGACGTCGAGTGGAGTCGGCGGCGCCGGAGCGTTCGGCAACGGACTCCAGGAGATTTACAAAGGTCAGCCGACGGTTCGCTTTTCTTCCGACAAAGATTTCGAGTCGACTCGCTTCGCGCAGCTCGGCCTGAATCATCCGGTCTTGTTGGCGCTTCGGTACATTCGCCTTCTCGCCATGGATCATCACAGAAAGAGTGGCCCATCGGAGTTTCCGGACGCCCTGGAACTCGTCGAATCGATCGATCCCCGCTCGGATCGCGAGACGTTGAGTGCAATCGAAAAGGCACTTCGCGGTGGGAAGATCGCGACGCTTTTGAAGAACGACAAATTCCAAGGTTGGATGAACGGAACGATTCAGAAAGCGTTCCGATCGTACACGAATCCGACGGCGGCGAAGATCTTGATGGGCCACTTCAAGGCCGATCTCCTCGTCGCGATGTTTCCCCGTCAGCTGGAACCCATCAATCAGTACCTTTTCCGCGAGCCTCGCGATGCGAAGAAGATCGCCGCGAACCGTGCGAAGTACGGTTTCGACGAAAGGATGCTCTCGTCGCTCGGAGACTACTTCCCCGACGGCAAGCTCTATCACGGGACCCGAACTGAAGTGGCATTCAGAACGATTCTCTTTCAAGGAATTTTGCCGTCGACCGGTGGCACGGCGGGAGCCGGGCTCTATGGAGTCGCTCTGCCCGACGTGCAGTTCGCGAAAGATTGGGGCGGAAGTGAGGATCGCGTCGTCATGTTCGAGCTCGCGGAGAATGCGGTCTTCGTCGACGTGACGAAGGGGCCTGCGAAGAGACTCTTCGAACAATATTCTGCGAGCGGACAGCAGGATCATGACGGCTTCGCGCGTGATTTCGGGATCGACATCCTACGCTACGAATACGACACGCAGGCTTTCGTCGTGAAGAACGGCGAGATCTTGAAGAACGCGAACGGCCTGACGCGAAAGTTGATGACCATCAGCGAGATTCGAGAGTGGGCTCGACGTGAAAAGAACAT
>JAZKJB010000370.1:0-10340 GCA_040384505.1 Bdellovibrionota bacterium | reverse complement strand
GATCCACTTCGAAGATGTCGGCGCCGGCATCACATGCGTCTGCTCGCCGTCGACCATCTTGAACGACTCTTTCGCATCGAGGACGTGCGACTCGTGCACACGGCCTTTCACGCGAATGACGACTTGATGGAGCGAGAGCAAGCCCGCCGCGATTTCCGAGCCGAAAAGTTCGGTCTGGCGTTCACGAGCGAAGAGGTTCAAGCGGTGGCCGCAGATTTCGACTTTCGTGTTCGCGGTGACTTTCGCTTCAGCGACGATCTTACCGTCGACCTTCAGCGATTCGGTTCCGCTCACGTCGCAGAGATACCAGCCGTCTTCGCGTTGCTTCAACACCGCGTGGACGCCTTGGACCCCTTCGCCGAAGATCTTGAGATCCGCGCTCTTCGAAGCGCCGATCACGAAGACCTTGCGGGCCGAAGTCACGCGAAGGACCTTTTGGACCTTCTCGCCTTTTCTGTGCTCGAGGACAATTTCAGGTGCACCCATGGTTAATCCTTCGAGAGCACCGCGATCTTGACGTCCGAATAGCCGGCCATCATCGCGGTGTACATTACTTTACGTAGCGTTTCGTAATTCAATCCACGATCCGCTTGCATCAGGACTTTGCCGTCGAACTCGATCGTGTCGTTCTTCGAAGCGATCGTTCTCGTCTTCGAAGCTTGAGTATCGAGCTCGGTGTACAAAGAGCGGATGAACTGCGTATCGCTCGGGTCGACGTCTTTCACGTCGATCGCGCCGTCTTTCAAATCGATGATCTTCTTGTCTTCGACCCAAACGCCGGACTTCGAAACCATCAGCTTCAAAGAATCGACCGGGTCTTTCGCGCTCGTCGAAGCCGGGAGAGTCATTCCTTCGCTAGGAGTGATGATCACCGGGCTCGTCGAATAGCTCTTCAAGAGGAACACGAGGAGGATGACGAACATGTCCACCATCGACGTGATCTGGATCTTGAAAGTCGAAGGCGAGCGCTTGTCCATGTACTTTTTCATTCCACGTCTACGCATGACTCAGCCTCCGTTCACGTTCCCGAACACGATGTCCGGGAAAACGAGGTTCGTTTCGAGGGGCTTGCCGGTTTCGACGTCCGTGAAAGTGATCTTCACGTCGTTCGAACCCGTGGTACGGAGCTTATCCATCACCTGAACGATCTTCTCGAGATCGACGTTCTCTTCCGGATTGAGCTCGAGGCGGAAGACGTCGGGGTGTGACTTCTTCAGCGTGAGCGTTTCCTTCTGGAGACCCTCGAGATCGAGATCGGTGCCCTTGTTCGGGATCGTGATGTCACGCGAGCCCGCTTTGTCGGTCACCGTGTAGATGAATCCGCCGGTCTTCGAGACACGAAGGAGGATCTGCACTTGGTCTTTGTTCTTCTCGTTCGCCGCGGCGATCGCTTTCTCGACGACCTGGGGGACAGGCGTTTCGATCACGGTCAGGTGGACGAACGCGACACTCATCAGAAGCATGGGAACGATCGCGACGATGATGTCGAGCATCGGTGCCAAGTTCAGTTCGAATGTCGAGTCTTCGGTGCGTTGACTAAAACCTTTTCTCATAACGCGATCCCCTTGAAGCGATACGGAACTATTACGCGGACTTCGTGGTCGTCGGAGCTTTGTGCTTCTTCTCGCCGGCTTGAACGTTCGTGGGGTATGCACCCGCGACGTTGAACGCGACGAAGTCACGCGACTTCAACTGCTCGATCAACTTGCCCGCGCAGCGATCGATCTCGCTGAAGAGCTTGCCTTGGCGAGCGTGGAGGAACGAGTAAGCGACCATCACCGGGATGGCGACCATGAGGCCGGCAGCCGTCGCGTGCATCGCGAGCGAGATACCGTCCGCGAGAAGCGTCTGCTTCTGAGCGGGATCGGCGAAGCTCACGGCTTTGAACGACATGATCAGACCGATGACGGTTCCGAAGAGACCGATCAGGGTGACGACGTTCGAGACCATCGCGAGGTAACCGAGGTTACGCGAGAGACCCGGAGCGACTTCGCTAGCCGCGATGTCGAGCGAATCTTCGATCGCCTTGTCGTCGCGGTCCGAGCGCTCGAGGATGCGCTTCACGACGTAAGCGAGGGGCTTCTTTTCGTTGGCGGCGCAATAAGTGATCGCTTCACCGACTTTGTCTTCTTCGACGAGCTTCATGACCTTCGCCATGAATTTCTCGGTTTCCATCGAGTACTCGAAGTACAGCGCCTTCACGCGCTCGAGAACCAAAGCGATACCGAACAAGCCCATCAAGCCGATGGCGCCGTCGATCAAGTAGTTGTCCACTGCGAATTTCATTAGCATGTCCATTGTCTGTCCCCCTTAAGGATTTCGTTATCTCAATTAATTGGTCCGCTCGGTCAGGCCGCTTTCGCGCCCCGCGAGTGGAAATATTCTTGAACTCTGGGTTCGGCCTGTGAATCGAGCTTCACGAACCGAAGGCTGTACTGAACCGGTGTCTTCGCGTCGCGAATGTCGCCGACGAATTTCTTTCCGACGATCTCGCAGAGTGCGTTGAAAGCCGGCAGGTCTTCGCGAGCCGCGAAATGAAGGAGCACGGTCTGACCGGGAACGAGCGTCGCGTTCTCGATGACCACACCTGAACCGCCCACCGAACCTTCCACGGAGCGGCCGAGCCACACCGAGCGGTTGTCGTGGACGATCACTTCGTTGTCGAACTGCATTCTGTGATGTTGACGGCGGATGATCGACTCACCGTTCGAAGCCGCGATCTCACGGATACGCTCGGGTTTGAACTCGTCGTGCTGAGCGATACGAACCCACTCGTTCATGCCTTCGCGCCAGATGAGATCGAACTCGTACACGGTCTTCTCTTGGAGCGCGCGGACGACGCCGCCGTAAGAGAACGGACCGTAACGATGCGAACCTTTTTGTACGAACCATTCGCCTTTTTCACCGGCGAGAACCGTCGAAGTAGTGCCGGTGCCGACCGTCGAAGTCTCGACTTTCGTTTCCGTCACTTGCGTTTTCTCGGTCGAGGTCTTCTTCAATGGAGCGGCCTTCGGCTTCGATTGAGCGAGGTGCGCCTTCAGCGCTTCGCATTCGAAGAGCGGCATCCAGTCTTGTCGACCGTCGTCGAAGACGAAGTCGGTGACCGCGATCTCGTTGGAAGCGAGACGAGCTGCCAATTCGGACAGGGTCCAGGGGCCGAGCTGACGCTCGCCTTTGGACACGAAGAATTCCGTTTGTTGCGTTTTCTCGTTTGCCACTGTTCCACCTGCGATTCTTCTTATCGACTCACCGACGGCCAACCCGTCACTCACCTGACAACCCGCTATCGAAAGAAGCCCGCGTGTTCTTTAGCGATGTTGAGCGCTTGGCTCAGTGTGGAGCGCACAAATAACAGTGCTAACAATTGGCGGGTTTGACGAAGGTGAATGTCATCGGAAGCGTCGAACGCGACGACACTTTCGGTTCTCGCGCCCTCGCGAAATGTTCGACGAAGTGTCGAAGTGCTGAGCGATCGGATTCTCGATTCGATGCAAGGTCTTGGAAAGAAAAAACCCCGTCGGAGGACGGGGTTTTCAGTTCGATCGTCGAGTCGATATATATTGTCTAGTTTAGTTCCACTCGATGATCACGAGGCCGGCACCGTACGTTCCGTTGCCACCGACGTCCGAGAAGCTGAGGACGGCGCCACTGTTAATGTACCCACCACCGCCACCGCCACCGCCGAAATTGGCACCGCCAGCGCCACCACCGCCTCCGCCGTAACCGGAGCCACCACCGCCGCCGTCGATCGTGCCGGAACCACCACCGCCACCGCCACTGATCGAGAACGTCGCATTGGCTGCTCCGCCCGCTCCCGCGCTGGTAACGCCAGCACCTGAAGCGCTACCACCGTCTCCTCCCCAAACTCCGCCCTGACCTGCGACTCCGCCGACGTTGTTCGCTCCACCGCGTCCGCCCGAGAGACCGGAATTCTGGTCGCCCTGCGCTCCCGCCCCCGTTCCGCTCCCGTAACCACCCTGGCCCCCGGGGGAGTCGGAGCCACCACCGCCACCACCTGCCACTGCAAGAAGCGTCGAGTCCATTTTCACGGCGCTCGCACCACCGCCACCGCCCGCCGTCGCCGTCGCCCCGCCGCCGCCGTTGTACCCACCGGAAGCGAGCGCGCCGAGGCCACCGACGACGACACTCATCGTACCGGCAGATCCTGTTTGATATGTGAACTGCACGCCGCCTCCTGTGCCCCCGTAAGACCCAGTAGTTGCGCCGGACCCGCCTTTGACCGTGACCGTCAGCGTACAGTTCGTCGCGATCGCGCTCGTCACGGTGAACGAGTAAACACCTGCAGTATTGTAAATTTGCTGGCCTGGCGTACAACCGCTTGCGGTCGCAACTGAACCGCCGCTGATGATCAGCCACTCCGTTCCGGTGTTCACCACTTCCATGGACGCGTAATTGGTCTGCAAGATGCGCGAATTCGACCCGTCGATCGTTTCAGCGGCGTTTCCTCTTACGGTCACGTTAGACGCAGTCACGCGCTTCACCGTCACGCGGAATCCAGAAGGAACGCTCGCTACCGCAGGGAGCGTCGCAGTCGCGAGGCCCGTCACGAGAAACACGCGATTCGAATCCGCCGATGTGACGCTGAAGTCCGTCGTCTTCGTGAGGATCGTCGGATTTCCACCCGGCGGATCCATCGGCTCCCACGCACTCGCGACGTTGTTGTACAAGAGCACTTGCCCGTTCGAAGGAGCACTCGAAGAAATATTACGGCTCTGAAGCTGAGTCGCATTTCCTGCGACCGCCCACGAGAGCGAGCCCGCGCCGTCGGTGCGAAGGACCTGGCCCAGAGTTCCGTCCACCGCCGGCAGGTACCACGATCGATCCGTCGTGATCGCGTTCGGAGCCAAGAAGCCGACGTAGTTCGATCCGTTGGCGCTACCCTCGTAAATCCGCAGATCACCGCCCGAAGCCGTGTTGCGTGAATTCACGGTGACATATCCCCACATCCCGATGGCTGCGTCACCGACTGCGAGTGTCGGGTAATCGGGATCGGTCCCGCCGATGTGGAACGAAGGAGCGCCCGCTCTCGCCGACCCTCGTGCTTCGAAGCGGATGTTTCGCTGGGCCGTGTTCGACTTGAAAATGAAATCGACGAGGTTCGCCGTCGGATCGTTCGTCTCGAAGATCGCGCCGTTTTCACCGACCCGATTGCGCAAACGAAGGATCGAGCTGCCGTAAGTGTCGCCGTCTTGACGAAGCACGAGTTCTTGGTTCGCACGAACGGTTCCGGTGCTCGCGCCGCCGACAGCGAGGCTTCCGCCGACGATGGCACTTTGATAAATCGTCGTTTGGCCGGCGCTGTTGATCCGCATGCGCTCATGACCGGTCGTGTATCCTCCGGTGTAAAGTCGAATGTCGCCCGAAGCACCCGTAGCTTGGATGTCCGTGCCATCGTTCCAAGAGTCCAAAATCAATCGATCGCGAAGGTGCGCATCCGAGTAAGAACTCGAGGCCGTCCACAGTGACCCTTGAGTTCCGGCGTTGTTCGCCACGGAGAATCCCGCCGCTCCCCACGTCGAGTTGCTCGTGTTTCTCACGAGAAAAGCCGTCGTCCCGTTGGTTTCCGATTTCGTAAGATCGAAATCCACAGTCGGCGCCGCGTGTCCGATCGACACGCTTCCTGCAGGCATCAAAGCAATATGCCCTGCCGACGTCGTGATTCGGAATTCCGCGTCGTCCGTCATGCTCATCGTGGCGTAGCGATCGAGGCCAACGTCGTACGCACGGAAGGCGGCGCCATGAGAATTCAAATTGCCCGTCATCGGGATCGTACCGTCGCTCTTGACGTCGCCGCCTCCACCCGCGCCGGATGCCGTCACCCAAGAAAGTGAACCGGCACCGTTCGTACGAAGCACTTGGCCAAGAGTTCCGTCCGAGGCAGGCAATGTCCACGTCGAGTCGGCTGCGATCGATGCAGGGGCACGGAACGCGACGTAGTTGTATCCAGTCGAACCCGTCTCATGGAAGCGGACTTCTCCACCGAGGGTCGACGACTGCGAACCCGCGGCGATCGCTCCGTCGCGAACGTCGACTCTCGTGCCGGTCGCAGGCACGTCGGTTCCCATGCCGATCCTGCCAGCGCCATCGATGAAGAACGGCGTGCCGACGCCCCCGGAGCCCCAGATGTAGAAGTCGTGGGTGCCATTTCCGCGGACGTCCGTTCCGAATTCCCAAGTGTCGGCTCCACCGGCCTGGAATCCGACCACCGCCTTTTTGTTTCCAGCACCATAAGTGTTGTTCACGATGACGGCCGCGTAACCAGCTGCGCCTGGGTCGCGATCAAACCGTGCGGCGATATCTGACGATCCAACCACATGAAGCGAGTTGGTCGGCGATGTCGTGCCGATACCGACCAATCCACCCGCTGGAGCGATCGCGACGACGCCCTTCGTCGCATGTGTCGTCGAATCGAGAACGAGGGTGCCTGCCGAAAGAGTTCCACCGCGAACCGCCCCAACGCTAAGAGGCGAACCCATCTCGATTCGGTCCAGATACCAATACTGGCTCGTCGGATAACCGTTCCAGTTCGAGAGAGAAAGCGAGTCGTCCGTCCCGTTCGTCAAGTTCCAGGCGATGGTCGAGCCGGTGTCGTAGAAGCGAATGGTCGGAGTTTGAGCGCCCGACTTGTTGAGATGAATATGATTGCCGTTGACGAGCGAAAGACCGCCACTGAGTGTCGCGTCACCATTCGTAGAGAACGACAAACCTTCGTTACCGCCGTCGTTGCCGATCCAACGCGAACCGACTCGAAGGTTACCCGTCATCGTCACCGTTCCGTCTTTCAAGAAATCACCACCGCCGACGCCAGCTGCGGTAATCTGAACGGTGCCGTCGGGGAAACGGAAACCACCGCTCGTCGACGAGATCGTGCCGGCGACCGTCAGCTTGTATTCAGGAGTCGTCGAGCCGATGCCGACACTGCCCGCGAGGTACGAAGGCGCCGTCGCGTCGGCCGCATACAAACTGAATTTGTTGGCTCCGGTGATCGTGTCGATATAGACGCCATAGGAGTTGTTGATCGTGCCGAAGCCGGTGTCGACTCTCGAATACAAACCGTAAGCCGTCGGAGCATTGATCGCGCTTAAATGATCCACGACGCTCTTCACGCCGTACATTTTCCCACTCAGGCTGCTGTAGTTCGTCGCAGCGACATCCACTCCGACAAGCTCTCCGCTGACGCCCGACTGCGAATTTCCATTCACCTTGAGCGCCGAGTAAGTTCCAGTCACTCCAGGTGAGCCTTGAACGCCGCCGCTGATGGTGACGCCTGCAGCAGTAGCAGTTCCGGCATAAGTTCCACCATCGACGGAAACTCCGCCCGAACCTTTGCCGCTCATATAAAGACGGATGTCGGTGTCAGAGCCGTTCGCACGAACTTGCACGGCGCTCCCTGTCGCTCCTCCACTCATACGGATATAGTTGACGGCACTCGCAGGATTGATGAATTCGGCGGCTTGGCCACCGTTCGCGGCAACACCAAGCGTGCCCATTGCTTTCCAATACAATCCAGACGCGGGATCTGCTGCGAACGAAATTCCCGGCGTGGCAGCGCTTCCACTTAGCGCTTTGAACTGCCCGGTCATTGAGACGGATCCATCCTTCAAGAAGTCGCCGACTCCACCACTACTCGCAGCTATCCACGACAGAGAACCCGCGCCGTCGGTGCGAAGAACTTGACCGAGGGTTCCGTCGCTATTCGGGAGCAACCACGTCGACGTCGTCGCGAGGTTCGCCGGCGCGCGGAAGGCAACATAGTTGTCGCCAGTCGCGCCTGTTTCATAAATCCGAATTTCGCCACCGAGAGTGGAAGACTGCGAACCCGCTGCGATCGCGCCACCGACGACATCGAGCATCGTACGCGGCGCCGTCGTGCCGACACCGACTTTGCCGGAGAAGAAATTGTCGTAAGCCGACGAATTGTAAATGGAGAAATCGCCCGAGGGAATCGTCGAGGTTCCAATGAGCAGATTCGTGTTGTCCGTCGGATCGACATGGTTTTCGATCGCGATGCCTGCGGCTTTCGCAATCGTCGAACCCGCACCGAGCGTGTCCGCCGCCGTCACCTTCACGCCGTAGGCGTTTCCGATGGTTCCGCCACCGCCACCGAAGTTGTAGCTCGTGATCTGGACATCGGCGCCGATAGCGGTTCCGATGTTGCCCCCGTTGATCGCTCTCGTTTCGAGGTCGATACCGGTGACCGTTGCACCACTCGTATTGCCAACGGTGGACAAGGCCATCGTCGAATTCGCATGATAGCTACCGGTCGCAGCCGAACCCGGGGCCGCATAATATTGATTGTGGATTCCATAGTCGAGCGACGCCGTCGAGGTCGAAGTCCTGAAAATGTGAAGGGGCGATGACGGAGTTTGAGTTCCGATCCCGACGTTTCCAGAACTGTCGATGATCATACGACCCTGTCCGCCCGTCGAGAACGCGAGGGTGTTCGCGCCGGCGGTGTAAATCCCGGTATCGTTGTCAGCAGCGAATGAAATTCCCGGGGTCGCCGAGTTTCCACCCAATGCCAAAAATTGCCCGGTCATCGATGCGCTACCGCTTGCGAAGAAGTCGCCGCCGCCACCGATCGAAACCCAAGTCAGAGATCCCGTTCCATTCGTCTGGAGTACGGTACCCACTCCGCCATCGACGGAAGGAAGCGTCCAGATCGTATCGTTAGAAATTTGATCGGGAGCACGGAAGGCGACGAAGTTTCTACCCGATGCACCGAGATCGTAGAAACGGACTTGGCCACCATTTCCTGCGCTCGCACCGAGCGAACCTGCGGCGGCGATCGCTCCTCCGCGGACATCGAGCCTCACTCCGCTCGCCGGCGCCGTGGTGCCGATTCCGACATTGCCGGTCGCTTGCTCGAGCAGCATCACGGCAGGCGTATGATTGAACGTATACAATGACGTGCCGAGGCCGTTTTCATGACCGATCGAACCGCCACTCCACCGGAAGCGACCGGCCGCCGACGAAGTTTTGAAATTCGGCGCACTCACGCCATTTTCATCGTCGTTGACCTCGAAAAGCATGGTTCCGGCAGACTGAACGCGAAGGGCGGAATGGCTAAGCCCCGCGACATCGATCAAAACACCGTCTCCGTAACCGTTCGTATTCTGGAAGACGGCTGCATAGCGATCGTTCGTACCCCCGACCGACCAGAAAAGTCCATTCGGAGAAAGAACGTGCGCACCCGTGAAGCCACTCGGCGCGGCGCCGGATTTATTGGCCAGCAAATAGCTCGGCGCCGAAGTTCCGACTCCGAGATATCCAGAAGAATCAATTGTCACACGCTGTTGCCCCCCGGTGGAGAACGCGAGCGAATTGGCGCCCGAGTTGAACATTCCCGTGTCGGCATCAGCCGCGAACGCAACTCCCGGAGCCAGCGAAGATCCGCTTAGTGCCAGGAACTGACCCGTCATCGAAACCGTTCCATCTTTCATGAAGTCGCCGATTCCGCTACCCGACCCGACCGCCGCCCATGAAAGCGAGCCCGAGCCATTGTTCCTGAGCATCTGCCCGAGAGTTCCGTCGACCGCGGGGAGAACCCAAGTCGTGCTTGCGGCGAGGGATGACGGCGCACGGAAGGCGACGAAGTTGTTGCCCGAGCCACCGACTTCGTACCAACGAACTTCACCGCCGAGAGTGGTCGACTGTGAGCCGGCCGAGATCGCGCCGTCCGCAACTTCGAATTTGGAATTCGGCACGGTCGTTCCGATACCGACGAAACCGGTGTTTGCCTTGAGGCGGAGACCTTCGATGGAATTCGCATAAAGCGCGAGGTCACCACCGCTGCCGCCGAGCGAATCGAAACCCGTTTTTCGGCTTCCGGCCGCGGTTTCACGCGCCCAGAATCCGTACTGCGACAACACGTGCCCACCGATGAGCGTGTCGTTTCCGCTTCCGGCGATCGTGCCGCCGCTTCCCGCGACGGAATCTTTCACTCTCATGGACCCGAGGACATCGAAGTTGTAAGCCGGAGCCGAAGTTCCGACACCGACATTGCCACTCGAATCGATCGTCATTCGACCGACGCCGCCCGTGGCGAAGGACAATGAATTCGCTCCTGCATTGTAGACGCCTGTATCGACGTCCGCCGCGAATGAAATACCAGGAGTCGTCGAATTTCCGCTCAGAGCTTTGAACTGACCCGTCATCGAGACGACGCCGCTCGCATAGAAATCTCCGCCGCCGCCAGTTGCCGTGATCGTTCCACTGATGATCGACAATCCGCTGCCGACTGATACGCCGAGCGTTCCAGCGTTCAGCGCGAGTCCGCCACCGAGATCGAGTTGTTCGATGTCGCCAACCGCCGCCGT
>JAZKJB010000369.1:2623-5193 GCA_040384505.1 Bdellovibrionota bacterium | reverse complement strand
GAGCGTTTCACCGCATCGAGTGTATTGATGGCGCGAGTGAGCTCACCCTGAAGAGCGCGCTGATAATTGATTCGTTGGGCGTAGGAGGTCGCGCCGAAATCCTGTTTGTCGAAGAGCTCGAGGCCGATGCCCCCCATGTTGTTCGAGCCCATCTCCGTCATCAAGACCATGTAGGTCGAATGCTGGAGCTCTTTCGGGACGAGGATGTTGTCGCCTTGGATCCGAAACGGGATGTTCTTGCCTTTGAGCTTCTGCGCGACCATCGCGAGCTGATCGGTCGGAAGAGTCGTGGCGAGCGGCACGTAGTCGGTGCCGGACACCATGAAGATCATGAAGAACGCGCTCACCAGCACGATCAACGATGCGAAGAGCATCGAGAATCGCTTCACTGGTGTGAGGTTCTTGTAGAACTCCCGGAATTGGACGATCAGGCTACGAAACAAATTATTCATCTATCAAACCTGCATCTTCATAACGTCTTGGTAGGCATCAATGATCTTGTTTCGAACTTGGACCATCATGCGCAAAGCGATGTCGGCCTTCTCGGCGGCCATCATCACTTCGGGAATGTCGGTCGTCTTGCCCGTCGCGAGGGCTTGCGCCTTTTTGTCGGCGTCGATGTGCAACGTGTTGACGGTGCCGACGGCGTCTTTGAGAGTGTCGGCGAATGATTTCGATGAGGGGTCGGAGGCGCCCGGCGCGAGAGGCTTCGCGACTCCGAATTGATCGGAGCGAAGTTCACTCGACGTCTTGCCGGTGTCGATGAGCGACTGGCCATTTCGAATCGTCAATCCATCCATGGTCGACCTTCCAGATTCAGAGCAATCCTTGCTCTTACTAACAGTTTACCGAAAACCCTTAAACCTGCTACTGATGCGAGGTCCGGCAGTTATTTCCTAGTCTTTTTACCTACCGATTTCGAGAGCCGACATCGCCATGTCTTTGGTGGCGTTCATGGTCGACACGTTCGCTTCATAAGCCCGCGTAGCCTGGATCATGTTCGCCATCTCTTCCATCAAGTTGATGTTCGGATAAGCGACGTACCCGTTTTCATCCGCATCCGGGTGATCGGGCTCGAATTTCAAAATCGGCGCCTTGCGATCGACGTGGACGTCGGTGACCTGGACCCGAGCGATGTCGCGCTGGGGTTGGCTCATCAAGACTTCCCCGAACGTCTTCGCTTCGGGAGTCGCCTCGAAAATCACGTCTTTGCGACGATACGGGCCGCCTTCCGGGGTCCGGGTCGTGTTGATGTTGGCGATGTTCGAGGAAATCGTGTTCATGCGCATGCGCTGCGCGGTCATTCCGCTCGAAGCCACTCGCATTCCCGTAAGGAGGTCAGCCATTATCTACCCCCGTCCGTCGCGGCATACTTGAGCGCGGCCATCTTCTTGTTGATGAGCTGGACCGCCGCTTTGTACGCGATCGAGTTCTCAGCGAGAGAGGTCATTTCTTTTTCGAGATCGACCGTGTTGCCGTCGTTGTTAACACTCGCGTCGGGATTGTCGTAGATGTCGGCCTTGATCCGCGAAATCGCGCCCGGGCCCATGGCAAAGTGCGCGGGATCCGAACCCGTCGTCGCCTTCATGTCTTCCATGTGGAGCGCGCGGCTCATGGCATCTTCGAAATCGACTTTCTTGGCCTGATACCCCGGAGTCTCGGCGTTCGCGATGTTCGCCGAGATCGCGCTGTTGCGAGTTTGGCGAAGCTGGAGCGACGAGCCGAGAGCTCGCGTGGTCTTGTCGAAAAGATCAGCCATCGATCACCTCGTCCGTCATGTTCGCGCCGCCGGCCGGAGCCACACCGTACTCGTGCAACTTGTTGCGAAGCGTGCGAATCGAAATTCCGAGCAGGCGCGCGGCTTGCGTGCGGTTCTGCGCCGTGTGATCGAGAGTCTTCATGATCAAGCGGCGCTCGGCTTCGGCGACCGTCATGCCCGGGGTGAGATCCCACTCGGGAGCCATCGGCTTGAAACCGTTGATCAAGATCTCGTCGGCCGAAAGACATTCGGATTTACAAAGCAGAACCGAGCGCTCGATCACGTTCTCGAGCTCGCGAACGTTACCGGGCCAATTCCATTGCTTCAGTTTCAAGACGGCATCTTTCGAGAGAGCGCGAGCTCCCTTTCCATTCACGTGACCCGAGACTTCGGCGAAGAACGTCGCGAGGAGCTCGACGTCCTTCGGTCGTTGGCGAAGCGGCGGCACGTGAAGCGGAACGACGTTCAAACGGTAGTAGAGGTCTTCGCGGAACTGACCGTTGCGAACCATCTCGGAGAGATCGCGGTTCGTGGTGGCGATCAGACGCACGTTCACTTTCACGGGCGACTTCGCTCCGAGACGCTCGACTTCGCCTTCTTGGATCACGCGAAGGAGTTTCGCCTGAAGCAACAATGGCATCTCGCTGATTTCGTCGAGCAAGAACGTTCCGTCGCTCGCGAGCTCGAACTTACCCGGCTTCGATTGCGTCGCGCCGGTGAAGGCGCCCTTCTCGAAACCGAAGAGCTCGCTCTCGAGGAGCTCTCCCGGGATCGCGGCGCAGTTGACCGCGACGAGACGCTTCGATGCGCG
>JAZKJB010000369.1:0-2613 GCA_040384505.1 Bdellovibrionota bacterium | reverse complement strand
GGCGAGCCAAGACTTCCTTGCCCGTTCCGCTTTCACCCGCGATGAGGATCGTCGCACGCGAGGTGGCGACGTTCTCCGCCATCGCGACGATGCGTTTCATCTCGGCGTCCGAAGTCTTGAATCCGTCGGTCTTTTCGATCATGCGTTTACCATCCTGGTTCTTCGCATTCGTTCAGTAACTTACTTGCGCAAATCGGCTGCTGCAGGGATGCGGCTCAGGTACTTCTTGTACTCTTTTTGCCACTGAGCCCCTTGCATCTGTTCGGTGGCGAGACGCGCCCAAAGGCCGTCGCGCTCGGGCGTCAACTCTCCCCACGCGGCTTGCGCGGATTTGAGATCGCCGGTCTGGTGCAAAAGCTGTCCGAGTCTGTAGCGAACCGATGAAAGCGGCCGCTTGTCGTCGAATTGTTCGATGAGATCGCGATATGTCTTGATCGCTTCGACCGGTTTTCCGCGCTGAGACATCAAATCGCCGCGCAACTCGAGTGCGTTCGCGTAAACGTCGTCGCTCACGCGACCGCCTGCCGTACGAAGTGCTACGATTTTCGCCAAGTGCTCGTCGGCGTCTTTGAAGTTCTTCTTCGCTCCGTCGAGCTTCGCGATGCGAAGATGGAGGGGGCTCGTCAGTTCCGCATCGCCTCTCCAGGCTTTGATGAGATCGCTCAGATACTTTCGAGCTTCATTCGCTTGGCCGCGAGCTTCCGCGACTTCGGCGGAAACTTCCGCGCGCTCGATTTGCTCGGGCTCGGTCAATGCCGGCGACGACGAGATGTTGCGAAGGTGGGCTCCCGCTTGTGCGAAGTCTTTGTCCTTCGCAGCGACCGCCGCCAAACGAAGATTCAACTGGTCCGCCTTCGGGAGATTCTCGAAGACCGCCTGCTCTTTTTCTTTTCCGGCGCTCTTGATTTCCGCGAGGCTCTTCACGCATTCGCGATAGACGGTTGCCGCTTCCTTCAAGACGCCCGCTTGCTCGTAAGAACGAGCGACGTCATAACGGACGTCGATGCGGTTCGCGTTCTTCAACCAACCACTCGAGTTCTTCGAATAACGGCGAAGGCCTTCCATGAAGTCGCCTTTTTCGACGGCTTCACGAATTCCGAGAGTCATGTTGTTCACGATGCGAGTCGTGATGCGGTCCTTGTTCGGCGACTGCGGATTTTGTTGGTAATAAGCGACGAGATCTTTCGCGGCCGAATCGTACTCTTTACGAGCCGTCCATCCGTCGGCGAGGAGAAGCGTCGTGAACTCGGCGATTCCTGGCAACTCCGGCTTTCTCTCCGGCAGCCCGATGAAGCGCTCGCTCGAAGAAGAGGCGGCGGCGTGTTCGCTCGCAGGTCCACGGACTTCGGCGCCTTCGGCCGCTCCGCCGTGTTCTCCGCCTTCGGGAGCTTTGGTACTTTCGGTCGCGACGGCGTGCTTGGCCGCTTCTTCTTTTTCCTTGGCCTTCTTTTCGTCGACCGAAGGACTGTTCGTGTATTTCTCCGTGAGCTCTTTGATCTCGTGAAGAGCGGCGGCCAATTCTTTGTCCTTCATTTCCGGCATCCGCGACGTCAAAGTGCGGATTCGAGCGACGCCGGCGCCCGGAGTCGCGCGATAACGGAAGAAGCTCTCGAGGAACGCACCTTGTGCCCGCTTCGGATCCGCACCGAGTACGCCGAGAAGCTCACCCATGCGGGTCATCGCATAGCCACCGTGTTCGTGATCGGGGAACTTCACGAGGAATTTTCGGTATGAGTCGAGAGAAGCGCGATGCTGACCGAGACGAAACTGGGCCTCGGCGATGTTATAGTAGGCATTCGGAAAGTTCGACGTCGCTTCCGGGTACTTCGCGATGGCGGCCTGATACTGCTTGATCGACTCGTTCCAGTCGCGCTTGCGGAAGAAGATGTTCCCTTTGCGGAATGCCGCCTCGTGCTTCGCCTTGGCGGTCCGAGCGGTCTTCTCGATTTGTTCGAGGAGCGCGAGAGTTTCGTCGTAACGATTGAGCTTCAAGTAAGCCTCGGCGATCGCGATGTTCACGCGATCGACGTGCTTCGACTCGGGATGCAGGCGCAAGAAGCGCTGGAACGCTTTCAACGCCCCGAAGCTGTCGCCGCGCTCGACGTACGCGTAACCCATATAGAGAAGCGTGCGAGACGAGACCGGCGAATCCGGATATTTTTCGGTGAGGAGCTGATACTGCGACATCGCCGTTTCGAAATCCGCGACCGAGTTCTTCTCGCGCCACATCGACTCGTGCGTGTCGGCCGTCATGTAGCGGATGATCTCGTCGTATTGGCTCTTGGGATACGTCTTCAAGAAATCCGACGCCGTCGTCAAGAACAGTGCGCGTTTTCCGCCGCTGAAAAGCTGCAAGATGATACGAGCTTCTTTGTTCTCACGGGTGTCGTTCGGGATGATTTCGTAGCTCGGCGGTGCGCCGATCAGAGTCTTCAGCTGTTGGTTGCCGAGATCGAGCATCGGGAACGGGAGATAGAAATTCGACCGGCTGGCGATGACGGCCTCTTCGCGAATCTCGTAATCTTTCACGGTAAAGCGAGTGAACTCGGGGTCGCCACCGTCGAAAATACCGTGATTGAAATCTTTCTGCGAACTGATCTCCTCGGCCAACGT
>JAZKJB010000368.1:2339-5928 GCA_040384505.1 Bdellovibrionota bacterium | reverse complement strand
AACCGAGGGCCTCGGGCCCGAGCAAGCGGGCCTTCGCTCGTTGAAGAATCGTTCGCTCGAGTATCTCGCGATGACCGACGATCCCGCGGCTCTCGAGCTCGCGGCTCGCCAACGCCGAGAAGCGAAGAACATGACCGACGAGATCGGCGCGCTCCAAGCCCTGAACAGAACGACCTCGCCCGTTCGGGCGCGAGAGCTCGCGGGATTCTACGAGAAGTGGAAGTCCGAGTCGCTGGTCATGAACAAGTGGCTCATGATGCAATCGACGGCTCCGCTCCCCTCGGCCCTCGAGGAAGTGAAGCGATTGATGAGCGATCCCGTTTTCGACAAGAACAACCCGAACAAGGTCTCCTCGCTGATCGGCGGATTGACGCGTGCGAATCTCGTGCGCTTCCACGATCGCTCGGGCTCGGGCTATGCGTTCTTGGCCGATCAGGTGATCGAGATCGACACTCGCAATCCGCAGCTCGCCGCGCGCCTCGCGACGGGCTTCAATCAATGGCGAACTCTCGACGAGCAACGCCAAGGATTGGTGCGTACCGAGCTCAAGCGAATGCTGGCGCAGCCCGGGTTGTCGTCGAATACCTTCGAAATCGTAACGAAGGCGCTGGGCTGAACTTCTTTCTCGGTGGGCTGACGATTTTAGCCCCTCGTGAGGTCGCCGGACGATCACACTGTCGGCCTCCTGGCACGTGGCTCGCTATGTCTCCCCTGTGAATCGAGACTCTTACGGAGGCTTCGTTTTATGTTTCGTGAACTATTGCTCTTAGCAGCGCTCGTCTCTTCGACGTCGGCCTACGCGGGTGGCGACGAAGATCCCGAGATGATGAATCTCCAGTGCTTCGCGCTCGCCACCGGCGAGACGTTGGCGCTTCGTGCGTCGCCCGAGCAACTCTCCGAGTTCACGCAAATCTCGAAAGCGCTGGGAAAGACGGCGAGCTTGAAAGTGAAGAGCGCGAGGCTCGTGACGTTCCGGTATAGCGGCAACACGGGGAACACCGCGATCCTCGGCTTCGAGCTCGAAAACGGATTGCAGTTCGAAGCGGCGGCCGATCAGCTCGATCAAAAGTCGAACGACTACACCATCGAAGACGATGGCGGCGGATATACCGTCGTCGAAGCCGGCGGAAATCGCATCGTGTTGCTGGATAAGGCCGCGGCCCGCATCGACGTGCTCGTCACGCCGGACCAGATGAAAGAGATCGAGCTGGAAACCTCGATCGTGTTCGAAGGCGGAACGGGTTCGCTCACGGTCAAAGACGCCCAGTCGGCGCTCTTCGTGCCGTCACCCTGTCAGTGATCACATCAATTTATTTTCGGCGTTGATCGCCGCGACTTTGTAGGCTTCCGCGAGCGTCGGATAGTTGAAGACGTTCTCGATGAAGAAGTCGACCGTCGCACCGAAAGCCATCGCGACCTGACCGATGTGCACGAGCTCGGTCGCGCTCGTTCCGATCACGTGAACTCCCATGACCCGGCGAGTTTTCTTGTGCACGAGGATTTTCAGGAATCCGAACTCGTCGTTGAGCATCTTCCCTCTCGCGAGCACGGGGAATGGCGCTTTTCCCACGACATACTTCACGTTTCGCGCCTTCAAGACCGACTCTTGAACGCCCACCGACGAAATTTCCGGGATGGTGTAGATGCCGTAAGGGAACGTATCGGGAAACTGCGCTTTCTCGCCCGTGAAGGCGTGGAGAATCGCGAGGCGCCCTTGCTCACTCGACGACGCGGCAAGCGCGGGCGCGCCGATGATGTCACCGACGGCATAGATCGAAGGAACGCTCGTTTGATAATTCGAATCGACGGTGAGCTGTCCCCGTTTATCGGGTTCGAGTCCGACCGCCGAGAGGTTCAGCGCTTCGTAGTTCCCCGTGCGTCCCAGGCAATAAAGAACGACGTCGAACATTCGCTCTTCGGTTTCTTTGCCGGCGACACCATGACTGACCAGCTCGATTCTCGCGATGGGCTTTCCCTCGCGATCTTTGTCGACTTTCAAATTCTTGAATTCGGTCGCGAGCCGCAGATCGACTCCCGACTTCTCGAACTGCTTCGTGAGAGCTTCGACGATCTCGCGGTCGATCGAGCCGAGGAGCTCGGGACGTGCGTCGACGAGAACGACCTTCACTCCCATGCGCGCGAAGATGCTCGCGTACTCGCAGCCGATCACGCCTGCACCGAGGACACACATCGTCGTAGGGTGGCGATCGAGTTTCAGGATCGAGTCGCTGTCGCAGATGGCTTTGTCATCGAACGGGATGTCGTTCGGCCGGCGCGGTCGGGTGCCAGTCGCGATCAAGATGTAACGAGCTTCGATTTCGACGCTCTCATCGGCCGCGACGATCTTCACGCGATTCGGGCCCGTGAGGGAAGCCGTTCCGTGCACGGCTTCGACGCCGTTACGACGGAAGTGCTCGATCGTCACTTCGCGCTCTTCTTCGATCACGCCGTGGGTGCGGGCCATGAGCTCGGTCGCCCAAGCTCGTCCCTTCTCGCTTGCTAGCGCTTGTTCGCGGAGCGCTTTGCTCGGAATCGTTCCGGTGTGGAGACAAGCTCCACCCATTCCGTCTTTCTCGACGATGAGAACCCTTTGGCCGAGCTTCGAAGCCTGGACGGCGGCGCGGTGACCGCCGGGGCCCGAGCCGATGACGATGAGATCGTATTTTTTCTTTTGAACCATCGTCGACGAGGATAGACGACCGATCCCTGTCGCGGCAATCGCCGAATGTCAGGCCGGCTTCGGGCTTTTCGGATACGAGCGCGTCACCATCGGCAGCAGGGTGAAGAACAAGCCGACGACGACCGGACCGATGAACAACCCGTAGAAACCGATCATGTCGAGCGCACCGAACGCGGCCACGAAGCCGATCAAAGGATGGAGATCGCCTCCGCCTTTGAGCACGTAGGGTCTGACGAAGTTGTCGGACATTCCGACGACCGGGACGAAGACCGCGAAGATGATCGCCGCGGTCGTGTCACCTTGGATCAACGAAAGCAGAGCGAGCCCGACGGTGACCGGCGCCGTTCCGACCATGGGGAAAAACGAGAAGAGGAACGTGACGAAGACGATGAGTGCGATTCCGTCGGTGCCGGTGATCAAACAGGCGACTCCGACGAGCGCCGCTTGAACAGCACCTGAAACGAGAGTCGCGACCATCACCGAATAGCAGAGCTGATGCGCGACTTCGAGAATGCGGTCGGTCTGCTTACGACCGAAGATCGAGTTCTCTCGAACGAACGCGACGGCACGCGGCCCATCGACCAAAAGGAAGAAAATCGTGAAGAGCATGACGATATTCGCGAACATTATTCCGGGTAGGCTCGCGACCAAACCTTTGAGCGCGTTGCCGGCGAGAGTTCCCATCCCGACCGCCATTCGCGTCGCATACTGCCTGACTTGGACCTCGGAGACCGGCGAAATTTCTGCGATTTGATGCAAGACCGGACGCAAGCCCAAAGCATCGATCGCTCCACCCGGGTTCGAGGTGAACTGGCCGATGCTGAAGTTCGTGTCTTCGAGACCTTTGAGTTTGTCGACCGCCGCACTTGCGCCGAGCGCGACGAGCAACGAGATCGGAATCAAGAATCC
>JAZKJB010000368.1:0-2329 GCA_040384505.1 Bdellovibrionota bacterium | reverse complement strand
CCAACCCGGTGATCGAATCTTATAAGTACGAGATCCAAGGATGAAAGCGGCCGTGACGATCGAAGCTCGGATCGCCTTTCGCCGTTTCAGCCAATTGAACTTCTCGAGCCATTGCATCATGCGAAAGAGGACGGCAGCGAAAATCGCCCCCATGGTCAATGGAACCAAGAAAGACAAATTGAGCCAGAGAACGAGGACGAGGAGAACGAGAAGAAGATAGCCGCGATATTGATGGAATCGACCGACGTCACCGCTGGTCGCGTAGGCCGGTTTCGTGATCGCGGATGTGAGAGGCGTGTGGTGTGTCGTTGTTCTCATGCATCAGCCGTAACATGCCCCTGCGGATAATAGAAGGGGCGCCGGAGGTTGGACTTCGGCGCCCCTGGGCGATTGAGGGACGGAGTATCTAATTAGCTCTGGTTAGTGCAGCTGGTTAGTGCATCGTCGCGCGGCGCGAACCCGTCGTGCGGCGCGAACGAGTGCTCGTCGAAGTGGACTTCGCGCCGGTGCGCGCTGCCGATTTTCGACCAGCTTTGCCTGCTGCCGAAACTTTGCGGCCGGTCGCGGTGCCGCCAGCCTTACGTGCGCCCGCGATCTTTTTAGTGATCATTCCGCTCGCCGATTTCGCGACGGACTTGGACGACGTTTGTTGTGCTCTCATCTTGATGTTCCTTTTCTTCGAAGATGACTTCGACGATGTTGATGCTCGGCCCGAGGCCGATTTCTTGGCTGCAGTTTTCTTCGATGCTGACATCTTCGGTGATGCCTTTTTCGCTGCCACTCGCTTTGGCGCCGCGCGCTTCGCGGTCGCGAGGACCGGCTTTTTCTTCTTGGGAGCCGCGTCGCGAACCTGAACCGGTGCGACCTCCTTCGGCGCTTCTTTCGGCTGTTCCTTCAAGCCGATGTTCGACTTCGAAACCGGATTCGGTCCCGGAGCGATGACCGTATCGAGATTCGCCCTCGTATAGCCGAGGTGGCCAGGGACATGATCCCGCATCGGATCGAGTCGATCTTCGTGCGTGCGCTTCTCGCCGCCTGCCGCCGCTTCCTGCGCCGCTTGCGACATTTTGTCGAGCGTTTGGGCTTTCACGCCGGGCTGAAGATCTTTTTTGTCGACTCGATTCGTAACGCGCGCCATTCGGCCTCCCCAGGTTTCGTTCCAATTGAGACGATTGAAGCCTAGGTTCGGTAAAACCTCATGGTGGCGTTTTGGGGATATTGTGCAGCTTCAGTAAATATTTTCGCCACTGTGTGTGTTGCTGACTGAACTTTCCAGCGGGATGATCCGTCTGATTCTCGGAGGCTCTAGTGATGACATCGAAGCGTTTCGTCTCTCTCTCGCTCGCCCTTTCGTCGATTCTCTTCGTCGGCTGTGCGACTTCGCCCGAAGGTCGCCGCCAAGCGATGCTGGTCTCCGAAGCGCAGATGGATACGATGGGTGCTCAGGCCTTCGATCAGATGAAATCCGAAACGCCCGTCGAGCGCGACGCTGCCACGAACGCCTATGTCCGTTGTATCTCCGATGCGATCACGACGGCGATGCCCGAGCAGCGGGCCTGGGAAGTCGTCGTGTTTCGCGACGAGAGCGCAAACGCCTTCGCATTGCCTGGCGGAAAAATCGGTGTGCACACCGGCTTGTTGAAAGTCGCGCAGACGGCGGACCAGCTCGCGGCCGTCATCGGTCACGAAGTCGGTCACGTCATCGCCCGTCACGGAGCCGAACGAGTGTCGGAGCAAATGGTCGCCCAAGGGGTGGTGCTCGGTACGGGTCTCGTCCTTCAGCGCCAGAACATGGGCGAACAAAAATTCCAGGTCATGATGGCGGCACTCGGATTGGGCGCGCAGTTCGGAGTCCTTCTCCCCCACTCGCGCGATCAGGAAAGCGAAGCCGACATCATCGGTTTGAAGTTGATGGCTTCGGCCGGCTTCAACCCGACCGAGTCGGTGACGCTCTGGCAGAACATGGCGAAATCCGGAGGCGCGGGCGTTCCTGAATTCATGTCGACTCACCCTGGTCACGACACCCGCATCTCGAATCTTTCGAGCCGCATGACCGAGGCCCGAGGGATCTACGAGAACGCGAAATCCCGCCCGAATTGCCGTCGCTGATCTGAAGACCGAGGGCGGCATTCGGGCGCCCGGAGACCCTAACAATTTTCCCAAGTCCCGGCTGGGACTCAGGTTCTGGGTCGATCGCTTTTCCAAAAGCCCCTGTCTCTCTGGCAAACTGTTAGGGACCGTGACAAACCCTCGGCTACAACCAAGCACGGGAGTTTTCACGCATGCTTCGCTTCGTTTTCTTCGCCCTCACGGCCACGATCGCCATGAC
>JAZKJB010000367.1:4818-12793 GCA_040384505.1 Bdellovibrionota bacterium | reverse complement strand
AGAAAGCCGACGGTCTGCCAAACCATTTCGTCGGGTCCGCAAGCTTTCGTGAGAGGGCAGAACGTGAACGAGAAGCAATCAGCTTCCGTACCGTTGCAGATCGCGCCGCAATTTCCGCCGATGCAAACCGGCGCCCCTGTTATATCGTTCGAAGTTTCTGCCACGGGAGGCTCGAGCGGAACCGGGGAAACCGCGCGCGCTCGAGGGAGTAAGAGGCGAGCGATTTCGGACCAGGCGAACTCTTTCGCGTCATGACGGGTCGGTCTCCAGGCGACGAGAGTTCCGCCGCTGGGAGAAACGCAAACCTGATTCCCGGATTTGGGATGTTGGACGCACGCAGCTCCGCCCACCAAACAAAACGAGCTCGTGCCGACCGCATCGAGGCTGCCACCGGCGCACATCGGAGCGTTGGCGGGATTTGCAGCGATCGCGGCGCCGACGTCGTAACTCCATCGGAGTTTCACCGCGAGTTTCGCCGAGAGGTCTTGCGCGTACGAAACACCCTGAACGACGTAGTATCGGCGGATTAGATTCTCGATCTTCTGGGTCGCGAACATGAAGACGCCGGCGATGACGACACTCATCACGAGTGCGAATGGAAGGACGAAGGCCCCACGCTGATTTTCGAGAGTTCGTTTCATCGGAGACCTCCGTCGAACCGCGGCTGAAAGAAATGGATCAAATCGAAAAGCCTCGCACCACGCGGAGCGGCCGGGTTCGGAGAGCTCGGTGAGAGTGCGATGACGTTGTCACGAAGAGTGACCTTGATGGTCCGAACTACGTCTTTGTATCCTTCGATCCCGGCGCAAACCGGCAGTGTCGCGAGAGCAGACTCGGGACAATAGATCTTCGCTGTCGTCGCGTCGCCTTCGGCGATGAAACGGCGAAATGTCATTTCGACGTCGAAAGAAGTCACGGGGCTCCCGACATTGGACCCTGGTCCATTCGTCGCATCGTTCGTCGTGACGTTCAAGATCCGGAGCCGAGTGAAACCTTCGAAGATCGAGTCGTCACGAGTCGGACCGAGAGTTCCGGTTCCTCCGAGATCGAGGTAGAGAACACCCCATGTGGTCGGCGTCGGTTTTTGAAAATAGAGAGCCGTCTTCTTCAGCTGAGTCGAAACCCCGACCGTCGATCCGTCCGTCGAAGGCCTCGCCTCTCGCCAGAAAACCGCGAGCGTGTGAACGGACGGGACCGCGCCGAAGACCGCGTCGGAATCGAAACTCCGAAGTCGGCCCGCGCCGACGGCCGAGACGTACGCGTTCAAATCGACGGCGCCCGCGTTCGTCATCGCGATCGCCTGCGCGAAAGCCAAGCTCATCGCGTTGGCCGCGCGAACTTCGTCGATCTCGACATCGACGGCACGAGCGAAGAACGTGTTTTGACCGAAAACCGTGGAGAAGACCATGAGCGCGGCGACGATCACGAGACCACCGACGGCGACTGAAATCAAAACCTCGGCTAAGGTAAATCCGCGCTGCCTCCTCAAGGCGGAATCGTCCCGCAGGAAGGAAGCGTCTGATCGAGGGGAGTGAGATTTTCGAAGTAGAAGTACGTCGAAGGATTCGTGTTCGATGCGGCGCCCGTAAGGGCATCCGGAGGATACCTGAGGTTCATCACTGCACCCGTGACCGCGTTGATCGAGTATGAGCAGAGAACGTTGCTTCCCTGGCCCGTTATCGAGGGCGGGCAAACCTGATACGAACCGTAATCCGAAGGCGTCATGAGCGGGTAGGCGACGCCGTCCGGAATGACGACGAGACATTGCTTCGGCCCGGAGGCTGGCGCAGCTGAGCCCGGCGGCAGCCCGGAGATGTCGAGTCGGCGCTCGGTGATCGCTCGTCCACAATTTTCGATCGGCGAGACTCCACCCATGTCGTCGGGCGCGCCGACCCAATTCCCGTTACTGCAGATCGCTTGAGCCTCGCAGTAAACTCCCGTCGTCACGTTGGTCGCACTGTCTTCGACGACTTCGTCGTCTCCGCTTTGTGGAAGCGTGTAGGACATGGAAGGATGACCGGCATAGGTCACCGTACGTGCAGGACAACGAACGCCGGGTGCCGTCCACCACGCAGGGTTGTTGGGCCGAACTTTCCGGCAGTAGTATTTGTCGCCCGGAGCATTGCCGGGATATTTGTCGAAGCATTGGTGCCCGAGGAATCGGTAACCCTTCGAGCCGCAGGCGCCCATCATTCCACAGGCGGCCAGCAGCCCGATCGCACCGAACCCGATCGCGATCGCGACGATCGCACCCCAGTTGCGCGGTTTTTTCTTGTAGCACTTGTAGCAATCCGTCGGCTGGTAATACTTGAGAGTCGTATCCGCGTTCACTCCGGCGACGAGCGGATTGTTTTCCTGACTCAACAAACGGAAATTCCCGGCGGTATCGACCGTCGCGACGTCCATCTTGATATCACAACCCCAAAGACCATCGGGAGTCGATCCGTCGACCGATCGATAGTTCAATTCATAGCGAGCTTCGCGCGCCGTGGCTTGAGTGAAGGTCACGCTCGCGGGAGCGATCCCGCACGCCGAGACTTGATCGCAAGGAACCCATGGCGCGTTCAGCGCACCGTTGACGTTGTAGTTCTGCCCTTGCATGGCGGCGCCGTTGGGAGCACCCGGGCACCAATTCGGATTCATCTGTCGGCTGGTGTCGCGGCAGAGAAAGACCGTTCCGGGTTCGATCGGTTGTCCTGCGCGGAATCCGATCCCGAGCTTCAACGTCGCGGGGGTCGCACCGAGAGTGTGCGAGCACTGCGGTCGTGGAACACCGGCGACGGCCGTCGAAGCCGGCGTGACGGAGTTCGCCTCGACCGCGGGTTCGTACGCATTGAGAATCACGCTGATCCTCTGCAGGGCTCGGTCGACGGGATAGCGAAAGTCTTCGCTCGCATCGCAGTTGACGATGTTCGTCGGACCGTTGGTGTACGTGCCACGCAAGTGAACTCGATAACCGATCGAAGCATCGACGTCGGGCGGGAACGTCACGAGAGTCGCCGGTTGACCGGCGAGCTGAGGTTCCATCACGCCACGCGGGCGTGCCCATCGAGCGCCGCAACCCAAGGCCGCACCGCTGACGAGATCGAAGGGTTCGATCTGAATCGTGACCCCGAGATCCTTCAGCACTTCGGTGTCGGCCGTGAATGCGGTGTGACCGGATTTCGCGCCGATCGAGGTCACCGCGACCGGACCCGTACAAATATTCGGAACGTTGTTGTAGAGACTCGCCACGAGACCGACGGAACTCTGCTGGAGAAAAACGGAACGGAGAGCGCGGCCACTCGGCGCACCCGTCGACGCCATCAAATCTTGACCCGCGAGCGGAGTGAGTCGAACGGCATCGTCGAGCCACGCGTCGGTGTAACCATTCGGAAAAGTCTCGATGGTCGGTCCGCCGGCGTTTCGAGTCCATGGCATCGCCAATGGTGCGGCCGAAAACTGACGCATGTACGCGAGTTGCGAATCGAGCGCCGCTTTACACGACGAAACTTTCGTCAGATTTCGCACGGTCGAAAGATGGTTCGAAAAGAACGAGCCGGCCGCCAGCGCGGTGACGAGCACGACACCCATGGCGATCAAGATCTCGATGAAAGAGGCCCCGCGCGCCGAAAGAGCCGCAGTTCGCCAAGCATGTCGTTTCATTTCATTAGTTTAGGGAAACATCGAGCACTTCGTAGCATTAAGAAACGGTCTCTTCGAAATGCTCGAACGAACCTATCCGAACCCACCCGACCAACGTCGAGCTTAGCCCGCTTGCTTGTGTTGCGGCTCGCAGAGCTCAGGCTTCTTCGCGCCCGACGGAATCACGACGGTGCCCATGTACTCGTGCGACTTCAGCGTCTCGACACCTTTGCGGGTCCAACGCTTCAAGTTCACTTTGTTGCCGACCACTTCGAGGAAGGGAGTCGACATCAACCACGAACCCGAATTGAAGTAGCGTGCGCCATTCGGCAGATCGGTCATGCCGGCATGATGCGTGTGACCGAAAATGACGACGTCGAAGCCGCGCTGAGCGAGCTCGATCGCGGCGTCACGGAACGCCGGATTTTCGCCGGGGATGCCGCCTTCGGTTTTCTTCCAGAGGTACTTCGACTTGAACTTCTCGAACGCGATCCAACCTTTGTAGAGGGCAGGGTGGAGCTTCAGCGCGAGGCCCGCGAACCACGTGCAGAACTCATAGAGCTCCGGGTGCTTCACGAAGAAAGGATCGTAGAGGTGACCGTGCTCGATGCGAACGCGCATGTCGCCCGACCAAACGTTCAGGAACGGAGCCATTTTGAATCCACCGAAGTCGTTCAAGAAGTTCTCGAGGACGATGTCGTGGTTGCCAATGACGTAGTAGATGTTGCGACCTTGCGAGGTGAAGGTCTTGATCGCATGGAAAACTTCCGGAACGTCTTTGGCGATCTTCGTGAAGCTCACTTGCGCGATTTCGAAACCGTCACCGTTGATGACGATGTCGTAGCCTTCTTTGGCAGCCCAATGGAAAAACTCGATCGTAGGCTTTTTGGCCTTCGAGAACGGATTGCCGAGATGCAAATCCGAGATGACGACGAGTTTTCGGTCGCGGATCTCCGTGATCATGCGCTTTCTTTTTCTTCCTTGGAGTCGTCTTTGTCTTCTTTTTTGTATTCGGCCTCGGCGATGATCGCGCGGAGCGATTCCTTCGACGAGTCCGAACGACCGAGCTCACGCATCAACGTCTCGTTCGTGCCGCGAATGCGTTTCGACAAAGTCTGGAGCATTTCGAAAGCGAACGTGGGGTCGCGGCGGATCTTCAAGAGGAAGCCACCGGGCTGAATCACGAGAAGGCGAGTCGCGCCGCTCGCACGAGCGGTGGCGCTGCGGGGGAGGGATTCGAGCAGCGACATTTCGCCGACGAAGTTTCCCTTCTTCAATCGCGCGAGTTCGATTTCACCGCCGTTAGCGGCGAGCTTCGTCACGACGACTTCGCCTTCGATGACGACGTACATCTCGCGACTGTCGTCGCCTTCCATGAAGATCAGATCTCCGTCCGCGAATTCGCGGTGCGAATCCTCGGAAAACTTCAACGGGAGCTTCAGGTTTTCAAGATCAAGCATGTCGTGCACCTTTAGTCGAAAAGGGGTCGATCCCTTACGATCATTTCGGCGTTCACGAGGGAAAACCTCAGTCCAGACACGTGACTAAATGAAAACGGGCGACCGCAGCCGCCCGTCCGAAAGTCTTGAACTGTGAGGCCGAGAGATCAGCCGCCGATGGTCGCGATCAAACCCGCGATCAAGAGAGAGACGACGCTCATCACTTTGATCAAGATCGCGACACCCGGACCCGACGTGTCTTTGAACGGATCGCCGACGGTGTCGCCGACGACGGCACCTTTATGAGCTTCCGAACCCTTCTTATGTCCAGGCAGGTGACCCTTCTCGATGTACTTCTTCGCGTTATCCCAAGCACCACCGGCGTTGGCCATGAAGAGAGCCATCGCCGCACCGACGGCGAGCGAACCGGCGAGCATGCCCGCGAGCATCGCGGGCCCGAGCAAGAAGCCGACGGCAACGGGTGCGACCACGGCGATCATGCCCGGAACGATCATCTCTTTGAGAGCGGCGCTCGTCGCGATGTCGACGATGCGAGCCGGGAGCGGCTCCGCTTTGCCTTCGCGAAGTCCGGGGATCTCGTTGAATTGACGACCGATCTCCACGACGATTTTTTGCGCCGCGCGGCCGACCGCCGTCATCGTCGTCGAACCGACGAGGAACGGAAGGATCGAACCGAGCAAGATGCCGATCAAGACGCGAGCGGAAGTGAGCTCGAGAGAGATCGGCGCCATGTTCGCGAGCGCACGAGCATGGTTCACTTCCATGTTGAACGCGCTGAAGAGAGCGACGACCGTGAGAACCGCCGAACCGATGGCGAATCCTTTTCCGATCGCTGCCGTCGTGTTGCCGACCGCATCGAGCTCATCGGTGATCGCGCGAACGTCGGGTCCGAGACCCGACATCTCTGAGATCCCACCCGCGTTGTCCGCGATCGGGCCGTAAGCATCGACCGTCATGACGACTGCGGTGCCGGCGAGCATTCCGACCGCCGCGAGCGCGATGCCGTAGAGGCCGAGCGCGTCCGCTGCGAAGTAGGCCGCGATCGCGACGACGAGAAGCGGAATCGCAACCGATTCCATCCCGATCGCGAGACCGCGAATGACGTTCGTCGCGGGACCGGTGAGCGAAGCTTCTGCGACGAGGCGAATCGGCTTACCCGAGGTATACCAATCGGTGACGAGACCGATGATCGCTCCGCCGAAAGCGCCGGCCGCGAGAGCGACGGTCACGCCCTGCGAGATCTCCAACATCGGCATCAAAATCGCCGAAGCCGCCGTCAAGATGACCGGGGGAATGATGAGAGCCACACGCAAAACCATCGCCGGGCTACCGCCGGTGAAGAAACGAGTCGCGAGAATCACGAGAATCGAGATCACGAGACCCAAAGTCGAGAGCGACAAGGGGAGCATGACGGCCGTCGCGCGAATGTCGAGCGAACCCGTGACCAAACTCGAGAGGACTTGTGGATCTATCGTGAGACCGATCGCCATCGCGGCGACGATCGCGGCGACCATCGATTCATAGATGTCCGCGCCCATGCCGGCGACGTCACCGACGTTGTCGCCGACGTTATCGGCGATGACGCCCGGGTTTCGCGGATCGTCTTCGGGAATGTTCTCGATCACTTTGCCGGCGATGTCGGCTCCGACGTCGGCCGCTTTCGTGTAAATGCCTCCGCCGATTCGCGCGAAGAGCGCGATCGACGATGCGCCGACCGCGAACGAGTGAAGAACGGTTCCGACATTCGCTTTGTCGTCATGGAAGAAGTAGAAGAGTCCACCGAGGCCCGCGAGCCCGAGACCCGCGACCGCGAGGCCCATGACCGCTCCGCCGTCGAGCGCGAGAAGCAGAGCTTTCGATTTCGACTTCAAAGCTGCGGCTTGCGTCGTGCGAACGTTCGCGTAAGTCGCCGCTTTCATCCCGCAGAAGCCCGCGAGCAAACTCAAGAACGCACCGAGAATGAAGCTTCCCGCCGCGAGCTCGCCCAGCATCCAGAAGAGGATTCCACCGACGACGACCGCGTAGACGGCGAGGACTTTGTACTCGCGCCACAAGAACGCCATCGCACCTTCGCGAATGTATCCCGCGATGCGATTCATCGTCTCGTTGCCGTCCGGCTGAGCTTTCACTCGGAAATAGAGAAGAATGGCGATGATCAGACCCACCGCACCTGCGACGAGCGGCGCGATCAGAAGAGATTCGTTCATGCATGACTCCTTATGATGACCCTCTTGGAATTAAGGGACGAGCCGATGCAAGGCAACATTCAAGGAGCTCTAGCGACCCGTGTCGACACCAAATGACGAACGAATCAGCCCGCTTCGCACCTAGACTGCATGCAAAATAGGCAGCCCGAAGGTGCCATCCACCTTTTCCGGCGCTGACTTCGATGTAGGGGTCGCCTTTAATTCGCGGCATGAATTGGGAACCGATCTTCGAAGAGAAAATCCGTAGCGTCGCAACGGTCGACGATCCCGCGCACGATCTCGCACACTTCAAAAGAGTCGTCGCGACCGCGAAGCGATTGGCGGAAGCGGAAAGCGCGCGACTCGACGTCGTCGTCCCGGCTGCGTGGCTTCACGATCTCGTCATCGTCCCCAAAAACGACCCGCGACGATCGCAGGCATCGCGACTGAGCGGAGAAGAAGCAAAAAAATTTCTCGACGAGATCGGCTATCCGAAAGAGCTTCACGCCGACATCGCTCACGCGGTCGAAGCCCACAGCTTCAGCGCGAACATCGAACCGCGAACGAAAGAAGCGGCGGTCGTCCAAGACGCCGACCGACTCGACGGTCTGGGCGCGATCGGCCTCGCACGAGTGTTCGCGACCGCCGGGTTGATGAAGCGCGCGTTCTATTCCGACGACGATCCGTTCTGCACGACACGAAAGC
>JAZKJB010000367.1:0-4808 GCA_040384505.1 Bdellovibrionota bacterium | reverse complement strand
CTTCACGATCGATCACTTCTACGTGAAGCTCTTCAAAACCGCGGAGACGTTGAAAACCGAAGCGGGCCGCAGCGAGGGCCGCGTCCGGGTCGAGAGAATGAAGGATTACTTGAAAGCATTGGCCGTCGAGATCGAACGAAACTAAAGATCGGCTCGAAATTTCGCGCGAGGCTTCTTCAGAACTGGAGCCCGGTTTTGAATTCGACGAAGGGAACCGAAATCGACTCCGCGCGGCTCGAGCTCTCGAGTTTCCCCGGACTGCCGAACGTCGTATAAACCCACTTCGTTTCGTCGACCTGATGATTCATGAACTGCATGCCACCACCGATCAAGACGTCGATGATCGAGCGCGACCATCGATAGCCGAGAGCGACGTTCGCACGTTGTCCCGATCTCTTGAACCGTTCGTCGTCGCGTGCGGCGTGCGGATGAGAAACGAAGTCTTCTTGGTAGGCATGCACGCTCGAATACCATCCGCTGCGTGTCGCCGGGCGGAAGTAATAGTTGGCATACCAACCCAACGCCTGTCCTTCGAAGCTGGGCAGGAACATGTTGCCGCGTTTCGCACTGTACGAAACGAGCGCGGGGCCGGTCGAAAACTTCGAGCCGAAACGATATCCGGCATCGATCGTGAACCAGCTCGCGAGCAAAGCCGCGGGTGCCGTACGTAGCTCCCAACGAGCGACGGGCGGGCTCGATCGCTCGACGTTCAACCGTTCGGTCGCGACAGGGTTCGCCGTGGCCGCGAGGGATGAGGAGTAGATAAGCATTGCGAATAGGGTCAAAAACGCATTTCGAGTCATCGCGGTCCTCCAGGCTGTCTCGTCCTCGGGTGTAAATGCAATCGAGAGACTCGTTCAGAGGTGATCTCGTGTAGGTAGAGAGCAGCAGGCGTAAGGCTTCTGGACGACGGTGCCCAAAAAAGGCTCTAAAAGCAAAAAGCCGACGTTTTCACGTCGGCTCTTCCATTTTCGAACAATCGGTTCACTTCAATCCTGCGGAGCGAACCGCCGAACTTTCTCACCGTTGATCTCGATCGTCTCGAGGAACATCGCCTTCGGACGAACCCACATCGAGCCGAGCTTGTTTTCATACAGGGCTTCGTAATGCACCAACTCTTCGAGAGTCTCGCTGTGGCGGACGATGCCCACCACGCGATACATCATCCCTTTGTAGTGCTTGTACAAGCCCGGCTTGAGCTCACTCGAAATCGAGTCGGCCATCGAAGCAGTCATCGATTAGTACCTCTGCGTCTTCGCAGCGGTGTCGACTTTCTTCTTCACCGGTCCGCGCGGATCCCAGGGACGACCCCAATTTTCGTCACGGGCCTTCATGCCGGGCTTCGCGAAACGCTTCGGGCGCGTGTCACCGAGTGACGACGCTTTCGGCGCATCGGTCTTCCAAACTTTCGGGCCTTCGCCGCGAACGTCGGTGCTTCGTGCGGGACGCGTGTCGCCCTCACGTTTGAACGGAAGTCGCTTGTGGGAATCGTCGCGCTGACGAGCGCCGCCGTCTTTGGCCCATGCGCGCTTCACCGGTTTTTCGAAACCGTCACTGCGAGCCGGACCACTCTCGGCCTGTTCGATCCGCGGAGTGAAAGTCTTGGCCGGGCGGGGAGTGGCTTCGTCACGACGTGCGAACGCAGGACGCGCTTCTTCACGACGTTTGAATCCGCCGCCCTCGGGGCGAGCATCGTCTCGACGTTGGAACGTCGGACGCGCCGGGCGCGAATCTTCACGACGCTCGAAGGCTTTCGGAGCAGGACGTGAATCTTCACGGCGCTGGAAAGCCGCCGGCGCCGGACGAGTGTCGTCACGTCGTGCGAAAGCCGCTGGTGCCGGACGAGTGTCGTCACGTCGTGCGAAAGCCGCTGGTGCCGGTCGCGTGTCATCGCGACGTGCGAACGCGGGGCGAGCATCGTCACGACGTTGGAACGCCGGACGTGCCGGACGTTCGTCACCGCGATCGCGGAAACCGCGACCTTCAGGGCGAGGGCCGGCGAATTTGCCGTCGTTACGACGTCCACCGCGATCGCGCGAGTATCCGCCACCGCCGCGAGGAGCCGGGAGACCTTGCATCTTGCAGATGCGAGCCCACTTCATTCCGTCGGCCGGCGTGACGAAGGCGATCGAGTGGCCTTCGCGACCCGCACGACCGGTACGACCGATGCGATGGATGTAGTCTTCGGTGACCATCGGCAAATCGTAGTTCACGACGTGCTGGATGTGATCGATATCGAGTCCGCGCGATGCGATGTCGGTCGCGACGAGGATGCGGATACGTTCATCGCGGAAGTTCTGCGTCACTCGGCGACGAGCGCCTTGCGTGAGATCTCCGTGAAGCGCATCGGCCTGGTGACCGTTGTCGTTCAAGAGGGCCGACACGCGATCGGCTTTCATCTTCGTGCGAGTGAAGATGATCATCGTGCCCGCGAGCTTGTCGATTTCGCGCAGGAGCGTCTGTTCTTTGTCGCCTTCGCGAACTTCGACGACGTCTTGCTTGATCGTCGAGACGGCGCGGTTCTCTTCGCCGACGCTGATGCGGACCGGGTCTTTCAAGTAACGCGAAACGAGGCGTTTCACTTCCGGCGGAAGCGTCGCCGAGAACATCATCGTCTGACGTTTCTCGGGGAGAGCCTTCACGATCTCTTCGATCTGCGGTTCGAAGCCCATGTCGAGCATGCGATCCGCTTCGTCGAGAACGAGGAAGTCGAAGTTCTCGAGCTTCAGCGTGCCGCGATCGATGTGATCGATCAAACGACCGGGAGTACCGATGACGAAGGCAGGACGATCGCGCAGCTGTTGAAGCTGACGACCGTAAGCCGAGCCGCCGATCACGACCGCATAGCGGAAGCGGCGCGAGAAGTAAGTCAGATCGCGTGCGACCTGACCGATTTGCTCTGCGAGCTCGCGAGTCGGCGCGATGATGAGCGCGCGGCGGAAGCGTGCGGGCTTCTCGTCGACGGCTTCGAGCATCTTCGTGAGAATAGGGGTGAGGAAGGCCGCCGTCTTGCCGCTACCGGTTTGCGCGGTGACGAGGACGTCTTTGCCTTCGAGAACTTTCGGGATCGCCTGACGTTGAACGTCGGTCGGCACTTCGAAACCCATCTGTTCGATGGACTTCTTCACGGCCGGAGCGAAGTTGAAATCCGAGAAGAGCGGGCCCTTCGGCGCTGGCGGAGCCACTTCTTCGGTTTCCTCTAGCTCATCGGATTCTTCCTCGTCGAGCTCATCGGCCTCATCGAGGTCCGCGAGAACTTCGACTTCAGCGACGGGAGCTGCTGCGGGCGAATCCGAGAGCGACGCGATCAGAGCATCGGCTTCGAGTTCGATATCGTTGATTTCGGACAGGTCGTTAACGTTGACGGAATCAGACACGGGGACTGCTTTCTTTGAGTGCAAAAGCCAAAACGACTCTGCCGCACGCAACATTCGCGTCGGCGCACTCGGATCAAGTTTTTTGGAGTCGTTCAAGAGGATCTTGGTTCGACGCCGCGGGCATGGCCGGCGACTCGTTCTACCGGCACGACGCATTTCTCGAAGAGAAAATGTGCCCCGGTTTTGTAGATTCGCGCGATCAGGCTGAAAGTGTTCTGCCTTCGATCCGGCTAAAAGACAAGGGGCGCTTCGTAGCGCCCCTCCTTCACGAACTAATTTCTACGAGGATCCTCGTATACCAGTTAACTCGTATACCGGGATCCCGGAATTGGTTACCAACGACCGCCGCCGCCGCCACCACCGCCGTAGCCTCCGCCACCGCCGCCGCGACCACCGCCGCCTCCGCCACGACCGCCACCGCCGAAGCCTCCGCCTCCGCCGCGACCACCGCCGCCTTCTTGCGGACGAGCTTCGCTCACGCGAAGGTTACGACCATCGACGACCTGTCCGTCCAAGCCCGAGATCGCAGCTTGTGCTTCCTCGTCCGTCGACATTTCGATGAAGCCGAAGCCTTTCGAGCGACCGGTTTCACGGTCCATGATCACTTTCGCGCTTTCGACGGTGCCGAAAGAAGCGAACGCGGATTTGAGGCTATCATCAGTCGTGGTGTACGAGAGATTGCCGACGTACAGTTTTCTACCCATAAAAAACCTCCTTTGGGCAGTTGCCGTGTCAGGAAGTCTTTCAGGTCCGGGACGGATCGCAGAAAACGGAATCTTCCAGAGCAGCGGTCAGGATCTGGCCCGAAGCTAACACACGGCATCTTTACTGTACAAAAAGAATCTGAACGAAAACGCGGTCTTGGCTCTCCAATTGACCGCGTCATTGGAGCCGCTCCCGGTCTCCACCAAACACGAATAGTTTCGACGATTTAGCCTGCGGCGATCAGCGGTCAGACGGGTAACGACAGTTGCAGGAGAGTGTTCGTCAGCATGGTGTTTTGCAAATTCACGGAGCGGAAATTCGTTCGCAGAACCGCCTGCATGTCCATGAAAGCACCGTAGAGATCGCACGCCGAAAGATCCGCTCCCGAGAGATCGACGCCGCAGAGATTCGCCCACATCAAGTTCGCGTGGTTCAGATGCGCGCCGTAGAGGTTCGCGCACGAGAGATCGGCCTTCTGCAGAGACGCATTCTTGAAAGTCGAGCCCTGGAGAAGCGCGTGGGAGAGATCCGCTTTGTTTAAGTTCGCATGACTGAAGTCGCACCAGATCAGCGTCGCTTCAGCCAGCATCGCGTTCTTCACGTTCGCGCGAACGAAGCTGGCTCCGTTCAATCTCGCTTTTTCGAAGTTCGCCCCCTCGAGGTCGGCTCCTTCGAAATTCGCTCCGACCATTTGAGCTCCGGTCAAAATGGCATACGTGAGGTCTT
>JAZKJB010000366.1:0-2523 GCA_040384505.1 Bdellovibrionota bacterium | reverse complement strand
CCTCTTCCAAGAGAGCCCGACGATCGGAAAACTTTCTTCGATGTACATGTACGCCTGGGAGCGTGGCCTTAAGACCACGTACTACCTGCGCTCGCGTCCGGCGACTGCGATCAACAAAATCGCTTTCACGAAGACCGAAACCGCGGAAGACGTGCCGGCGAAAGTGTACTCGGAGTCCGAAGCCGTCGCCTGCTCGCTCGAAAACCCCGAAGCCTGCGAAGCTTGCACATAAGTGCTCGCTCGCTCGCTTGGCTACTGACGTTACAACTTGATTACCCGCAGACAGAATGTCTGCGGCTGCCTAGGAGAACCACGGAATGTTGTTAGATCCCGGTTTCAATCTGACGCTTCGGCCGATGAAATATCCCACGTTCTACGAGATGTACAAAAACGGCATCAAGAACACGTGGACGGTCGACGAGATCGATTTCTCGAAAGACACGAACGATCTCGATCGCCGGATGACTCCCGCCGAGAAACATTTGATCTCTCGCTTGGTCGCCTTCTTCGCGACCGGTGACTCGATCGTCGGCAACAACTTGGTCTTGAATCTCTACAAGCACATCAATGCGCCCGAAGCGCGCTTGTACTTGTCGCGCCAACTTTACGAAGAAGCGCTTCACGTACAGTTCTATCTCACGCTGCTCGACAACTACATTCCGGATCACGCCGAGCGCGCCAAAGCGTTCGATGCGATCCAGAACGTTCCGTCGATCAAGAAGAAGGCCGAGTTCTGCTACAAGTGGATGGACTCGATCAACGAGATCGACAAACTCGAAACACTCCAAGATCGCCGCAAGTTTCTGATGAATTTGATCTGCTTCGCTTCGTGCGTGGAGGGTCTCTTCTTCTTCGGCGCCTTCGCTTACGTCTACTTCTTGCGCTCGAAGGGTCTCCTGGATGGACTCGCCGGCGGAACCAACTGGGTTTTCCGCGACGAAAGCTGCCACATGAACTTCGCGTTCGAAGTCATCAAGACCGTACGCAAAGAAGACCCCGAGCTCTTCAACCAACAGATGCAAGACATGGTCGTCTCGATGATGGAAGAAGCCGTCGACTGCGAATTCGCGTTCGCACAAGACGTTCTCGATCTCGGCATCGCGGGTCTCTCGATCGGCGACATGCGCCAGTACCTCGAGTTCATCGCGGATCAGCGCTTGATGGCCTTGAACATTCCCCCGCGCTACAACGTGAAAAACCCGTTCGGCTTCATGGAACTGCAAGACGTCCAAGAACTGACGAACTTCTTCGAACGCCGCGTCTCCGCGTACCAAGTCGGCGTCGTCGGAGCCGTGTCGTTCGACGAGACTTTCTGATGTCGGCCGGAAACGGCCGCGTTTTTAACTGAATCAGATTCCCGGACTCGTGGCGCTTGAAAAGCCCGATTCCGGTTCGGCCGCGGATCCCCCGATCCGCGGTCTCTTTTTTATCCAGCATCCGGGATACGGTTAACAGAATCCTGGATACTGGATTTGCTTTAACGCCGAAAATCGATCGCATTCGCGGCGAAGACCCACATGTCGGGGCACTTGCGATCCGAGAAGAATTTCTTCCGCTTCCCCTCGAACTCCATCCCTGCATTCTTCGCGACCCGCGCCGACGGTTTGTTCGCGACGTCCATAGCGGACTCAATTCGGTGAAACCCGAGATCTTTGAAAGCGATCTCGAGGGCGAGTCGAGACGCTTCCGAAGCATATCCCCGTCCCCAGAACTGATTCTGAATCGCGTACCCGAGGTTCGCCCACTTGATCTGCTTGTTGATCGTGAAGAAGTCCACTTGCCCGATGTACTCACCGGTTTTCTTGTCGAAGACACCGAAGATGAAGTGATGTCCATCTTTCGCGATCTTTCGATGGCGCTGAAGACGTTCACGATATTTTTCGGGATCGGTCTCGCTCGCCATCGGAACGGGCTCGTCGAATTTCGATCGTTTCGGGAGTCTCGCTTCGTGTGAGGCACGCAGGAGAATGCGATCGCCAACCCGATAAGGTCTTACGGTCAGACGTTCACTCGATCGCTCGATCTTGGAGAAGAGTTTCGATTTCATTTGATGTCTTCCACGAAGGCGTCACGTGACGCCTTCGTTCGGCCTTACTTCGTGTATTCGCACTTCACCGAAGTCGTCGTGACGGTGATACGTGAAGCTTCGTCGCGGACACGAATCTGGAGATTCGTTTTGCACGAGAGACCGACACACTGTTGCTCGATCATGTTGAGTCCAGCTTCGTCGAGGGTCGTGTTCACGCGTTTTGCCGAGAGCGTCCATGGATTGATGCCTTCGATGACGTTGCCTTTGTTGATGAAGCGAATCGTGGTCAGGGTCGTTTTGTGCGGCGACTCGATCGCGATTCTATAGCCGCCACGGCCTGTCACCGGTCGAGCGACGAGATTCGCGGGGCATTCGCCCGAGGCGCTGATCACGTCGGCCCCCGACCACTGGGGCGAGATCCGGCGCATCGCCGACGAGCATCGCTGCGAGAGCTTATTGTTCGGGATCCCCAAGACGATCGAGGGAACGTTCGA
>JAZKJB010000365.1:0-11857 GCA_040384505.1 Bdellovibrionota bacterium | reverse complement strand
AGGATGGGGCAAACCCACCAAAGCAGACCGCAAACGTTTCTTTGCGATCGCATTCGGATCGATCCGTGAAATGCAGGCTATCGCTGATCTCGAGCCTGAAAAGCTAGCGAGCGTAGCGATGCGAATCGATCACTTAGCAGCAAGCGTCTGGAAGCTGAAAGCTTGAAATTGCTTGATCGCCAAGGATGGCGATCTGCGATCTGCTATCAGCAATCTGCGACAGCGAACTGAAACCGTAACGGCCGACAGCTCACTGCCAACCGCCAACTGCGTTCCCGCTTTAAATGTCCGCTTTTTCCGAAACCGGGAACAGCTGAATGTTCAGCTGGTAAACCCGATCCGCCTTCGATTTTTCCCTCTTCACGCCGATGTCTTTTTGCAGACGCTTGCGCAGTTGGCGGAGCTCGAAGCGGACCTGGTTGAATTCTTCTTCGGTCATGGCGACCGTCATCGCGCCGAATTCACGCTCTTTCGGTGAATCGCGGAACAGAGATTCGATACCCAAATAGATGAGCTCGGCTTGGAGCTTGCGGATCAAAGCGACCGGAAGGTTTTGCGGAGAATCGGCGAGGTCGCGGCCCTTCGAGACTTCACCCGTTTCGAAGTTCCGGACGAGATCGCCGGATTCGAGGAGCTTTTGCATCGAGAGCTTGATGTCGTCCGCACTCGCCTTCGCGCGGAAGAGTCGCTGCAAGACCTGCGGGCTGAAGTCGACGTTCGCTTGATCGGCCATCGCATAAAGGACCCAGCCGATCCAGCCCGGGACTTTTTCCCAGGAGACCTGCGAGATGTCGCCTGCGTCGAACGCACGGCGAGCACGAAGGTCGGCGAGCTCTTTCAGGAACTGGTTGCGATCGATCGGCTCCGTGGCTTGCCCGTAATGAACGAGAGCACGGAACTCTTCGGTCTCGGCTTTGTTCAAACGTAGAGCGCGAGCGAAGCGTGTGATCATGTCGTCGGAGAGATTGCGGCGACCTTCGATGATCAGCTTGAGATAGTTCGGCGACTTGATGTCAGCTGCGGCCGAGAACGTCGAGTAGGAGTACGGTCTCAGTCCCGTTCCTTCGGTCAACCGGCGGAAGTCGTAGACGTCTTTCAGGTACTGCCTGAATTCCGTGTATTCGCCGAGCACCGGCGCCTGATGGGGCATCGGTTGTGCGGTCATACGATTGAGGGGGTTGGTCGCGGGCGTCGACGCCGGATCAAGGCGGGAAAAAGCCATGCAAATCACCTCGAGCTGCTCATCTCGGAATCGCGGGCACTCATTGCGGCCGCGATTCCCTGTTGTGCTCTCGATGCTTCCACCAAGTTGCGCGATTTGCAAACGGTATTAGCGTGTTACGAAGCTGCAAAGTTCAGCAAGTTCACACGAATCACTTCAGTCGAAGCTCGCGAGTCGGCGCGTGGATGCGGCCGAACGTGAGGCTCAACGAAGCTTCGCGCTCGCGCTCTTCGAGTTTGCGAACGGTCACGTTGATGCGAAGGTTTCCGCGTCCGTCGTTGTACGTGAGTCGCGTATCGCGAATCGATTCGTTGAGCGCGCCGCGGTTGGCGATGTCGACCATGAGATTCATGTCCGAAGACGCCTCGGGCTTCACCAGCGGACCACTCCACATGATCCATTCGGTGGCGTAAGCGCTCTTGCGAGCGAGCATCTTCAAAACGAAGTTCGAAGTGCCGCCGACGATCTCGACCGTCTCCATTTCGATGCGCTCGACTTTGCGATCGTTCGTCGGCAACCAGAGGATCTCCATCAAACGATTGAACTCGTCGTTCTGATGGCGATCGGCTGCGTTCGCCTCGAGGTACCACGTCGCCGAAGTCTTGCGCACGAGCACGTGAGCCGTGCGGGCTCCGGTCGCGGAAGTTTCTTGAATCATCAAGTGAACCGTCTTGCATCCGCCCGCGACGTCCATGCAGTTCGCTTCGAAGCTGAGATCGCCAGGGACCGTACCCACGGGCGTCGACATCGAGAGCGCGTTGGTGAGCTGACCGCCCGTTTTGAATTCGACCGTGCGGCCGGCGCGAACCAGCTTCACTGCGATTTGCATCGAGCGCGTGTTCCAATCGACGTCGATCGTCGCACCTTTCAGGCGTTTCACGAGATCGGCATCCGCTTGCTTTTGCGCTTCTTCTCGCGAGTTCACGTGCGCGGTGATGATTTCGCGAAGCGAATCCTGGCCCGCACCCGAATACGAGAGTTCGGCACCCGAGAAATCGCGAAGATCGGATTTGGGTCCTACGAGAACCGGGCCGAGGGCGTCGCTCGCCGAGCGAAGCTGTTCAGGAGTCATACCCGTCGGGTCGTAGTGAACGACGTCCGAGCGACCTGCAGAGTCGGCAGAGCCCCCCGAACCGTCCGCTCCATCATCTGCGCCATCGGCATTCGGCGTGGGCTTCGAGCCGTCTTGCGGCGCCTGGAGGAGGTTCGGAGCTGGAGAGCTCGCAGGAGCCGGCGATCCGGGCTGCGCTTCTTTGCCACCTTGGTTACGCGAGCAAGCCGTGCTCATCAGAGCGATGGCAGCGAGCGTGATCGAAAGCGATGTGAACAGGCGGTTCGATTTCATTTCGGTCCTCCGGGCAAAGGGGCTTCAAGGGCCCCACCCGGATCGAGCAAAGCCAGGGCCAAAAACGGCGCGCGCCAGGAAGCATTTATATGGAGGAGGAGCTAAGACCCCGAGTCGACGTGTCGAGAAACGTCACTCGGGGACGAGAGAGGGCTACTTAGACTTCGTTGTAGTCGAGGTCCTTGTGGAAAGTCTCTTCCAGCCAGAAGAGCGCGACCAGTGCGATGACGAACGCGATCAATCCGGTGATTGCACTTCCGCCGATCACTCCGAAGCCGACTTTGAAATACTGGAAGAGCGCCGTCAGCGGGATCACCGAGCCTCGAACGAAATTCGGGACCGACGTCGTCACGGTGGACCGGAGATTCGTTCCGAACTGCTCGGCCGCGACGGTCACGAACATCGCCCAATAGCCGGCGAAAAAACCGATCAAGACGCAGAAACAATAGAACACGAAGGCCGACGTGCCCGCGAAGAGAAGATGGAGTGCGACCGACGCCGCCGTCCCGATGATGTAAACGAGTATCGCTTTTTTTCGACTCTTGAACCACTGGCTCACGATTCCGCTCGAGAAATCGCCGAGCGCGAGACCGAAGTAACACCACAAGACCGCGCGACCAGCCGTCACGGCTTCGGTCATGCCGAAGGCTCGACCGAATTCGGGAGCGAACGTGATCAGGATTCCGATCACGAACCAGATGGGAACGCCGATCAAGATCACCGCGACGAATTTCGTGAACGTCTCGCGACGGCGGAAGACCATCATGAAATTTCCGCGGCTGACACCTTGTTCTTTCGCCTTGTTGAACATTCCCGATTCGCGAACGCCGACACGCAAGAGGAGAATCAAGAAGCCCAGGACGCCGCCGATCAGATACGCCGTCGTCCAATGGAAGAACTCCGCGATGATCCCGCCGAACACGGCGCCGAGAATGCCGATGCCCGCGACGATCGAAGTTCCGTAGCCACGCAGACGCTGCGGCAGGATTTCCGCGATCAAGGTGATACCGGCGCCGAGCTCCCCTGCGAGACCGACGCCCGCGACGAATCTAAGGACCGCGTACATTTCGACGGTCGTAACGAACGCGTTGGCGATGTTCGCCGCCGAATACATGAAGATCGAGCCGAAGAGAACCGAGAGCCGACCCTTTTTGTCCCCGATAATCCCCCAGAGAATTCCGCCGATGAGCAAACCCGCCATCTGCGCGTTCATGAGGATGACACCTTGATCCAGGACCTGATCTTCGGGAATGCCGAGATCTTTCAGGCTCTGCACTCGAACGATGGAAAACAGGAGAAGGTCGTAGATGTCGACGAAGTAACCGAGGGCCGCGACCAAGATGGCGAGCACGACCGTTTTATCGAGCGACTTGAGCTCTTTCATTCTTCCCCTCGGGTTGTGTTCTTGGAACGGACACTAACGGAGCGAACGCACGAGTTCAAGCGTGCAGCTCGGACCGGGGCGCGAGGAAATCGGCGTCATAGGCGTGTTCGCGGAGCCAACGGCGGCGAACGCGGTGGTCGGCGAATTGAGTTCCGACGAGTTGCCAGAACGCTTTCGAGTGATCGTAATGCACGAGATGCGCGAGCTCGTGGACGACCACGTAGTCGATGACGTCGAGTGGTGCGACGATCAATCGCCAGTTCAGGCTGATGCGACCCTTCGACGAACAGCTTCCCCAGCGCGTCTTCTGCGAGCGAAACGAGAGGCCGCTCGGAAAGAGCGACATCGCATTCGCGTATCGCTCGACTCGAGCGGTAAGCAGCTCACGACCCGCCTTCTGATAAAACTTCACCAAAAGCGGTCTTAATTCACGGTGGATGGCTCCGCGATCGAAGCGCTCCCACTCGTTCGCCGGAATTTCGACGACGAGTCGCGCGTCGCGGATTCGAACCGAATACTTCGTTCGATTCGCGCTCTTCTCGAACGTCAACACGAGAGCGCGACCCATGAACGGGAACGTCTCGCCTTCGCGCACGAGTTTCCTCGGGTACGCAGCTCGCACGACTTCATACTTGGCGAGGTTGTTCTCGACCCACTCTCGTTGGGACTCGACGAATTCGAAGATCTTCTTCAGCGAAATCGATTTCGGAGCACTCACTCGAAGACGTCCGCTCACGTGAACGGTCAACCCGAGCGAACGCTTGCGGGCGCGTCGCTGAACTTCGACTTGGCGCCCGTGAACCTCGAGCGACTCCTTCGAAGGAGCCGATTTGCGTCGTAATGGAGAGCGCGGTGCGGAACCGCTGCGGAAGAACCCGAACATCGCTTCGGATTGTCTCCATCCGTCGCGAGACATGCAACTGCTTGCTTCGATATCGGGTTCGAGGGAATCTTGGCGGCCATGAGCAGTGATTTCGACGCCCTTCAGCCACAAACGATTCTCGACGCCATCGATCGCGCGGGCTATCTGACGACGGGTGAGATTTCTCAGCTCAACTCCTACGAGAATCGGGTCTTCGACATTCGCCTCGAAAAATCGTCGAAGGCACCAGATCCCGTCGAGCGCGTGATCGCGAAATTTTATCGCCCACGCCGCTGGAGCGAAGCCGCTGTGAAAGACGAGCACGACTTCCTCCACGATCTCGCGAGCGAAGGAATTCCGGCGGTCCCACCGCTCTTGCTCTCGAACGGCCAGACGACGTTCACGTATCAAGGCTACGTGATGGCTCTTTTCCCCCGCGTCTACGGCCGCATGCCCGACGAATTCCTTTCCGGTCAACTCAAGCAAGTCGGTCGCACGCTCGCACGCATCCACAATGTCGGAGCGAGACGAGTGGCGAAGCACCGGCCGCATCTCACCGTCGCGAATTACGGTTGGCCCGCACTCGAGCGTCTCGAACGTCACGTCTATCCCGAGCTCTGGCGACGGTACGAAGAGATCTGCATGCAGATCCTCGAAGAAATCGAAGAGCAGCTCGAAGAGGCTTCTCACTTGCGAATTCACGGGGACTGTCACAAGGGCAATCTCCTCCAGAGCGCTTCGGGCGACCGGGATTTCATTTTCGTCGACTTCGACGATTTCTGTAACGGACCGGTCGTTCAGGATTTCTGGATGCTCTTGAGCGGAGGCGAAGGCGACGACGACGCGGAAGCCGAACGGGATGAAATCGTCGCCGGCTACGAAGAGCTTCGTGAAGTCCCCGACGAATGGCATCTCTTCGGTCCTTTGCGTGCCCTCAGGATCATCCACTATGCCGGATGGATCGCGCAGCGATGGAACGATCCGTTCTTCCAACGGATTTTTCCCGAATTCCAGACCTATAATTATTGGCTCGACGAGCTCACTCGCCTCGAGAAAATCGCCGACGAATTCTAGAACAGAGCTTTGCAGCTCGTGGCGGCCCGCGGACGCGTCAGCGAAACGGTCTCCGTCTGTGTCTTGCGCGTGAATTTCTTCACCCAGTGCTCGACCATTTCGCGCGGAGACGGCAATGGCATGTCGATCGTCGGAATCGGCCCGAGGTCCACGAGATAAGCGATGCCATTTCGTTCGATGATGTTGTCGGGCGCGAGATCCATCCGGACCGCGCTCTGGGTCTGCATACGCTCGACCTTCCCGTGAAGTTCGTAGAGAGACGCACGAACCGTGCTCGAGAGACGGCCGTCGCGCTCGATCAATTTCGATATCGTGAGGCCTTCCACCAGCTCGGTCAGGATCCAACGGCCCTCGGGATCGTACGCGACCAGATTCGGAACGTTCATCCCGAGCTTCTTCTGGGCCCAGAGATGGAGCGGAATCGAGCGCAGGATCGAGTTGCGACTCTTCTCGTCTTCACGCGCGATCTTCGCGACGACGATGCGTCCCTCGTACTCGACGAGATAAGCATCGGCCGAGAGGCCGCTACCGAGATGTTTCAGCGTACGATGGAACTTTCCGCCGATCTCGATCTCTTTCGTTCCAGTTTCAGCGACGCGCTTCACGAGCTCCGACTTGATGTCCTCGTAGATACCGAATCTTTCGGAGAGTTGGTGAACGGAACGCATGGCCACCAATTGGAAACGCCTCTCGAGAGAGGCCGCTCCCCCGACACCGCGATCGAGATAGAGACCGGTGCGCAGGATCTCTTCGACCAGAGCTTTCGGCATGAGCTCGAGGAGCTTGGAGTAAGCCACGCTCGTCGCTCTCTCTTCGGGAGTCGCGAAATAGAGATCGAAATTCGCCCGCAAGATCTCGCGCACCTTCGTCGAGGAAGTCACCACATCCGGAGCGGCGACGATCGTCGTTTTCGCTCCCTTCCACGCCAGCGCCAAATTGGCTTTCGCACCGGGACGCTCGACGACCAGAACCTCATCGGGACGCGTTTGCACTTCGAGGATCAGACGGTTCAGGGATTTGCTCGCGACGTCTTCTCCGACCGCGACGGCGATTCGAGCCTCGGGATTGAGTTCGCGCAAGCGCGCGACGAATCGCGAATCCTTCAACACCGAGCCGATCTTGGAAGAACTGGGAACTCCGACATGGGGGTCGGCTTTGACGATCGCCGAGATCAATCGAATTCTCACGGAGACCGGGTTCGCGATCTTATGGATCGGACTCGCATTCGGCAGCAAGATGACGAGATCCGCATTCCAGGTGCCGCGCACCCTTTCGATCATCGAGAGATGACCCTTGTTGATGGGATCGAACGTTCCCGGAACCAAGACGACCCGCCGCGCGGACCGCAAAACCTCGTCGGTGAGCTCGACGGCGAACGCAGACGACCGCGCGACGAAAATCGCGAGAACGATCGAGAGGCCGAAGAGCAGACGCGAGGTGACCAGGAATCGCAACATGATGGCGCCAAACGGTGCAAGGCACAGTCCCGGGCCGCTTCGGGCTCAACACCTAAGATTCGCGAGCTGAAGGAAAGGCGAACGAACCAATTTCACGAGCGTCTAAAGTTTAGACGAAGCGTCGTCGGACGATTGGCTCTTGACCCGATAAGCGACCCTGCCAAAATCGCAGTCGAACGCCGTTTCGAGAGGACGCAAGTGGAGCCCCAGCCCCAACCCCAACCACCACAGCAAGACCCGCACAAGAGAAAGATCGCGATCGCGTTGATCGCGTCACTCGCGACGGTCGCACTCGTCTTGATCGGTGCGCATTTCCTTCGTCCTTCCTCGGACCCTTCTTTCACCGGCGTCACCGATGCCGACGTCGAAGCCGGAATGACCGAAGCTCCGCCCGAAGACGGGACGCCACTTCCGCCGCCCGCCGCGATCGACTTCAAAGACGTCCTCGTTTTGATGGATCATTCTTACTCGGTCGACGGCGGCGCGATGACCGACGCCGTTTGCTCGGAAACGGATCCGCCCTTCACCTTCGCCACGATCCGCATCGGTGAATCGAAAGTCGCCGAGCTCACGTGCTTGAACGATTACCTCGGCGGCATCTCGATGAAAGCCGCGAGCGAACCGCCTCTCTACGAAAAACTCGGACTTCAATTCGGTGACGCAGGCGAAATGAGCGACAAGCGCGCTTGGGTGCGCCGCTCACCGGAAGGCCTCACGATCGTGACGGTCAGCCGCTGGAGCCAAGAAGACATGGACGAAGAAGAATCGAGCACTCACGTCGAGTGCGGCTCGAAGATGGAACAGCTCGTGATCTCGGGAAAAGATCTCTCGTTCACGAAGAGCGAATTCAAAGGCAAACTCGAAGATTACGTCTTCAATCCCCCACCGAACATCAACTCGAAGTGCCAATGACCGCGCCGGTGGCCAACGGCCTCTGGAGCGAGTCTCCTGTCACATAGGACGCGCCGCACAAGAGGATCCTTGAGTTGCTCCGGATTCGGCGCTTGGCTTAGGATGCGGCGTTCACGGCCGGGTCCGCACAATGTGGTCCAGTGAACTCCGCCAGGTCCGAAAGGAAGCAACGGTAATTGGTCGCCGCATGTGATGCGGGGTGCCCGGTCACCTTTTCCATCTCGAAATACGGGAGCTTGAATTGGCGTATCAGGTCATTGCGCGCAAATGGCGTTCGCAATCGTTCCATGACCTCGTCGGTCAGGAGCACATTTCGACGACGCTGTTGAATGCGCTTCGCAACGATCGACTACCGCAAGCCCTTTTGTTCACCGGCGTCCGCGGAACGGGAAAGACGTCGTCGGCTCGGATCCTCGCCAAGAGCTTGCGTTGCCCGAACGCGAAAGACTTCGTCCCTTGCGGCGAGTGCCCGCAATGCGAAGACATCGCGAACTCCCGCTCACTCGACGTCATCGAAATCGACGGCGCCTCGAACAACGGAGTCGATGCGATTCGCGAGCTTCGCGAAACCGTCGGCTACATGCCGTCGTCGGGTCGCTACAAGGTCTACATCATCGACGAAGTTCACATGCTCTCGACCAGCGCGTTCAACGCTCTCTTGAAGACTCTCGAAGAACCGCCCCCGCACGTCGTCTTCGTCATGGCGACGACCGAAGCGCAGAAAATCCCGAACACGATTCTCTCGCGTTGCCAGCGCTTCGATTTCCGCCGTATTCCCTCGCGCTTGATCGCGGGCCACCTCGAAAAGATCTGCAAATCCGAAAAAGTGAAGACCCAACCCGAAGCGCTGTGGCTCGTCGCGCGCTTGGGCGACGGCTCGATGCGCGACGCCCAGAGCTTGCTCGATCAGGTGATCACCTTCGCCGACGGCGAAGTCACTCTCGCGAAGACGATCGAAGTCCTCGGCCTCACCGATCGCACGCTTCTGCTGAACACGCTCGAAGCCTTGGTCACTCGCGACACCCGGAAAACCGTCGCGGTGATCGAGCAAGTTTTCAAGGCCGGTTACGATTCGAAAGTCTTCGCTCAAGATCTGCTCGAAGAGATCCGCAACGCGCTTCTCGTTCGTCTGTGTGCCGACGACCCGGCCCGCGTGGTCGATCTCCCCGACACCGAGATTCAGAATCTCCAGCAGCTCACGAAACCGCTGACCGAAGAAGATCTCCACCTCCTTTTCGACATGTGCTTGAAGGGCGTGAACGATCTGCTTCGCGCACAAGATGCGCGCATCGTCCTCGAGATGCTGCTTCTCCGTATGGCGGCGGCACCGCGAGTGGCGAGCCTCACGGCTCTCGCGACGGGAACGATCGCTCTTCCGGTGTACGAGTCGGCGGGGCAAGCTTTGTCGGCGCCAGCGAACAGCCAGGAGAAGAAATTCTCGGCATCGTCGTTTATGCGCCCGGCGGGAACGCCCCCCGGAACGAAAATGCCAGCTTCTGCGGTTCAGCCAACGGGAACAGCAACAGCCATCGGCCATCAGCAACAGCCAACGGCCGACGGCTCACGGCCAACTGCCAACGGCGCGGCGCCCGTCGACAACCGTCCGGCGCCTTCGCAAGAGCATGATGATGCTCCCTCGGCGATGGATCCCGCGAGAGCGAACGATCCTTGGTACAAGTTCGTCGACCGCGTGAAGAAGGCGAACAGCCTTCTCGGTGCGATGCTCGAGAACACGCACATGATCGGATCCGAAGGCTCGAAGCTCACCATCGGCGTCCCGAAGAAGATGAGTTTCATGTTCGACAAGGTGAAGGACCCCGAGAACGTGAAGCGCATCGAAACGTTCATCGAGACGTTCTGGAACAAAACGGTCTCGGTCGACGTGAAACTCGAGGACGAGAAGGCCGGAAAAGTTTCATCCGCGATTCCGAGGGCGATGGCCGAAGAAGCGCAAGCGAGCCAGAAACGCACGATCGAAAAGCAGGTCGAGGAGAACCCCCTCGTCCAACAAGCCCAAAACGTATTCAAGACTCAGATCAAGACCATCAAGGAGAGCAGATGAAAGGCAGAGGCGGAGCAGGCGGCGGTATGCAAGGCGGAATGGCGAATCTCATGCGCCAAGCGAACCAAATGCAGCTCAAGATGAAGAAGGTCCAAGAAGAACTCAGCCTTCGCGAGTACGAAGGAACTTCTGGCGGTGGCGCGGTCACGGTCAAAGTGAAGGGCCAAGATCAGATCGTCGCGCTCAAGATCAGCGACGACGTGATGAAAGCGGGCGACGTCGACATGCTCCAGGACATGATCCTGACGGCGACGAACGACGCACTGAAAAAAGCCCGCGAAACGCACGCCGCCGAGATGGAAAAAGTCACGGGTGGCTTCAATATGCCGTTCTGATCTGATCTAATCCGGGAGTGGAGGGGACATGTTCAAGATCGGCTCACTAGAAAAACTCATCCATGAACTGAACCGCTTGCCCGGCGTCGGGCCGAAAACGGCTCAGCGCCTGGCGTACCATATCCTTCGCACTCCCGATTTCTCCGACAAGCTCCAAGAGGCATTGCAGCTCGTGCAGGAAAACGTGCACCTCTGCGCGCAGTGTTTCTCCTACACCGACGAACCGACGCTTTGCCGCTTCTGCAGCGATGCGAACCGCCGCAACGACGTTCTCTGTGTCGTCGAAGAGCCGTCCGACATCGTTCGCGTGGAAGCGTCGGGCGTCTTTCGCGGGCGCTATCACGTTTTGCACGGCGCGATCTCGCCACTCGACAACGTCGGTCCGCAAGATCTCCGCGTTCGCGAGTTGATGGAGCGCATCGACGCAGGTCTCGAACAGCGTCCCGCCCACCGGATCGAATCCGACATGTCCGCGCCGATGGGTTCGCCATCCTCCACTTCGGATTTCACGGTGGAGCCCGCCCCGAAGATCAACGAGATCATCCTCGCACTCGATCCGGATCTCGAAGGCGACACGACGGTTTTGTATCTCGCGCGAGCACTCGCCGACAAACAGGTGAAGATCACGCGAATTGCGAGTGGTGTTCCCCTCGGCAGCGATATAGACTACGTCGACGACAGAACACTTGGCCGCGCACTCGAGAATCGCATCGAGCTTTGACAACGAGATAGAGGCCCGCAAGTAAATGGCTCTGATCAACCAAGAAGCCAACGAAATCCACTGCAAGGTCGTCTACTACGGCCCGAGCTTGAGCGGTAAGACCACCAACATCCAATGGATCTATCAGAAGACGTCCGGCGAAGGCCGCTCGGATCTGATGGAGTTCAACACGAATCCCGAACGCACGATGTTCTTCGACTTCTTGCCGATGAACGTCGGCAACATTCGCGGCCTCAAGACTCGCTTCCATCTCTACACGGTTCCGGGACAAGTCGTTTACGACGCCAGCCGAAAACTCGTTCTCAAGAATTTGGACGGATTGATCTTCGTCGCCGACTCGCAAATCGAGCGCATGGACGAAAACATCGAGTCGCTGAAGAACCTCGAAAAGAATCTCGAGCAACAGGGCTACGACATCAAAGCGATGCCGCTCGTGATCCAATACAACAAACGCGATCTCCCGAACGCCGCTCCCCTCGCGGA
>JAZKJB010000364.1:5550-9997 GCA_040384505.1 Bdellovibrionota bacterium | reverse complement strand
GCTCAACGGCGTTCGATCGCTTCCGCGTTCGATCCCGCATCTTGCGCGAAGGAAAAGAATGCGGAAGTGAAGAGCGCATGCGACCGCGTTGCGAAGGGGGCGAAGTGAAGATCTTCGCTCGTGCCACCTTCGTCATCGTCGCACTGTTTGCGGTCAATGCTTCGGCGGCTCAGACCGGCCAGAGCTCGCCGCGAGACTCTCGGCCCGCCGCGAGACCGGTGAACGTCGATGAAGCGCAAGACTTCCAGGATTTGAACGAGATCGCCGGCTACTACATGGATGAAGCGCTCTTGAAGACGAAAGACATGCAGCCGACCTGCTTCGACTGCGATCCGGCGCAACCGAACGCCCCGTCGCAAGCGTGCCGCGACACCTATTCCGATCTCTACTCGAAGGACACACTCGATTTTCGTTACGTGTTCGGTTACATCGACGATTACAACGCGGAAGACGGAGCGGCTCGCGCGGCTGCGATCGAAAATCTCATGCGTCCCTGCGGAACGGTTCTTCAAGGAGAATCCGGCCGAACGACTCTCAGAGGAGCGTGTGGTTTCACGTACGAAACCGAAGACGACGACGAAGTCCTCGTGAAGACGATGCGCGGACCCGATGGAAAAGAAAAAAAGATTCGTCTGACGACCGTTCATAGCTCGATCTCTCCCAATCTCGCGAAGAATCGGGGTCCAATGGCGGCGGCTCAAGCTGTTCAGTCACGCCGTGCACGCGAGGTTTTCGAATCCGGCTTGAATGGTTCCGATATGTTGATTTACGTGGGCCATGGTCGCGACGGCGGTGGGCCTTCGTTCGAGCCGCCGCGCCTCCTTCCGAGCGGCAAACCGAATCTCGATTGGTACAATCGCACCCATCAGAGCCGAGACGCGATGTTCTCGCGGCTTTCGACGGCCACGCGTCCACCGAAACTTCTCGGGATGTTCGCTTGCTACACGGAACGATACTTCGCAGACGGCGTTCGCAACGCTTCCAAAAGAAACGGGCAGCCGCAGACGGGCTTCGTCGGATCGACCGGGCTCACGGCTTTGCAAGCGATGTACGCGCAGAGTTTCGCGATGCTAGACAACGTTTTGGCGATGCGCTGTGAAACTCAATTCCGAAATGCCATGCATCCGGTGACGGAAGTGGTGAGTGATCCCAGAATTCCGCCCGCGATCCAGACACCGCCGACGATTCGAGGAGTTTGGGACCGAAGAATTCCGACGACGACAGCGCCTGCGCCGAGTCGGCCCGCCGTAACCGCGCCGGCACCCGTCACGCAAGAGCCGGTCCCGACCGGAGAAACAGTTCGTCCTCCTCGTCCCCCGGTGCTTCTCACGGAACCGATCCGTCCCGGCGGCGCTATATCTCAGCCGAGATCCACGACTCCGGAGCCCGGGGTTCGCTGACCTTTTCCGAGCGTTTCAATTTGACCGTGAACGTCGAACCTTTTCCTCGGCCTTCCGAGTGAGCTTCGATCGTTCCCCCGTGGAGATCGACCAAGTGATAGGCGATCGAGAGACCGACGCCGAGGCCGCCTTGCGCACGCGTGAGCGTTCCGTCCTCTTGTCGGAAGCGTTCGAACAGGAAGGGCATGAAGTCGGCCGAAATTCCCTGTCCGGTGTCGCGAACGAAAATCGAAACCGTGTCGACCCAGCTCTCGATGCGAACGTCGACTCGGCCCCCGGGCGGAGTGAACTTCACGGCGTTCGCGAGAAGATTCCACAGCGCTTGTCTCACGCGGTCCGCATCGACGGCCGCGAAATGAGCGCCATCGGCGATCGTGAACCCGATTTCGATTTCGCGGGCACGAGCCGAGGGTGAAACCGCACGTATGGCTTCCGTCGCGATTTGCGTGAGATCGCGGTCCTCGATCTTAAGGACGAATTTCCCCGTGGCCATGCTCGAAACGTCGAGCAACTCGTCGATGAGTTGCAGCTGCGCATTCGCATTTCGTGTGAGAGTCTTCAGGATCGAGTCGTACGATTCGTCGTCGACGTCTTCCGACGTGAGGACGTCGAGCCAGCCGAGGATCACGTTCATCGGCGTTCGCAACTCGTGCGAGAGTGTCAGGAGAAATTCGTCGTTCATGCGGTTTGCGCGCTCGGCCTCTGCGAAAAGTTTCGCATTGTCGAGAGCGAGAGCTGCTCGTCGGGCGACGTCGCACGCGAACGCGAGGTCTTCTGCGCTGTACTGTCGACGGCTCACGGTCCACATCAACGTGAGCGTGCCGAAAACCTGATCTCGCGCTTTCATCGGGACGATGATCCCGGATCCATCGTCGAAGAGAGCCGGATGCTGATTGAGAATTTCGAAGCGGCTCATCCCGTACTCGGACGATTGCCCCGACGAAGTGGTTCGTCGAACACGATCGCCTCTCTCGAGAATGTCGATCAAGCATTCGTCGCCGAGAAGCGGGACGACCAGTGACGCCAACGGAGCCACTCCATCTTCGAACGTGAACGAGCGGCTGAGGAATTCGGAGAACGCCGCGAGGAATCGTGAACGCTCTTCGGCCTTGATGAAACGCTCGATGAGAAGGGACGTGAATCTCGCGAGGAGCGTCGAGAGCGTCACGCCGACGACGGCAATGAACGAAGCGAGGGCCCAGCGCTGCCAAAGAGCTGCACCGTTTTTCGCGATCGATTCTCCGACGAGAACCCCGAGCGAAGTCACGACCAAGCCGAAGAGGCCGATCGAGTAGGGGACGTAGGAATTGGTGATTCTCGCGACTCGTAGACGCAAACGGAGGCCTTTCGTATTCGCTCATTTAGGATGCACGGGCTCGGCGAAGGGGGTCATCGCGCCCCGGCAGTTATGGCGAAATCTAAGCAATTCCGGCCGGGGAGCCTTGCCTAAGGACCTGTAGCGCCGTTAGGATGCCGGTCTCTCACTCCGCACCCGTAGCTCAGCTGGATAGAGTGGCAGCCTCCGAAGCTGCAGGTCGCACGTTCGAATCGTGCCGGGTGCGCCAATAAACGTCGGGTTGCCAAAGTTGCGTCATGAAAGATAAGGTCCCGGGTTCATGAAGCTAATCCTCGCCCTTCTCATGATGATTTCAGTCGTCCTCAGCAGCATTGGAAATGCATCTGAGTCCTTCTTTGAACATCTGCAAGAGGAGTCGAGTGTGAGCTGTACGGCCCAGCTCGGTGAAGATTCAGGAACAGCCCTTGAGACGCGAGACTGCTCCGAAACCGAGTGCCACGATTGTCCCGTCCACTGTCACTCGCATTGCCATTCAAGCAACTACTTGGCGGCTCAAGGTCTGCCGACTTCCGACTCCCATGAAGAGCTATTGAATCAGTCGGGCTTTTCCAATCGACTTCATCCGCGATTTTCTCCCTCCAGCCTCTATCGTCCTCCGATCGCCTAATCAGCTTTTCTAGTTCGATTTGCTAATGCTGATTTTCTGATCGAGGGCACATGCTTAATTCCATCATTCGATTTGCCTTGAACCACCGGCTCCTCGTCGTTGCGATGACGGCTTTCGTCGTCGTTTACGGCGTCTACACGGTCCAGCGACTTCCCGTCGACGTCTTTCCTGACATTACCAAGCCGACCGTCACCATCATGACCGAGTCACACGGCATGGCGCCCGAAGAAGTCGAGACGCGGGTTACACTTCCCATCGAGTCGTTCTTGAACGGTTTGCCCGGCGTCGAACGAATCCGCTCTCAAAGCGGAATTGGTCTTTCTGCCATTTATGTCGAGTTCGACTGGGGAACCGACATCTTCCGCAATCGTCAGCTCGTTCAGGAAAAACTGAATCTCGCGAAAGAACGCCTTCCGAAAGACATCACTCCAATGATGGGTCCGGTCGGATCACTCATGGGGCAGATTCAGCAAATCGCGGTTGCATCGCCCGATGGTGCGGTCGGTCCGATGGAGATTAGAAACCTGGCTGAATGGACTTTGCGCCCGAGATTGATGACGATCCCGGGTGTCGCACAGGTCATCATCATCGGTGGCGGTCTCAAGCAGTATCAGATCCTCGTCTCCGCCGAAAAAATGAACCGATACCAGCTCTCGATCGAGCAACTGGATCACACGCTTGGACAGATCAGCCAGAACACGACCGGCGGGTTCCTCGAGAAAGACGGACAAGAGTATTTGGTCCGAAACCTCGGCGTCGTCGAAGGAGTCGAAGATATCCAGCGAACGCTCGTGGGGACGCACTTCGGAAAACCGATTCTCGTCAAAGACATCGCCGAAGTGAAAGAAGCTCCGAGATTGAAGCGCGGGGACGGAAGTTTCAACGGCAAGCCTTCGGTCGTCCTCACGATTCAAAAGCAACCTGGTGCCGACACGATCAAGATCACCGAGGCCATTGAGCGAGCGATCGAAGAGCGCATAGCTCACCCCTGCCTGGTCGTCGTGGCGGTAGCAGCCGTCCGCCGGCCTCGCCGCCGCCGCGGCGAGGCCCGGCAGCAGGACGAGGACGAGGTGGCAGGCCAGG
>JAZKJB010000364.1:0-5540 GCA_040384505.1 Bdellovibrionota bacterium | reverse complement strand
GCGATCGAAGAGCTCAAGCCCACACTTCCGAAGGGCCTGATCGTCAACACGGACGTTTTCAAGCAGGCCAATTTCATCAAGGCCTCTATCGATGGCATTCAAGGGAAGTTGAAGCTCGGAACCGTTCTCGTCTTCATCATTCTCTTCATCTTTCTCGCCAATCTTCGAATGTCCGTCATCACCCTGACGGCAATTCCGGTTTCCTTCCTCGTGACGGCCATCGTCTTTCGGATGTTCGACATGACAGTGAATACGATGACTCTCGGAGGTCTTGCGATCGCGATCGGCGAGCTCGTGGATGATTCCATCGTCGACGTCGAGAACGTCTTCAGGAGATTGAGAGAGAATGCTCAAAGTCCTTCGCCGAGACCTACTCTCAGGGTCATCTACGATGCTTCAAGTGAGGTGCGAAACTCGATCGTTTTGGCGACGGTCATCATCGCTCTCGTCTTCTTGCCGTTGTTCAACCTCACCGGTCTCGAAGGGCGCCTCTTCACACCACTCGCAATCGCATATTTGACGGCATTGGTCGCGTCCTTGGTCGTTTCTTTGACGCTAACTCCGGTCCTCTGCTCTTTCTTCCTGCGTAAGAACCTGAAGCAGCATCACGATACGAAATTCGTCCAGGCTCTCAAAGGTTGGGATCGGAAACTGCTCGAGTGGGCATTGCCTCGATCGAACCTGGTTCTCGGGAGCGCGCTCGCTCTTCTCTTGGCTGCGCTTGCGACCATTCCGCTCATGGGGCGCGACTTCCTTCCGCAATTCAACGAAGGCACTGCGATGATCGCCGTCGTAGCGCCACCCGGGATCAGCTTGCCTGAAAGCAACAAAATCGGGGAGCGCGCCGAAGCGATCATGATGAAAACGCCCGAGATCAAATCGGTCTCTCGTCGCACGGGTCGCGCGGAGCTCGATGAGCATGCGGCGGGCGTAAACGTCAGCGAAATCGACGTCGACTTCCATCTCGAAGGACGGCCGCGTGAAGTCGTTTTGAACGAGTTGCGCTCCAAGCTCAAAACAGAAATCCCAGGAGTCGGAGTCAACGTCGGTCAGCCCATCTCTCACTTGATCGATCACATGCTTTCGGGAGTGAGTGCTGCGATCGCAATCAAAATCTTCGGGCCCGATCTTCAAACGCTTCGCGAGAAGAGTATCGAGCTACGTGATGCAATTGCGGATACCGAAGGCATCGTCGATTTGCGGGTTGAGCAGCAGGGACTCATTCCCCAAGTCAAAATACGTGTTCTGAGAGATGAGGCTGCAAAGTACAATCTCAATCCGGGTGAGGTGACCTCGCTCCTCGAGGCCGCCTTCAATGGCGAAACGGTTGCGCAAGTTCTCGAAGAAACGAAGCTGTATGACGTCTTCTTTCAGTTCGACGCGAACTCGCGAGCGACGCTCGAGAAAATGCAAAAGACGTCACTGAAGACGATGCCGACCGGCCAAAAGGTGCTTCTCGAAGACGTCGCCGACGTTTACGAGACGACCGGGCCCAACGAAATCAATCGCGAAAACAGTCAGCGCCGAATCGTCATCAGTGCGAACGTGAGCGGGCGAGATCTGGGAAGTCTCATCGGAGAAGTCCAAAAGAAGATCAAAGAGAAGGTTCAGCTGCCGGAAGGTTACTACGTCGTCTATGGGGGCCAGTTCGAGAGCCAACAAACTGCGACGAGGAACATTCTCGTCTTCGGCTTGATCGCTATTTTCGGAATCGCGTTCGTGTTGTACGGGCACTTCCGTTCTCGTGAGATCACCGGGCAGATCATGGCGACGATCCCGCTGGCATTCGTGGGTGGCTTGATTCTCTTGTTTTTCACCGATCGGTCCATCACCGTCGCGAGTCTCGTCGGATTCATCACGCTTTGCGGAGTCGCTTCGCGAAACGGAATCATGATGATCTCCCACTATCTTCACTTGATGAAGTTCGAGGGTGAGAAGTTCTCGAAAGAAATGATCGTCCGTGGCTCGCAGGAGCGCCTCGTTCCCGTGATGATGACGGCCTTCGTGACGTCGCTCGCGTTGCTCCCGCTGATCTTCTCGAAGGGTCAGCCGGGGAGCGAGGGTTTGCATCCTGTTGCCGTCGTCATCGTCGGTGGCCTTCTGAGCTCGACACTTTTGGATATCGTGGTGACGCCATCGCTCTTTTATCGCTTCGGCCGTAAATCGGCCGAGAAGTACGTCTCTGAAGATGGCCGAACGGAAAAAGTTTAAACTAAACAAAGGAAATAGAAATGAAAGCTTTCATTCTGACTGCAGCGATTCTCGTGACAGCGGGTTTCGCACAAGCTCACGAAGGTCACGATCACGATGCTCCTTCGATGGTCCAAGCCCCCAAAGGTGGAATGATCAAATCGAACGAAACCCTTCATATCGAAGTCGTCCCGAAGGGAAAGGATCTTAAGATCTTCGTTTATTCGAAAGACCTGAAGCCCGCCGAGGTCGCGAAAATCGCCGTCACGGCGCAGACCGAGTTGCCGAGAACGAAGAAGGTCGAGCCTCTGGCGCTCCAGCCTAAAGGCGACCACTTCGAGGCATCTTTCGATGCGAAAGGTGCGCATCGCTATACGCTGATCCTGACCGTTGGCGAACACAAAGACCGCATCACCTTTACGATCGAGCCCCGCAAATGATCAGATCTGCACTTTGCGCAATTGCGGTCCTCTTGTGCTTCGAGAGCGCCGGGGCGCTCACGCTTCAAGAAGCCCAGCAAATTGCGTTGAGCAACAACCCGGAGCTCAAAGCAAGCCATACCGAAGTCGATGCCGATGAGGCCGCGCTCACGCGTTCCAGTTCTCGCTTCTATCCTCGTTTTGGCGTCGAATCTCGATACGAGTACTTCGATTCTGCATTCGAGCGGAGGCGGGGCGGAACGGGAAATTTATTTGCCGAGTGGAACCTGTTCAATGGCCTGCAAGATGTGTCGGCAAGGCAAGCGAGGAAACTCGACGTCGAGGTCTCTCGACTTCGATTCGCGTTGACGAAGCAGAAAGTCATCTGGGCCGTCGAGTCCGCCTTCGGAAAAGTTCTGGCGTTGCAGGAGACGATCGCGCTTCACGATGCAGCCCTGGATCGAAACCTCGCGAATCAGAAAGCGGCGCGCGGTCGGCGAGCAGCCGGGGTCGTGTCCGATGCCGATGTTCTGGAGTTCGATCTCTATGAGTCGATTCTTCGTGCCGATCTTGCTGCGGCCCAAGGAGATCTGAAAGCCGCGGAAGCAGAGTTTAGAAAAGTCTTGGGTGATGACTCGGTCGAGTTCCCGCTGGTCGGACAGATCCAGCGATATCAGCTCAATTCGAAACTCGAAGCGATCGTCGCAGACTTGCCCCAGACGAATGCCGAAATCCGAACGACCCAGATGGACGTACAGCGTGCCGAAGCCGAGGTGAAGGTTGCGACGGCGGGGTTTCTTCCACAGGTCCGCGCTTTTGCCAGCTATGGAAGCCTTGGTTTGCGAGAGACGCAGATCAGCCCAGAGACCTACGCTGGCGTCGTCGCGAGATGGGAGCTTTTCTCCGGCTTCGATACGATCGGTGCTCGCCATGAGGCAAGGCACCGAGTCGTGCATGCCGAATCCGATTTGAAAGCAGCGCAAATCGCGCAAAAAGGCGAAGCCGAGGAAACCTTCGCTCGCATCAAGTCGTTGGAGTTTCGAATTCAGTTGGAAGAGAGAAATCACGAAACCGCTCACCGATACATGCGGACCGTGATCGACGAATATAGAAGAGGCGTAAAGAACTCGCCAGATCTCAAGAACGCCACGGACAATGTTCTAAGGTCACATCTGCGTGAAGTAAATCTCAGAGCCGAATATTTGGACCAAGCGATGGCACTCAATACGATCACCGGCGGCCGCGCGATTTTCGAAAAATTGAAAACCGAGGAAAGAAAGGAAGAGAAATGAAAAACCTGTTTCTCATCATTGGAGTCGTAGCGGCAATTGCTGGCTGTGCTGAGCAGAGCGAGCAAAAGTACAAGGACAAGGCTGCACTAGAGGCCAAAGCCGGCGCGGAAGGCGAAACTGCCGAGACGAACAGGCGGGCTCAGCAGATGGAAGCCGACTTGGCGCGAATCCAAAACTTCTTCGAAGCCGTCAAAGGTACATTTGAAGGGACGATGCAGACGCCGAGCGGAAGTCGGTTTCGCGTCCGTTTCACGATCAGTCCGACAATTCAGCGATACGAAGGAACTCGCATCCGAACCCCCGACGAGATCGCCTTCGAGATCAACAACGTTTCACTCGACGTCCTAGAGAACACGACCACGATTTCCGACTCGAGCATTTCGTTTGGTTGCCAGTACAAAAGTCTTCGACCGACGGTCGATTCGGGTTCTTTCCGCTTGTCGAACGATTGCCCACGTTCATTCGCGGTCACTTTGGTTCCGGCGGGAGCCGGTCTCCAGTCCGCTCAAGCCCTCGAGGCATCGGGAAAGATGATGGCGTCGGCGATCAGGGAGAACCGCGGAATGCTCGCGATGGCCATGCAGGTGGAGATGCGTTCGATCAATCTCCCTGAGCCCGTGACGTTCACGGCCGCGCGTGTGAAGTAGCCAAAGCAGAGGTCTGGTACTTCGAAGGCGGTGCGATCGCCGCTCTTTTCGGTGGATTCGTGACAGGTGCGGTAACTTAGTCTCGCAACGGGCGCCGAGTTCAATTAAACTCGACGCATGTCCATCAATTCTGAAAAAGATCTCGAAGCGCTCCGCAAGGTCGGCCGAATCGTCGCTCGGTGTCTCCAATTCATGCAGACCAAACTCGAACCCGGCATGACGACGCGCGAGCTCGATGATCTCGGCGGTCAGTTCCTCGCTTCGCACGGAGCGCGATCGGCTCCAATTCTCACTTACAACTTTCCGGGTCACACTTGCATCAGCGTCAACGAGGAAGCGGCGCACGGAATTCCGGGAACAAAGATTCTCAAAGCCGGCGATCTCGTGAACATCGACGTGTCGGCCGAGCTCGATGGGTATTTCGCCGACACGGGCGGCTCTGCGATCATTCCGCCGGAGTCGAAACTTCATCTGCAAATCTGTGCCGTCGCCAAGCGCGCTCTCGAGTTGGCGCTCGATGAAGCGCGTGCGGGAGCGAAGATCAATCGGATCGGTTTCGCGATCGAAGGTGAAGCCGTGCGAAACGGATTCACCGTCATCGAAAATCTCGGGAGCCATGGGGTCGGACGAGCTCTTCATGAGGAACCCACCTTCATTCCTGGTTACTACGACAAACGTGACAAGCGCGTCTTGGAACTGAATCAAGTGATCACGATCGAACCGTTCATCTCATCGGGCGCGCACGAAGTCCTCGACAACGGCGACGGCTGGACACTCGTAACGAATCCGGGAATCTTCACTGCGCAATACGAGCACACGATCGTCATCACCAACGGCAAGCCGCTGATCATGACGTTGACGGCTTAACATTCATTCGCCCCGGCAACTTCCAGTTGCCTCGACCATGATCTCCCCCGACAATTCAACTACGTCACCTGAGTCGACATCGAAGGGGAGTAGCAATGGATCGTTCGGAAGAGCGCCTTGGTCTC
>JAZKJB010000363.1:0-2913 GCA_040384505.1 Bdellovibrionota bacterium | reverse complement strand
TTCGGTTTCGATGCTCGCGTTCGCCGTTTTCGCCGAAGCGAAAGAAGCGGCGACTGGTTTTCCGAGAGTGAACCCGATCGTGATCGAGCATGAGAGCAAGTGGGAGATCGACCTTCACCAAGGTGACGAAAACGGTTGGAAGGTTCGGAAGATCGAGGCGAAGGAGTACGACCTCGACACACGAAGCGAGCGAGATCGTTTTCGCGCTGTTCTTGCCGATATCTTGAGACGCAACGAAGCCGCGGGCAAAGAGAACGAATTCCTGCCCGGTGATGCACGCCGTGCCCTCGAGGATTCGGAAGCGTTGGTCACCGCGATCGACCAACCGGGAGTCGATGCTCGCGATCGTTACGAGTACTATGCGAACCTTCGCGAGACGATCAACGCCTTCAATCACAACTTCGAGTACCCGGCTCCCGACATTTGGATCGGCGCCTTGCCGTTCAAAGCCCTCGCTGAACTTTCTGGTCATCGGATCATGACCAAATCGGCGAAACGAGCCATCAACCTCGATCCTTACTCGAAGCTGGCAGACGCATCGATGATCGATCCGGTTCCGTCGAGTTTCTGGCAGCCCCGACCGATCGAATCGATTTCGTTTCTCGAAGGCTTTTCGCGTCAGGCGATACCGGATATCACGCGAACGGTTTGTACTTACGAAAAGCCGAAGACCTCGTACGGCGTACACGGCGGTTTCGAGATCGACTGCAACGGCACCCGCTGGAAAATGAAATTCGGAATCGAAACGCACACCGAGCCCTTCAACAGCCGCTTGATCTGGGCGCTGGGCTACAATGCGAAGCCTGTCGACTTCGCTCCGGTGGGATATCTTCGGTACGATCGACGAGTCTTCACCGAATACAATTCCCGCAAAGATTTTTTCATCCGAGTCCGCAGCCTCGTCGGGTTCACTTACCAAAAGTACAACCTGCAAAAAGAATGGGACGTCTTCGCGGATGCGATCGCTGGCGCAGTCCTGAAAGACGGTCGCCAGCTTTCGATGGAAGAGTTGAAGAAGCAGCTCGTGCACTCGGGTGCCAACGCATTCGCCTTGCGTGATTCGGATTTCGATCCGCAATTCGAAACTCAAATCGATCGCCTCGTCATGCGGCCCTCGAGCATCGAAAAGGAAGACGACGCTCGAGAGCTCGGTTCATGGGATTGGTGCGATCTGGATCACCGCGATCGTCGCGAGCTCCGCGGGTTCGGAATCGTCGCCGCTTGGCTCAATCTCTACGACGTTCGCGCGGACAACACGTCACTCGACGTCGAGAAGGATGAGCAGGGGCGCTCGAGACTCGTCCACTACATCAGCGACGTCGGGAGCGGTCATGGCACCGCGAACCGAGTCTTGAAGTTCAAGAGCGGAGTCCTCAACGACTTTCCGTGGGACTTGTTCAAGTACGAGACCCGCATCGAGAGCCACGGGCCTCCGGGCAAGACCGCCCCCGTGCAAAAGAGCGAGTGGGTCGCGAAAGGTTTCGGAACCGTCGAGGAAAACGACGCGTTCGAGCGCATTCAACCCGAAGACGGAAAGTGGATCGCACGAAAGATCGCGAGAGTTTCGGATGCTCAGCTGGAAGCGGGTCTCGTCGCCGCCGGCTATCCGGCAGCGGAAGTGGTCGTGATGACGGCGAAGCTGAAGTCCCGGCGCGCGCAGATCATTCGCGCGTTCGGTATTCAGAACGAATCGGCGACTCTTCGCGAGATGGCTTCACCTAACGTGGATCGCGAGTTCTCTTACGACCCACGCACGGCACCTCGCCCGGAAGTACGCGCGTTCACCGGCGCCGTTCACTCGGCGCCAGTCGGGCGAAATCGTGTCGTGAATGGATATCTAACGGCGTTTTAGGGTCGGGCCGCGTTTTGAGAGGTTGCTTTTGACCCCCACCGGTCGCTTGGCGTCCGGTTTCGTGAAGATTTCTAAATATGATCCCGATTGAGAGCCTTCTCGCCTCAGTTTAGGGTCTTGCAATGCAGTCTCGCGTTGCCCCGATATCGCTCCCGTCTTCCGCGGAACCGCTCGAGTTGCGCGTTGAGCGCGAGCGAGTCGATTTGCTCTATCGCCAGAACAAGCAGGGACTCGTCGCTCTTATCATCTACGGCAGTTCGTACTTGTTCTTCAGTTGGCCGCATCGCGATCACACCTATCTCGTTGTCTGGGCGCTCCTGCTGTACGGATCGGGTCTCGTTCGGGTCGCGCTGACGGTTCGTTGGAATAAAGTCCGCAACGAACTCGATACGATCGAGCGAGTCCGACCTTGGTTGCGAACGATTCATGCGCTTCTTTTGCTCTCCGGATGTCTCTGGGGTTCGATCTCGTTTCTCATTCCGACGGCGACGACCGTGTCCCAACAAATCGTTTCAGCAGTCGTCGTCATCATGATGGCGGCTGGGGCGGTCGCTTGTTATTCGGCTTCTTTGGGCGCGGTCGTGCGAGTGCTCGTGCCGGCGATGCTTCCGTGGGCCGTCGCTTCGTTGCTGAGTCCCGTACCAACTTTCAACTTCATCGGCGTGATGCTCTTGCTCTACATCGTACTCGCGATCAAAACCGCGAGAACGTCTGGCCAGTTCGTCATGAACTCTCTTCGCCTCGGTTTCGAGAATACTCGACTCGCCGAGAATCTTCGCGAGGAAGAGCGGGAGAGCCGCGAACACGAAGCGGCCAATAAAGCGAAATCCACTTTGCTCGCGAACGTCAGCCATGAAATTCGAACGCCCTTGGCTGCGATCAACGGCTTCACCGAAATGGTCTTGCAGAATCCCGTGCTCCCGCAAGCTCTCCACGGCGACGTTCGAATGATCCTTCGGAACGGGAAGTATCTCGTTTCGCTCGTCAGCGATCTTTTGGATCTTTCGAAAGCGGAAAACGGTCAGCTCTACATTCAAAAAGACTCGATCTCGATCGCCGAT
>JAZKJB010000362.1:0-3271 GCA_040384505.1 Bdellovibrionota bacterium | reverse complement strand
GACAAACGGAACGGAAACGGGTGCCTCGAACGGCTACCGCTACGGATGCGGACCGTTCCCGTTATTTTTCACCCACGACATAAGCAATCCACGCTTCGCATTCTTCGCCTTTTTCCGCGCGCTTGAAGACGCCGTCGCCCTCACCGGCTCGGGTCGTGCCTTCCCAGTAGACGGAAGTCTTGCGGAAGCCTGTCTCACGCATCATCTCGCGGAGCTCGGGAATGCTCCACATGCGCCAATCGTAGCTGAAGACCTTTTCGATCTTCTTGCGACCTTTCGGCTTGAAGTGGATGTGGAACATCGCTTCGTTCGTGACGGGGTCGAAGTTCTCCTGATCCCAGAAATAGCTGAAGTCTTTGTGCTCGGTCTCTTCCTCGTTCGCTTCTTGGCACCGGCTCCCGCCGAAGACGTCGGCTACGAGAATACCGCCCGAGTTCAGTGTGCCGAGGCAGTTGTGGAAGTAGGACTTCATCATCGAGCGTTCTTTGAAAACGAAGTAAGAGAAGTTCATCGCGGCGATGATGTCGGCCTTCGGGAGCCCGGGATTGAGAACGTTCTCCTGGAGCACCTTCACGCGCTCGCGTTGCGGAAGCGAAAGTTTCGACAGGTAGTTCGCCATCCCGTAGTGGATCGGCTCCTCGTCGAGATCGACACCGTATGCACGATTCTTCGAGGCGAGCTTCACCCACTCACAGCAAATCGCGAAGGTCCCGCAAAAGTCCTCGCGCAGAACCGAGGGGTCTTTTCCGCGAAGCTCTTTGTAAGTGTCGCGAAGGAATTCGACGTCGGTATCCGGGGATTGAACCGAGTTCTTGTAATACAGATATTTGTCGAAGCTCTCGGGCCAGGCCCGAGCGCGGGTCTTGATCTTCATCGTCTGCTCATCACGGGACTTCGGCCAAGAGCTCGCGAATCTCGTGCAAGACGTCTTCGAGATGAGGAACGGAGTTTTCTTCGAGATTCGGATGTAGCCCGATCCCCGGAAGATTCTTTCCCGCGAGAACACGCGGTCGCGCCATCAACTTGTAAAACAGCTCGTTCGTCGCTCGATACGCGAGATGCTCGCCGAAGTTCGTGACCTCGGTGTCTTCGTTGACGAAGAGCACGCGACCGGTCTTTTCGATGGAGCCTTTGATCATCTGCCAGTCGTACGGATAGAGCGATCGCATGTCGATCACTTCGACCGACGTACCTTCGTCACGCAACATGTCCGCCGCTTTGTTGCAAATCGGAAGCGTGCGTCCGTAGCTCACGATCGTCGCCCGGTCTCCCTCGCGAGTGATCTTCCCTTTTCCGATCGGAACTTCGTATTCCTGAAGTTCAGCCGGCCATTTGGGTTTCCAAGTCGAACGATCTCCGATCGGCGCATCGATCATCGCCTTCAACTGCTTCTCGTCGGTCGGTTCTCCCGGGATCAGCTCTTCGCCACGAACGCGCATGAGCGCTTTCGGTTTCAGGTAGAGAACCGGATTCGGATCCTTGATCGCTGCGATCATCAAGCCATAAGCATCGAGCGCGTTCGAAGGACAGACGATCTTCCAGCCGGGCATACGTGTCGCCCAAGCGTCGAAGGAGTGCGAGTGATAGACGGAGCCGCGAATTCCCGCACCCACCGGCGTCATCACCACGATCGGCAGGTTGTACTGGCCGTTGGAAACCCAATGAGTGTTCCCCGCCATCTTCAAGAGGTCGATGGTGTTGAAGATGTAATCGCAGAACTGGATCTCGGCGACGCATCGATCGCCCGCGAGCCCGAGACCGATCGCCGTCGCGATGATGCCGCGCTCGTCGAGCGGAGAGTTCCATGCCGTCTTCAAACCTTGAGTCGCGGTGAACACACCGCCGAGAGGGGCGCCGACGTCCTCACCGAAGATGTCGGTGACGCCGAGACGGCTCTCGCCCACGTGCAACGCCATTCGAATCGCCTGTACGAGGGTCGCCATTAGAATTTTCTCCAGTCGCCGTTTTCGTTGTTCGCGTAAACGTGATCCCAGACGCTCTCACGAGTCGGCACGGGTTCACCGCGAACGACTTCGGCCGCGGCACGCGATTCGTCGTCGAACTGCTTCCAGAGCGCCTTCACGTCGGCACTCGAAACGATCTTCTGGTCGACCAACTGCTTCTCGAAGCTCTCGATACAGCAGAAATCCTTCTCGCGGTTCGCACCGGAGGCCGACGAATGACCGTAGAGCCGCGCGACTTTGTACTCGGCCAAGACCGGCTTGCCGGTTCTGCGGATGTACTCCATCTCAGTTTGCGTGACGAGGTAGCTTTCGATCGGATCGTTGCCGTTCACGACGGTCGTTCGAATTCCGAAGGCCTTGCCTCGATCGGCGATGTACTTCTCGCCGTGTTGCGTGTCGTAGGTCGTCGAGATGCCCCACTTGTTGTTCTGAACCGTGATGAACATCGGAAGCTCGTTCTTCGGTCGGCTCGCCCAGATCAAGCACGACGCGAAATCGCCTTCGGCCGTCGCCGCATCTCCGCCCGTGATGATCGTGATGCCTTTCGCGTTTCGGCGCTTTTGCGCGATCGCGGTCCCGATCGCCATTCCGTATTGAACTTCGAGTGGAGAGGAAACGGGAACGACGTTCCACTGCGGAAAGCAGTAGTGATTGCAGAAATTGCGTCCGCCGGTCGAGGGGTCGGTCGCACGGTTCATCGTCAATCGAAGTGAATCCTCGTACGTCATCCCCATCGCGATGAGGGTCGGCGTCGCGCGGTAATGAAGATGCAGGAAATCGTGGTCCGGGCCCTGTCCCTTGTTCACCAGCAATCCGAGTGGAACGCCGAAGGCCTCTTCGCCCGGTCCACCGATCCAAAAATAGGAGTCACCCGTCTTATAGACCTTGATCAGTCTCTCTTCGAGAACCCGCGAACGGATCATGGTCTCGAGCATGCGCTTCTGAAGCTCGCGAGGCAGCGTGAGCTTCGTCGAGATAACCAAGCCGCCACCCTTCTTGGCCGACGTCGCCGCGGCCTTGCCAGCGATCTTTTTGAGGGCCTTGGCCGCTCGCGCGACCGGCTTCGACGGCTTCATTGATTTTTTGCTGGAGACTTGGGATTTTCGCATGCGGATCCTTCGTGAAGGCAGTGCTTCATGGGTACTCAAGGCCCCGATTTTTGTCAAATCGGCACCCCGCGCGAGGGGCCATAACGTCTCGAACAGAAACAGGGAAAACCGCATCCGTAGCGGTAGCCGTTCGAGGTACCCGTTTCCGTTCCGTTTGTCCGTTTCCCGTTCTGGTTTTTCAAACCGATAAACGGTCGA
>JAZKJB010000361.1:0-32604 GCA_040384505.1 Bdellovibrionota bacterium | reverse complement strand
TCGACTCGATCAAAAAGTATCTCGACGACGATCTCGCGCTCGATGGCGTCGAAACCTACAGCATGGCCGAGGGCTCGAATTGGTTCGCACGAGCGTTCAATACCGATGAAGACGAGTTGAAGTCGCTTTACAAGCAGCAGGGAGCGCCGTCGACCGTGGATCCGAGCGAATTCAAGATCGTGCGCGCGAAAGGCGGACCGATGAAAGCGGTCATCCTCGTCGAACGCGACAGCGAGACCGCGACTCCCTGAGGGAAGAAGGGCCTCGTGTTCCACGAGGCCCCTTTCCGTTACGGAGTATCAGGCGAATGCCGGAGCGTGATCCTGCGCTTCCGTGTGCGGGACCAAACCTTCTTTGTTTAAGCAATAGATGTTGAACGGATGACGAATGACGGGCATCGCGACGTTGCGAACGGGAATGCCGCCCGCGGTCGAGCCGCGCTCGACGCCGTGATGGGCGTGACCGTGGAACGCGATGTCCGCTTCTCCTTCGTCGATCGCTTCCGCCAAGAGATAGCTACCCAAAAACGGATAGATCTCTTTTTTCTCACCCATCAGCGTTTCCTTGGTGGGGGAGTAGTGCGTGAGCGCGATCTTGTAGTCGGTGTTCAAAGACTGGAGTGACGTCTTGAGCAGCTCGGCCTGGGCCTTCGTGAAACGGATGAAATCTTTCATCTCGACTTCGCCGAAATCGGTCCCGCAGGCTCCGATGAAGCCTCCTCCGAATCCTTTCACTCCGGCGACACCGATCGTGGAGCCGCCGAGCTGGAAGGTGACGCAGTTGCCTTCGAGAACCGTGACTCCAGCTCGCGTGAGGATCTCGACCACTTGCGGAGCTTTTTCCGCGTGATAATCGTGATTGCCGAGCACGGCGACGACGGGAATGGGACACATCGCGAGGTCGTCGGCGAGAATCGAGATCTCTTCGATCGAGCCGACCTGCGTGAGATCGCCCGCGAGTAGGAAAAGATCGGCCGCGCCTTCGAGACGCGGCAAGAATTGTCCGAGCCGACCGGCGGAATTGCGATCGTAGTGAATGTCGCCGACCGCCGCCAGACGGATCATACGACCTCCTGAGCCTGGTCCATTTCGATCTTCGTCACGCGAACTTTGTTGTCGATGTCGAAGCCTTTGCAGTGATCGCGAATGACGTGTTCGATGGCGGTTCGCTGTTCGTTGCTGACCGCATCGCCTTTCACGGAGACGTGTTGCGTTCCTTGCGTGTTCACGTCGAGTTGGACATCGAGCGCCGCCGTCCGCGGATCTTTTGCCAAGGCGTCGAGGACGTGGGCTTTCAAGTAAGCCGCGTTCGTCGCGGGCGGCGGTCGCTTCGCGGGAACGTTCACTTGCGAGTGACTTTGCGAGGGTGCCATGTCGCGCATGTTGTGTTGCGCGCTCGCGGCATGGGCTCGAGCGCCGTGGGCGGCGAGCGAATCGCCGTAGATCAACTGCATGAGCTCGACGATGACGTTGTTCGGAATGAGAATGTCGTTCGACTGCGCGTAGATCAAAAGCGCGAGGATCCGTCGCGGCGCCTTTCGCGCGCGTTTCAAGAGATATTTCCAGTCGACCTGAGCGTGCGAGAGGATCGCGAGTGCGTCGTGCCAGTGGTGAGGTCCGACTTCGCTGTGGACGGCCGCTTTGATGATCATCAGATCTTCGGGTGAAACCGCCGAGATCTGGCGACCGTGATAGGGAATCTTTTTCGCGTGCTGATGCATTTCGTCGTCGAAGTAGATGTCGCCTTGGGATTTGAAGATGACGTCGACCATCATCTCTTCTTTCCAACCTTTGTAGAGCCAGCGGGGATCGGTGACTTCGGTTTCGAAACCTTGCTGCGCGAGCGCTTCGAGTGCCGCATCGGCATCCTCGGGTCGCACGAAAATATCGATGTCGTGGGTCGAGCGGGGGCGTCCGTGACCACTCGCCGCGATACCCCCGATCATTCCGTAGGGAATGTTGCGGCTCTCGAGGCCGTCGAGCGCCGAGAAAAGGACGCGGTTGAACGCATCACCCATTTCCGTCTGGCGCATGCTCGCGTTGTCTGGCGGGACGATTCTTGATTCCATGATTTGGCCTCCTCAGAAGCGTGAGTCAGGTCGTTTTAGGAATTCGCGTTCTTCTTTCGTATTTTCGCGTCCGAGAGTTTCGTTTCGATGTGGGAAGCGGCCGAACTTCGCGATGCAGTCGCGATGTCGGATCGCGAAATCGAGTGCGACCTCGAGCATCTTCGTTTCCTCGGGCCCGGCGACCTCACGAAGCTCCCGAAACAGACCGACGGCGCGTTCTTGCGCGACGAGGTCCTCGGTATGTTCGAGCGGAAGATAAAGGAACATCCGCTCGATGACCGTCAGTTTCTGGTCGAAGCCGTGATCGATCGCCGTCTCCGCGATCTTTCGTGCGTGAGGATCGTGCGAAAATGCCTCGGCGCTTCCGCGGTAGACGTGCCGACGGAATTGATCGAGCAAGATGACGAGGGCGAGAGCGCCGCGCGGAGTTTTCCCCCAGTCGTCGAAGCCTCCGTTCGAGGCCTCTTCCACGAGGGCCGAAAATCGTTCCCGCACGATGTCGTCGTAGGCATGAGTCGGTGAGAACCATACGTTTTGTCGCGAGGTCGTATGGAGAGAGTCGTCACCGAACCAAAAACTGAGAATCGATTCCTGTTTCATGTGGGGCATGTTTCACGTTCTTTCATGAGGAGGCTTCCGTCCTGATGTCGGGAGTTCCGACCGATTCGGAGAACGGCTTCAACGCATGGGCGGCATGCGGAAGCAGAGCTGCGGAATCGTAGTAAGTGCGGAAAGCCGTGATTTGGCGGCCGTCGTGTTCGAGGATGCTGACGCCGCAGTATTCGACGGGTGTTCCCATCGTCAATCGTCCGCTCGAGTGCCACTCGAGGACGGCGTTGCCTTTCGATTCCAGAATATGAGTGAAGTGCGAGCTGATATGGTCGAACGCATGGAGATACTGATTCCAGAACGCGATCGCACCATTCGCCGAGCTCGACGACTTCGAACGTGCCTGCGTCGGGCGGGTCAAGTTCTCGAGCTTCGCTGCGGGCGTGAACAGCTCGCAGAGAACGCCGGCATCTTTACGATCTTCGGCGTCGCGCAGCCGCGTGATGAAATCTTGTACTACGGAAAATTCGCCCATTTCCTTCGCCTCCCGTCGCTCTCATCTTACGGAGCGCGGTCGCGGGCGAAGTGACGAAGATTCGATTTCCCTGTGGGGAACCCTTCAATCGAAAGGAAAAGCCGAACTGTGGTCAGCCTTCACTTTCGAGGATCGCGGTGATGCCCATACCGCCGGCCGTGCAGATGGAAATCAGACCGCGACCACCGCCGCGCTCTTTCAGCGCTTTCGCGAGCGTGGCGACGATGCGTGCACCGGTCGCTGCGAACGGATGTCCCAGCGCGACGCTTCCGCCTTTGACGTTCATCTTCGCGCGATCGATCGATCCGAGCGCTTTTGGCTCGCCGAGCTCTTTGCGGCAATAGTCGTCCGACTCCCAGGCCTTCAGCGTACAGAGAACTTGAGCAGCGAAAGCTTCGTGAATTTCGTAAAGATCGAAATCTTGGAGCTTCAATTCGTTTCGGCGGAGCATGCGTGCGACGGCACCAGCGGGAGCCATCAGCAAGCCTTCTTTGCCGGTCACGAAGTCGACTGCGTTCACTTCGACGTCGCGAATGGTCGCGAGAACCGGAAGGCCGCGTCGTTTCGCTTCGCTCTCCGAGGCAAGCAGGACCGCCGAGGCGCCGTCGGTGAGCGCCGTCGAATTACCGGCCGTGAGCGTTCCTGATTTTGGATCGAAGGCCGGTTTTAGCTTCGCCAATTTTTCGATCGACGTGTCCGCGCGGAGAAGGAGATCTTTCTTCACTCCCGCGAACTCGACGACGAGATCGTCGTAAAAGCCAGCGTCGTAAGCTTTCGCGCCGTTTTGGTGACTGAGGAACGAGAGCTCGTCTTGCGCTTCGCGAGTGATGCCCCAAGTTTTCGCCATCTGTTCGGTGTGGTGGCCCATCGAAAGACCCGTGCGTGGTTCGACGACGGCAGGAAGGGACGGTGAGAGCTCTTTAGGCGAGAAGCCGGAGAAGGCTTTCAGTTTTTCTCCCACCGAGCGTGCGCGACCGGCTTGCACGATACGGCGAGCGAAGGATTTTCTGAGGACGACCGGGAGATCGCTGTTCGTGTCGCTTCCACCCGCGATGCCGATCGCGATCTGACCTGCCGCGATCTTGAGTGCGATCAAGTTCGTGGTGTCGAGACTCGTTCCGCAGGCCCGCTGAACGTTGAAGCCCGGAGTATTCGGCGACAGTCCGCTCCCGAGCACGACTTCTCGCGTGAGGTTCCAATCCGAGGAATGCATCATCACGGAACCGAAGGCGACGTCGCCGAGACGTTCACCGGTGAGTCCGTATCGCTGCACCATCTGCGAGAGCACGTGCGTGAGCATGTCTTGGTTCGAAGCTTCGGAGTAGCTGGTGAACGACTTGACGAAAGGGATGCGCAAGCCGCCGATGACGGCGACTTTTTCACGAGACGTATTCATGCGTGGTGGACTCCGGTGATCGCGCCTTGAAGAGCGGCGAGTGCGTCTTCGAGGTCGAACGGTTTTTGAACGATGGAGCGGATCGGGCCGATGGCCTCGGCGGGTAGACCGTAGTCCAGGGACTCCGACATGACGACGAACGGGGTGCCGTTGTTGAGTCCGGTCGGATCGACGGCCGCGAGAAGAACGCTCTCGCCGCGCTCACCGTCGAGGTTGGGGTCGAGCAAAACAGCGGAATACCTCTGGAGTGCCAGTTTACCCACGGCTTCGCGAACGCGACCCGTGTAATGCACTCTGAAGCCATGGAAATTGAGGAACGAGCTCACGATTTGTGCGAGCTCGGAATCGGAGTCGACGATGAGAACGGTTCCGCGCGCCATAGCATGCTCCCTCGCGAAAGCTTGGCGCAACCGCGGTTGCGACGCAAGTCGAGGTCTTGAGACACCGCAACGCGATGGGAAATTGCCGATCGCGACGCTATAATTTTCGGACATGGCATCGAACCCGTTTCTCGCGATTTTGGCCCCGTTTCCGCCGACGCTCGTCCTTTTACAGGAGCGAATTCGCGATCTCGGCTACTTGGATTTCGAAGTCTTCACACCCGAACACGCCGCCGAAGTCGAATTTCCTCTGGATCCGCTCGTCGCCGTCGTGCCCTTGTCGAGTCGAAGCGATCTCATCTCGATCGGACGCGCCGTCGCCGCGTATCGCGCGAGATTTCCCGAGACACACTTGCTCGCTTTCGTGTCCGAGCGCGTAAAATTTCGCTCGGCCGAAGTTCTCGATCTCGGGATCGACGCCTTCTATCGGTTGCCGTTCGAAGAAGAAGTTCTGATCAACAAACTCTTCGAGATCGCGCCCGTCGAAGCTTCGATTCGCGATTTGACGTTCGAAAAACTGATGCGCGTCAACGTCATGGAGATCGAGAACGCGAAAACTTTGCCGTTCAACGTCTATCTTTATCTGCCGATGAACCGCCGCGCGATCATGTACGTCGAACGCGGTCGAGAGATCGACGACAAGCTGCTTCGGAAGTTTCGCGAGAACGCGCACTACAACCTCTACATCCAGCGCTCGAGTTTGAAGGACTACTTGTCATACTCGGCCTCGATCCTCGCGCAGGGCGATCCGGCTGCGGGCGCACGCGATCGCGCGCGTCGCACGGGCCAACAGCTCGCGGGCTTGATGGGCGGCTACTTCACCGACGACTCGATGACCGAAGACGAAACGCGTATGATGCTAGAGAATTTGAAGAGCGTCGTGAGCAAGCTCGGCGACGTCGACCAATCGAAGTCCGACATGGGGCGAGCGGTTTCTCAGTTCGTGAGCGCACAGATGACTCATTTCAGTCACGCCCAGAACGTCGCGGCTTACTGTTGCCTCTTCGGTCTCGCACTCGGCGTGAGCAACGCGGAAAGCTTGAGGATAGGTGGACTTCTCCACGATCTCGGCTTGAGCGATCTGCCCGTGAGCCTCGTCGGACGATGGATCGACGAGATGACTCCTGAAGAGCAGCAGAAATACCGCGAGCACCCGGAGACGGGATTGAAGAGCGTCGAAGAACGCAAAGCTCTCATTCCCGCCGACGCTCTCGACATGATCCTCTATCATCACGAGCGCCCCGACGGATCCGGTTATCCCCATGGCTTGAGCTCGAAAGACATCCCGCCGGTTGCGAAAGTCTGCGCGTTCGCCGACGAGTTCGACAAGTTCACGAGCGTGCGCCCGGGAATGAAACAACTCTCTCCGCCGGAAGCGATCCGTCGAATCGCGGGTCTCGATGGCGGCTCGCCGTCGCCCGTTTACGAATCCACTTTTCATGGTCCCTTGGTGAAGCTCTTCCTCGATCGGCCGGCCCCTCCGGTCGAAACGAAGGGTGTCGCGAGCGCCGGGTCGGGCGTCACGGGCGGCAAGGTGCGCGTGATCGAGGAGAAGATCGCTCAAGGCTCGAGCCGAACCGTGAAGCTTTCCGAGCTCTACTCGAATCCTCGCTTCCGTGCCCATGACGATCGGACCGCGGTCATCCTGGACCACGGCTCCCAGATCATGCTGCAGGATCTCCGCGGCCAGCTTCGCGCCCATTGGGCCGCGAAGGGACAGCGTTGACCCTCTAGCCGAAAGCGGGCAGAGTCTCTCGTTCACCCATCCAAAATCCCGAAGCACCGAGGTCTCATTCCATGGCCGATCTTTTCGACGACGACAACGACGACGCTAGTTCGAACGATTTCGCACGCATGTTCGAGGACTCCATGGGGGCGACGAGCCGCAAACTCAACGTCGGCGACAAGATCCGAGGCGAGATCCTTTCCGTCGGAAAAGAAGAGATCTTCGTCTCCACCGGTACGATCGACGACGGTGTCGTGATGAAGCTCGATCTCGACGGCAAAGAAGTGAAAGTCGGGGAGTTCCTCGATCTCTTCGTCACTCGCGTACACGGCTCGCAGATCATCCTCTCGACGAAGCCGACGTCGAAAAACATTTCCGACGATCTCGAAGACGCCTACGACATGATGTTGCCCGTCGAAGGCCGTGTCCTCGAAGTCTGCAACGGTGGGTTCCGGGTCTCCGTTCTCGGGAAGACCGCGTTTTGCCCGATGAGCCACATGGACAACCGCCGCGTGCAAGATACCGCGAGCTACGTCGGCCAAAAATTCGAATTCATGATCACGAAATTCGATCCGCGCGGTCGCGACCTCGTCGTCTCGCGACGTAAACTTCTCGACGAACAAAAAGAAGCGGCGACCGCCGCGTTCTCGGACGGCCACAAGCCTGGCGATTTCATCGAGGGTGTCGTGACCCGCATGGAACCTTTCGGCGCATTCGTCGAAGTCGCTCCCGGGATGGACGGTCTCTGTCACATCTCCGAGATCGCTTGGTCACGCCTCGGTCATCCGTCCGAAGCGTTGAAGATGGGTCAGCAGGTTCGCGCCAAAGTCCTGAAGATCGAAGAGGGCATGAACGGCCGACTGAACATCTCGCTTTCGATCAAGCAAGCCGAGACTCCTCCCTGGGAGAACTTGCCCGCCCACGTGCGTGAAGGCGAAGTCGTCGAAGGGAAAGTCACCCGCTGCATGAAGTTCGGCGCGTTCGTCGAGATCGCGCCGGGGATCGAAGGTCTCGTTCCGCTCGGTGAGATGGCGTTCAAGCGCGTGAACCGCGCCGAGGACATCGTGAAGGAGGGCCAAACGATCGCGGTCAAGATCAAGGAAGTGCGTTCCGACGAACGACGGCTCCTGCTTTCGATCAAAGACGTTCTCGGTGATGCGCAAGAAGCCGAGGATCGTGCCGGCGCCGCGGAGGCCGTGGCCTACAACGCGAAGTCAGGAGCTGCGAAGCTCGGGACTCTCGGCGATCAGTTCAAAAACTTGTTCGATCCCGCGTCTGCGAACCGAAAGAAGTAAGCGGTATGCTCGATCGCTCGCGCCCCGTCGTTTTTGCGATCGACTATGGAACTTCGAACTCGCTTCTCGCGGCGAGTGATGGTGCTGCCGTTACGGCTCCGCTCGCGCTCGATCCCGTCGCGCCGGATCCCACCGTTTTCCGAAGCGTCCTTTATTTTCCCCACGGAAATCTTTGCCACTATGGCCAAAAGGCCGTCGACGAGTACTGCGAACATCAAGGCGAGGGTCGCCTGATCCGCTCGATCAAAAAATATCTGCCCTCCGAGAGTTATCTCGGTTCGTGGATCGACAACAGGGTCGTGCGTCTCGAGGATCTCGTCGGATATTTTCTGCTCGAAATGCGAAAGCGCGCGTGCGCCCAGCTCGATCGCGACGTCGATAGCGTCGTCCTCGGTCGTCCCGCCAAATTTTCCGAGGACCCGATCAAGGACAAGCTCGCTCAGTATCGCTTGCAGAAAGCGGCCGAGATCGCGGGCTTCAAAAATATCTCGTTCTTGGCCGAACCGCTCGCGGCCGCGCTCGATTTGAAGCGTCGGCTGACCGAGACGAAGACCGTCCTCGTCGTCGATCTCGGAGGTGGAACCTCGGACTTCACCGTGATCCGCATCGGACCCGCCGACTTCAAAGAGTCCGACGTTCTCGCGATGGGTGGCGTGAGCGTCGCCGGTGACCGCGTGGACGGTGAGTTCATGGGAGCGCAGGTCGCGCCCTTCTTCGGTTCGAAGGTGAAATACAAAGTTCCGCTGGGCTCGAACGTTCTCGAGATGCCGAAGAGTTTGCTCGATCACCTCATGTCACCGGCCGACATCGCGCAGCTCCGGAAGAACGACCACATGGAGTTTTTCCGGAGCATTCAGAAGTGGTCACCGAAGGACACCGACAAACAAAAACTCGATCGTCTGTTCGTCCTCGTCGAAGACCAGCTCGGTTTCCGACTCTTCGAGGAAATCGACCGCGTGAAGCGCGAGCTCACGAAGAAAACCGATGCGGAGTTCCGATTCGACTATCCCGGAATCGAAATCGATTTCTCGGTCGCCGACGTGGACTTCAACGCCGCCGCCGGTCGTCCTGTAGATGATATCTTGAAGGCGATGGATGAGACGCTGCTTCAAGCGGGAGTGGGTGCGAACGACATCGACGTCGTTTACTGCACCGGGGGGACGAGCCAACTGAAGCTCATCCAGCGTGGTCTTCTGCGGCGTTTTCCTTCCGAAAAAATCGTGAGCCGGGATTTTTTCCACTCGGTGATTCAAGGTCTCGGTGAGCGGGCTCGGGACATCGCGCGCTCGCTTTAGGCCGAGACGAACCTTTCGTCAAATTGGACACATTCTCTTGGCACCGCTGTGAAGAGTGCGTGGTCGCTCTCCTCGAAAATCGGGGTGCGAGAGGAGGTTCCATGTCGGAGCGAAAGGATTCTGAGAGAAAAGAAGCGCTGTGGAAGAAGATCGTCGACCACATCGCGACCGATGCGAAAAGCCAAACGACGAACGGGAATCGCGAAGAGCTTCCGGATTCGAAGTCGGGTAGTGCTCAGCGCGGGGGACCCGACATCGACAAAGCCGACGAACGACAGCCACCGGATTCTTTCCGGCGACCGAGCGAAGAGCCCTGATCTCGATCAGGGCATTCGAATCAAGGCATCTTGACGTAATTCATGATGTGCTGAAGCTCGGCAGCCGAGTAAGCAGGATTCTTCGCTTTGTGGCCTACCGAAAACTGATAGATCGTGTGACCGGTGTTCCCGTTGATGGCTTTCGACATGTCGTAGACGACTCCACCGACATTCACGGCTTTGATTCTCGCCAAATTTCCAGCGGGATCGTTCGGTGCGATGATCAAGTAGGCCGTCGCTTGAGGATCGTAAGTCGATCCACCCGAATAATGGCATCGCATGCACCGATTCACAGACAAAAGGGAGTCGACGGAAGAGCCGTTGGGTCCGACATTCGCCGAGTAAAACTGATCTCTCGTCAGCGGAGTCGGTGACGGCGTCGGTGTCGGTGCGGGCGTCGGCATAGGCGTCGGTGCCGGAGTCGCACCAGGAGGAGTCGCGGTCGGCATGGGAGTCGCCGTCGGTCTCGGCGTCGCAGTCGGACTCGGAGTGGGAGTCGGCGACGCGAGGCTCATGATCCAGTCGGCGACGATGATGCGATCGGCGGGCGAGAGAACGCGTCCGTTGTGACCCGGGCCAGTGTTCACGTACATGGCGCTACTTGCCGTATCTCCAGGGACGAGCCAGCCCGTGGCGATCAGCGCAGCCGTATCGTAAAGATAGACGTTCCCGTCACCGGGTCGCGTCCCATGGCACATGTCGCAATCACTGCGAACGAATGTTTCGAAAGCCTTCTGTTCCGGCGTCAAAGGCGCGGACGAACTTCCATTCGACTCGAACGGAGTCTGCATTGGAGAGAAGCCACCGCTGCAACCGGCGATGAGGATCAACGATCCGATGACACCCGAAAATTTGAAAATGAAAGTCGAAACTTCTCTACTCATGACACCTACGAATCGGTGAGCGTCGTCGCGGTCGAGAGTCGTGTTTCGTTTCAATCCGAGACTGTTTCGCGAACGACACCGACACTCGAACGAGAATGGATTAAACGGCATCGCGCGATGAAAACCCCATCGATGGCCTAGGACTAAAGCGTGGACATGTCCGTCGATTGACGGAGAACTGACGAGGAAGAAGACGACCAGGACGACGACGAAAAGGGCTTCCTCCTCGATCGGGAGCTTCTCCTTCATGCGGCAACGAGAGCCCTTCGGCCTCATGTCTGCAGCCAAACGCAAATGATTGGCGTGAATCATCCATCTTTGTGCGGCGCTTTGTGCTGATTCATTCAATCGCATTCGTGGGACGAGACCGCATGCAAAAGATCCTGATATTCCTATTTTCAGGTCACAGGAGGTCTACATGCTTCAGGCAGCAATCGCATTTTTCGTTCTCGCTCTCTTGTCGATGATTCTCGGTGCCAACGGCATCGCGGGTGTGTCGATGGAGATCGGTCGCACGCTTCTTTGGGTGTTCTTGATCTTGGCTGTAGTGAGCTTCGTCGCAAGCTTGCTCACGGGACGCAGCACTCGCAATTTGCCGTAAGCGACCATGGCACGTGGTTCATTGACGACCTACGACGCGAAACGCGACTTCAAGAAGACGCGCGAGCCTCGTGGGGAGTTGGTGCGCCAACAGTCGAAAAGGCGCTTCGTGGTCCAACGCCACGAAGCGTCTCACCTTCATTGGGACTTTCGTCTCGAGTTAGAGGGTGTTTTGAAAAGTTGGGCGGTTCCTCGCGAACCCTCACTCGACCCGAGCGTGAAGCGCCTCGCGGTCCAAGTCGAAGATCATCCCCTCGCATACCGAACGTTCGAAGGCGACATCCCGAAAGGGGAGTACGGTGCCGGTCACGTCGACATTTGGGATTCGGGATTCTGGATTCCTCGCGACAAAAATCCTAGCGAGGCCTACGCCAAAGGCAGTCTCACGTTCGAACTCAGAGGCAAACGACTCAAGGGTCGTTGGCATCTCATCCGCACTCGTCGCGGCGAACGCACGCCGCAGTGGTTGCTGTTCAAGGGCAAAGATGGTGAGGCCCGAGAGGGCGCCCGCAAAGTCTCGGTCGTCAGACGGAAGCGTTCAAACAAAGAATAATTCCTCACGATTCAAGGGCTTCCGGAGTTGCCTCGTCGCTCTCTCCCGCTGACCAAATGCGCGCCATCGAAGTCATTCTTACCCGGGCCGAATTTCGCCCTTTCTTCAGATCCCATTCGTTGGCCCTCGTTTACCCAGGCGCTCGCTTACAAGCGGGCCTACTTCTTGATGAATCCCGAGCTCAAGGACATCAAAAGGTAGGTATTCGTGACGGTTCGCAAACTGGCGCAGGCGGCGATCTTGGTGGCGGTTTTGGGGTGTGGCCTCTCGGCCCACGCCGAAGTCCTGACCCCTCAAGCTCGACTTCGCAAAATGAGCCTGCAGATCCGTGGGATCGTGCCGACGGACGTCGAATACACCGAGCTCGGTCAGCTCGAGGCGAATGCGCAGGAGCAGTTCTTCGTCGCGAAAGCCAAAGCGTATCTGAACTCGGATCTTGCCGCCGACAAACTCTCCGATCGCTTCTTCGAGGTCCTCCGCTTCGATCTTCCCGAGCAGAGTCTCTTCCTGCGCGACGAAACCTATCGCAAGGCTTCGGCCACGGGTGTCGATCTCTCGATCGGCTTCGACAAATCGATGTCGTCGTTGAAGAACGTGATCGCGAGACAGATCGCGGCCGGAAAAAGTTGGGACGAGATTCTCACGACGAGCGACGTTCTCTTTTTGCCGCTCGCGGGCCAGGCGCTCACCGAGTATTCGCAGGCCTCTGCGAACATCGCGCTAAAAATCTCGGAGCTCGGCGCCCAAGGTGTGCCGACCGCGACCGTCGAGGACAAGACCGTTGCGATCAAAATTCTTAGAGGAGACCTCCCCGTGCCGGAGGGTGTGAAGATCGCCGAAGGCGTCAGTCTCACTCAGGCGAGTAGTCCGTCGAAGGTCCTCGAGTATTCGAAGAAAGTCTTCCCGATCATCAGAAATTGGGTCGTGACTCATACCACGTTCACTACCGATTTCGAAAACGGTCTCGGGAGCGTGAAGAAGTCCAAGGGTGAAGACGCGGGTCTCGTGTCTTACGTGACGACGGATGTGGGAGCCTACGTCAACTTCGTCCTGCAAAGCTCGGCGGCGACGTCAGGTCTGATTCCCGAGGGCGAGATCATCGAAGTAAAATGCCTGTTGAACGGTGTCGCCGCGAATCAGTATCGAACGCCGCCTTATCCGAACGTCACCGCCTGCGGCGCCATGACGATGCTCGCGTCGCCTCTCCTCACGCCGAACGTCGTCGCATGGCTCTTGGAACTCGATCTTTCGAAACCCGAGCAGTCGAGCGCCGCCGTCGATTACCTCGTGAAAAGCGCGAAGTCGCCGGATGCTCTAGCGCGAGTCCTCCAGGGAGCGAGCGCAAAAGAAGTTTTCAGTATCCCCTCCGTCGTGAGCACGAAAGAGTTCCGCGAGCGATACAAGAAAACGCGCTACTCGAGGGCGGCCGCGTTCTTCAGAACGTACTTCTGTGACGACATGCAGCCGGTGATCCTCATCGACAACTCGACGAAGACCGCGGAAGCGCTGAAGGGACTCAAGTTCGACGACGCCGTCAGCGCGCGTGCACACGAAGAAGTGATGAGCATGATGACGCCCGACACGCTTCCTGCGGCAATGAAGCCCCAAGGTGCGATGACGGCGAATCAAATCGCGGCGGGAGTCTCGACGAACGCGCACTTCAAGCCCGAATGCGTGGCTTGCCACCGTAAACTCGATCCGGCCGAGGAATTGATCGCGGGCAAAGTGGATTTCAGCTCGAAGCCCTTGGAAGTCGTTTACGACGACGCCGATGGCGTCGAAGTTCGCGTCGCGATCAAAGACTTCTCCGAGCTCAATCAAATCGTCGTGAAGCAAGATCGCTACGTCCGATGCCAGAGCGAGCGGATGTGGGCATGGACGATCGGCGAAGACGTTTCGGTCGATGCGAGCCGCCGAGCCCAATTGACGAAGCTTTATACGGATAGCGGTGCGAAGCCGCGCGAAATCATGGCGGCTCTCGTGAACCGCCCCGAGTTCAAGTCGGACGAATCGTTCACGCAACCTCCGACTTTCAGCACGGTGAGCTCTCTCCTGAATCGATGCAATAGCTGTCACGCCAAGGAAGAAGACGTCCCGTCCTTCACGACGATTCCGATCGACGGCGACGATCACGTCCGTTGGCTGACGAAGATCGCGAAGTCCGTCAGCATCGGCACCAAGGGTGTCGGCGCGAAGATGCCGAAGAAGGGCGCCAACTGGTCGCTCACGGAAGCCGATCGTGTCGCGCTCGCGCGTTGGATTTGGAACGGAGCTCGCGACGATGAAGGAAAACCGACGATCGACGAAAGCGACCGCACGAAGATCTTGAAGAACCTCTCGGACGAGTTTCTCGCTTCGATCACCGCCGCTCGTGAGCCGGTGCCGAGCTTCCGTCCGACGTGGCGTCGATACATGGAGAACTACGACATCCTGAACGTCCTCGCGCAAAAATTCCCGAGCAGCTATTCGAAGTGCGCGACAGGCGTCGAAATGAAAATGCGTGGAACGCTCGGGTTCAAAGACAAGAACTCCGGAGTTCCGACGGCTCTGACGCCAGGGGTTTCGACCGTGGATTGGTTGAACCGCTGCTTCTATGCGGTCGCGCAATCCGAAATGGCGAAAGCGAAGGATCTCTCGCCGTGGGTCGGAGTCGCACCGGAGACGAAAGCCAAGTTCGTTTCGGGGCTCGTCGATTCCTTGATCGGTGCCGGTGTCTTGGAGGTCGAAGACCGCCGAGATTTGGAGTCGACCGTGACCTACACGATCGAAGAGATCGCACTCGAAAAAGGTGAGACGTACACGACGACCGATGCGTCGACCGACGCCATGTTCACGATTTTGAACGACGAACGCTTTCTCACGTACTGAGACCCGGAGACGAAGATGACGATGAATCGCAGGGACTTTTTGATGAAATCGGCTTACGCCTCGGGTCTCGTGCTCGCGAGCCAGACGCTCCCGGGTTGGATGGGAACGGCGTTCGCTCAAAATCAAAGTGCAACCGCCGCTGCCGAAGATCACTTCCTCCTCGTGCTGCGTGTGAACGGTGCATGGGACGTCACGATGGCCATGGACGCGCGACTTCCGTCGGACCTGCAGAAGGCCGGAGCTGATCAAGACGACTTCTTCTACCTCTATAAAGACGAAGAAATCGTAAAAGCCGGAGAAGGGCTCTTCGCGCCGCCTGCGGCGGCTCTCGTGAAGCACGTCGACGACATCGCGATCATCAACGGCATCATGATGATGTCGCAGAACAACGTCCACGAACAGAATCGCGCTTACATGGTGAGCGGTTCGACGAATGCCGACGACGGCGCGTTTCCGTTCCAGCTCGCGATGACCCTCGGCGATGCACCACTCGGAGTCGCGCATCAGTACGAGTACGAGCAGATCCAGACGGGCGGTTATCCGTCGATGACTCGAATCAACGAGTTGATGACTTCGAAATCCGTTTCGCAGTCGCAGACCGATGCGATCATGCGCGCGCGAGTGAAGCAAATCGCGAAGATCAACGGGAGAGCTCGCGCGCGTGCGCTCGTGAATTCCCAGGTGACCGCCGTCGATTCGAACGTGAAGCTCAAGCGCATGAACGAACTCTCCGTCGAGTTCGCTTCGAAAGCACCGAATGGTAACGACCGGCTCAAGGCGGTCTCGAGCGTCTTGGCTGCCTTCGCGGCTGGAACCGTTCGGTATGCGGTTTACGACTTCCAAGCCGATAGCAAACTCGACACGCATTTCGATCATGCGGCCAAACATCCGACGGGATTGAAGGAAGCTTTCGACAACGTCGCCGCCGTCATCGAATTGATGAAGTCGCTTCCGTACACGAAAGCCGACGGCCAAGTCGATGGAACGATGTTCGATCACACGACGGTCGTCGTGATGAGCGAATTCGCGCGGACGCCTTGGAAAGAAAATGGATCCGGCACCGGTCACAATCCGCTCTGCAACTCGGCTCTACTGTTCGGTAAAAACATCCAGGGCGGTCGCGTCCATGGCTCGAGCCGAATCTGGACGCGCAAGCAAACCGCGGAGTCGCGATCACGCTTGCAAGCGAGTCTTTACGACTTCAACGAGGGTCAACCCGTTTCGGATGCGGTTCTCGCGGCAGCAGTGAAGGGCACGATAAAGGTCGGAGCCTGTGCCGTTGGTTCGAGCGACGATTGCGTCGATTACATTTATCCCGAGAGCATCTGGAAGACCGTGGCGCAGGGTTTCGGCCTCGCTCAAGGAACGAAGGCCGTCGAGAGCGCACTCACGATTCCCGGTTTGATCAAGAAATCCTGAGCTCGACCCTAGAGCGGCCGGCGAATCACTTCACGACGGAAACGAGCTCGAGATCGTAGATCACGAGTGCGTTCGGCGGAACCTTCGCGGTGCCGGCGGCGCCGTAACCTTGCTCGGGCGGAACGAGGACGTTCCAGCGCGAGCCGACCGGCATCATCGAAACGGCTTCTTTCAAACCCGGGATCAAGTCCGCGACTTTGAAAGTCTCGGCGGAATCCGGCTTGTCCGCGGTCGAATCGACGACGTTCCCGTCAGGCAGCAAAGCTTTGTAGCGAAGCATGACCTTCGAGTTCATCGCGGGCTTTGCGCCTTTTCCCGGAACGACTTCGCGGTAAGCGACCCCGGTCTTCGTGGCTTTGAAGCCCTTCGTGAGCGCGTCTTGAAGGAAGGCCGTGCCGTCTTGCTGGCGTTTCAAGTTCGCAGCGACCAACTCGTCACGCTTCGTGACGAAGAGCTTTTGCAGCGCACTTTCCATTTCGGCGTCGGTAAGCTTCGGTGTTTGCTTCTTGTAGCCTTCGGCGATCGCAGCCGCGAGGGTATCGATGTCGAGACCCGGCGTTTGAGTCGCCAAACTTTGACCGTAACGGAAACCGATCGAGTAGGCCTGTTGCTGCTGATCGGTCTTCAGTGCACCGACTGACGGCGCACGGTTGCAACCAATGAGAAGCAAAGTAGTGAAAGCCAAAGCCACCGGAAGTGAGAGCCGAAGAAGTGTTTTCATGCCCTCATCGTGATTTATTTAGTTCCGATTGTAAACCCAGACCTTCGCCTAGATGGGCCGAAACGCTCCGTTCAACGAATCGCTTCGCTCAAGACTTTGCCTTCGTTCATGGCGGGGGGGAGCACTCCGAATAGGAAGCTCAGCGTCGGTGCGATGTCGACGACCATTCCACCCGCATAGACGCCTGGCTTGAAGGCTTTTCCGACCAAGATCACGGGGACGCTGCGATCGTAGCTCCAGCCGGTCATGTGTGTCACTGGCGCACCTTTCTGGTAGCTGAACGGCTTGAAGATCCCGATGACGTCGCCGCTGCGATCGCGAACGAAAGCGTTACGTAATTGTTGACCCACCACACCCGCGGGATAGCGGCCCGCTTCGATCTCGGATTTCGTCACGACGTCGAAGATGAACGATTCACGGAGGAGAATCTTTTTCGCCTCCTTTTCCACTCGTTCGATGTCGAGCTTCGCATCTTCGATCGCGGTTCGGTCGAAATAGAAATGAAGAGCGTAGCTACCGGCGATCAGCGTCTTCTTCGTTCCCAACGCTTTCTGAAGCTCGGCTTCGACTTTTTTCGTGAGGGCTTTCAGATCCGGAGTTTCCGCGTCGAACTTCCATTCTTTCGCGACCGTTTCGGCCAACGGGGGAATGCCGTGATCGGCCGTGAACGCGATCACGACGTCGTCGAGCGAGCCCATTTCTTTCGCGACTCCTCGAAGAAAACGGCTCACGAGTTTGTCTTCTTCGATCGTGTAGTCGCGAAGCACCTTCGAGTCGGGACCGACTTGGTGCCCGAGGATGTCGTGATACGAAAGGCTCAGGGCCAAGATGTCAGTCACACCAGGAGTTTTTCCGAGCTTTTCGGATTTCAGAGCCGCGAGCGCAGTTTGGATCGCTGACGATTCGTCACGGATGCCCGCCGCGATCGTCGGTTCACTTCGGGTCGGTGCCGCGCCCTTCGCGAGCTCGTCGTTCGATGCTTTGACCCAAGCGGGAATCTGTCCATTTCCATAATATGTGGAAGTCACCCAGCGCCCCGAAGCTTCGTCGACCCAGAGTGCGAGATCGGCACGGTGTCCCCCGAGCATGATCGCGCTGCGATCCTTGAGCGCGACGGTGTAGACGCGCGATTTGGGGCTAGCCGCTTTAAGCTCGTCGCCGAACGTCGTCGTGCGCAGCTTGCGCGGAGAAAGACCGTCTTTTTCATCATGCGCGCAATAAACGAGTTTGCCCGTCGACCGATCGATCCAGTCGTTCAGGAAAATTCCCGTGCTCGCGGGATGTGAGCCGCTCAAGATCGTCGCGTGTCCCGGGCAGGTCATATCTTGGAGACCGCCGTACTCGGCGAACGGGTACCAAGCGCCATTCATCAGGTAAGCGAAGCCACCGGGTGCTTTCGAAGTTCCCGCGGGCAAGAAAGACGACGCATTTCGCGTGAGCATGTCGGACCGGAACTGGTCGACGACGAGAACCACGACGAGCTTTGGTTTTCGTAGGTAAGCCGTGACCGACATGGGCGCGGCAACGGACGTGAAAGGAAATAACGCGACGAGGAGGAGGGGGAGCAGATGTTTGATCATGTGCTCAAAGCTAATCTCTCGTTTCGGGTCGGGCAACCATGTGACCCTATGCGCGAAAGCCGTCGGCTATGGCTTGGGCGAATTCAGAGACAAGCTTCTGTTTTTTTCTTTCGACTCGGTACACCAGCGCCAGCTCGTCCATGAAAACTGGCATTCCATCGATCGGCTCGAGGTTCGAATCCCCGAAGCGGGCGACACGTTCGGGAAGGATCGCGATGCCTACGCCTAAAGCACAAAGCTCACGCGCGACGTCGAGCTGACTCGTCGGCAACAGGCGTAACTCTCCGCCGGTCGACTTCGCAGCTTTCCTGAGCAGGGTCTGCGTTTGGACGAGATCGGGATCGACGATCAGATTGCGCCCATGGGTTTTTCGAAAGCTCTTGCTCTTCCAGAACGTGACTCGGTCGGTGGCGAGCTTGCGCACGATGAGATCGGGATGCGCGATGGGATTGATGACGAGGCCGAGATCGATTTGCTGGCTGATGACCCCTTCCGAAATTTTCCGGGAGAGGTCGTGCACGAGGCGCACTTCGACCTCGGGGAAGTCGTCGACGAATTTCTTCATGAAGAGCGGAAGCGAGTAGAGCGCGACCGCCGAATGACAACCGAGTCGCACGATTCCCTGCACCCGATTTTGAGAAGATTGGACGCGTGAGACGATGTTCTCCCAACTCCGGAGGAAGTTCTCGCTTTCGATCAAGAGAACGCGACCCGCATCCGTGAGGCTGACGCCCTGACGTTTACGCAACAAGAGTGGAGTGCCGACCGACGACTCGAGTCTCTTGATCGCGAGACTCAAGCTCGGCTGGGTCACACCCAGGCGTTCGGCCGCGCGAGAGAGATTCTGGGTTCGTGCGATCTCGGAGAAGTAAGCCAGGTCGGCGGAGTTGATCGGAGACATAGGTAACCTCTATGGTGAACATTCGAGCTATATATTTCACTTATCTCTACTGCGGGTCTATTGCTTTCTCCAGAGAAGGAGACCCCGATGTCGAAAACCAACGTGGACATGAAAAAGAGACGGATCTTGCAAAGCGGCCTCGGAGCCGCCGTATTCTTCACGGCGATCGGCGGCGCGAGAGCCGCATCGCCCCTTTGCGGAGGGCTGACGCCTGCGCAGACCGAAGGTCCCTTTTATCCCGAAAATACCGCGGGAGAAGACGATACCGATCTCACTCAAAATGGACGAGCGCTCGGACAAGTGATCGTCGTCGAAGGTGTCGTAACGGATTCGCAGTGCCGTCCCGTCAACGGCGCGCTCGTCGAAATTTGGCAGGCCTGCACGTCGGGACGTTACGATCATTCGGGCGATCCGAACACGGCGCCGCTCGATCCGAATTTCCAGTACTGGGGTCGGGCGGTCACGGACGCGAATGGCGCCTATAAATTCAAGACGATCGTTCCCGGCGCGTACCCGGCGGCTCCAGGTTGGGATCGCCCTCCGCACATCCATTTCAAGATCGCGAAGATCGGTTACGAGGAATTGATCACGCAGCTCTACTTCAAAGGTCAGAAGCTGAACGATCGCGATCGAATCCTTCGTGCGATACCGGCGCTTCAACGCGACCGCGTGATTTCGGAGTTGGTGTTGCGGCAAGGGGAGGCGATCCCGACGGCCGTGTTCCCGATCACGTTGAAAGAAATCGTGTGATTAGTTTTCGATCTTGCCGACGATGTCGGCGAGCTTGATCTGTCCGAGATAGTCGAGCGACTGACTCTCGAGTCCGTCGATCACGTCGCTCATGATTTTTTTCATCGAGCAGCTGACGGGGCACTGTTTCTTCGGAGCTTTGTCGGGTGATTGGATCAATTGCTTGTCGAGAACCGCGCTGTAGATGTCCTTCAGCGTGATCTCGACGGGCTTCTTCGCGAGCTCGATCCCGCCGCTCTTGCCTTTGTACGAATGAATCAGACCCGCTTCAGCCAGGCGAGACACGAGTCGACGAATCACCGTCGGATTCGTTCGAATACTTCCCGCGAGATATTCCGACGTCGCGCGCTTCTCGCCATGGACCTGGTGATAAGCGAGAGCCGTCATGATATGCACGGAAACGGGGAAGCGATGGTCGACCATGGGATTCAAAGTACCAGGTGACCCATACCCCCGCAAGAGTCCAGCCCCTAAACTGGAGGCGTGATGGCCAACGAGACCACGGTCGAGAAAATCGGCATGTATAAAAACGAGTCCCTCGTGAAGCACACGTCCAAGACTTGGGACGAGTGGCTCGCGATTCTCGAGAAGGCCGGCGCGCGTAATCTGGAGCATCGCGAGATCGCGGCTTTCTTGAAGAAGAAGTACAAGCTCACGCAGTGGTGGCAGCACGTCGTCGCCGGAGGCTTCGAGATCCATATCGGCAAAAAGGTCGATGGGCGCAACGCGAAGGGACGATGGTCGCTCACGGCGACGAAGTCACTTCCTCGTAACGCCGAATTCGTGTGGAAGTTTTTGGTCTCCGAGGAGGGTCAGGCCGCGTGGCTGAAACCGCTCGATCCGATTTCGGTCGAAGCCAAGGCTACTTTCGAAACCGAAGACGGTTACTTCGGTGAACTTCGAACGATGCGTAAAGGCGAGCGGGCGCGCTTCAGCTGGAGCGACCCCGACTGGGATCGCAAATCCTACGTGCAGATGTTCATCATCAAGCGGCCGGGAGAGAAAAGCGTTCTGGCGTTCATGCACACCGAGTTGCCCGATTCCAGATCGCGCGATCTCTTGCGCCAGCGTTGGAAGGACGTCCTCGCGACCGTGAGCGAGGAACTCAAAGCCAAAGTTTCAAGTAAAACTCGCCCGCGATCTCGCTGAGAGCCGCACGACGAGGTCCGCCGCCGACTTGTCCGTCGGTGTACACGGGGAGATACATTTTCGATTCGAAGTACGCGTGGTCGCCGAGGTTCAAGGCGACGATCGGAGTGATTTCGATCGACGTGCCCGGAGCCGCGCGTTCGTGGCTGTCGATCTGGGCGTAGGGTCCGAGACCGAGCGTGATCGTTTTGTTGACGTCGTATTTCGCGATGAGCTCTTCCTCGAGGAGGAAGTACGTGTCGTCATCCGCGAACGAATCCTTCGTCCAATAGTGGGGGATGATGCAGTTCTCGAGGCGGAAGCCGCCACCGAAGTCGTAGTTGGTCCCGAGGACATAGAGGTAATGAGTCGAGTTCGTTTTCTTCGAGGCATCCGAAGTCGGGAAGTACACCCGGCCGTAACCGTAGAAATCCCAGCCGTCGGCTTTGTAGAGAGTCGGATGGTACAGGATCGTCGTGATGTCGTTCGTCGTTTGTTTGTTCTTCGTGTCGTCGTCGAACGAGCTGACGGAAACGGAACCCGTCAAGCTCGCGCCGAACCCACTCGAGTGTTTCGCGCCGAGAAAGACTTCATGTTTGCGTGAGAAGTTCTTTCCGCCGATTTCTTCGAGTTCGTACTTGCGGCCCGTCGTGACCCGGCTGCGAAGCTGAAGGATGGGCGTGAACATCGGAGCCGACGCTTTCCCCGGCGAAGCGATGCGAGTGCTCAGCATCGGAGCGGGAGCTTTTTCGCTCGTGACGGGGAGGCTGTCGAGCGTATCGACGAGGTCCTTCTCCGCAGGGAGATCGTTCTGGGCGAGCGTTTGAGTTTCTTTCGCGCGTCTCGGCGGCGGATTCTGCACGACCGCGATCGTTTTCGACACGGGCCGAGTCGGGGCTGCGATCTTCTGCATGTTCTGTTCGGGAATGACGGTTTTTTTCGCGGATGCCGTGATCGTCATCGGAAGTTTCGATCCGCGAACGGTCACCGATTGCGGAGGAGTCTTTTTCAGACGCACGCTCTTTTCTTTCGTACGCTTCGGCATTTTGCCGCCGTACTTGCGTGCGGGCACGAGCTTGATCGCCATTCCATCGCTGGCCGGTTTCTTGGTCGGCAGCTCCGCGGCTTGCGCTGGAAACGCGAAAGAAAGGGCGAGGATCGCGGATGTCAGAACTTCGAATTTGAATTTCGCCATCGCACATCTCCTGCGCTCTTCGCGCAATTCGGCCTGTCGAACCCTTGTATTGCAAGCATGTGTCCAGGCCCTCGTGCGTCAGGGCAATCTCGCAACTTCTTGAAAACTCTAATGAAAAAGGCCAAGCCTTCGGGGGCGAAACTGTCTTCAGAATGGACAGCTGTCACGCGCTCTTGGGCCGGAGCCGAGACGTGTCCTTTACTTCGCCCGCGTCTTCCAATAACCCAGAACGATGAAACTTCGCTCTCTCGGATATCAGACCGAGCTCCTCGTGAACGGCTTCGAAAACAAAATCGAAGACCGTGGCGATCACGTTTATGTCCAGACCCTCGACAATCCCGGCTTCTTCTGGGGAAACCTGCTGATCTTCCGCGAACCTCCTCGCGCGGAAGACGTCGATCGTTGGCCAAAGATGTTCGCTGAAGCCTTCGCGCACGAACCGAAAGTGAAGCACTGCACGTTCGCGTGGGATTCACCCGCTGCCGAACGAGGAGCGGGTCAGCTTTTCATCGAACTAGGATTCAAGTTCGAAGAGTCGCTCGTGATCACGGCAAAGAAAGTTCATGCTCCACCGAAAGTGAACGACGACGCCGTCGTGCGCCCGCTCGAGACCGATGACGAGTGGCAGGCGAGCTATGAAAACCAGATCAACTCCCGACCCGCGCATTTGGCCGAGGGTCCTTTCAACGTCTTCAAGATGAAGCAGATGCGCAGGTATCGCCGAATGGCTGAGGCCGGCCTCGGTCACTGGTACGGCGCTTTCCTAGGTCAAACACTCGTCGCGGATCTCGGCATCTACGTTTCGTCTGACGGGATCGCTCGATATCAAAACGTCATGACTCATCCCGATCATCGCCGCAAAGGACTCGCCGGAACGCTGGTGTGGAAAGCGGGGCAACATGCGCTCGATCACGGAGCAAAAACGCTCGTCATGATCGCCGACGAAGGCGATCACCCCGTGCGAATTTACAAATCGTGCGGCTTCGAGCCAACCGAAAAAATGATCGGCGTCTATCGATGGCCGAAGGAAGACGGGGTTCAATGAAGAAGGTTTCGAGCACGAAGATTTCGAGTTCGATGATCGCGAAAGGGCGCACGACACGGAGACTCGTGATTCGCCCATGGAAGCTCTCGGATTATTCGCGTCTCGTGGAAACGCAAAAGAAAGCCGGACCTCGGCGCGACAAGTTCGATACTCCGCCTCTCGTCTTGAAGGATCTGACCCGCGAGAAATTTCGAAAGAGCGTTCTCGAACAAAGAAGGACCGCGAAAGAAGACTCGCGCTACGTCTACAACATCTTCCTGAAGAGCGGAGAATACGTCGGTTTTATGGACGTGAAAACCATCGTGCGCCAACCGTACCAATGGGCCGACATCGGTTACTACGTCGTGAACACGTACCGCGGAAACGGCTACGCCCGCGAAGCGGTCCGCGGTCTCGTGAAAATCGCTTTCGAAGACCTGAAGTTCCATCGCCTCGAAGCTGTGATCGATACCGACAACAAAGCTTCGATCGCTCTCGCGAAGAGCGCTGGCCTCACTCGAGAAGGAATCCGTAAACACTTCTGGAACCAAGACGGCCGCTGGGTCGACCAAGTCATCTTCGCCACCACCCCCGAACTTTTTCGCTAGTCACTCCATCCGGAAGTGGCGCCGCTGACTCAACAAAGGCAATGCGATCAAGCAGAAGCCGATCACGTACACGATTCCGAGTGACGACAGCGCGGCTTGTGGGCCTTGTGTGTCCAACGTGCGTCCGACGAGAGGGCCGAAGACGATGAACAAGGCTCTCATACCGAGTGAACCGATCGAGTTCGTCGTCGCTCTCATCTCGGGGGGAACCCGAGTGTTGATCGCGTCGAGGAATAAAACCTGATTCAGACCCCGGCAGAGCGGAAACGCCAAGATGAACGCGAGTCCCCAGTGTCCAGGCGCGTGGCCCATGCCCAAGTAGCCGACGATCGGCAGAAGTGCGATCACGACGATCGATGTCGTCGAACCGATTTTCTCTTCGATTGCATGCGCGAACCGCGAGACTAGCGCTGCCGCGAAACTGTTTGCCGCCCACAGAAATCCGAAGACCGCGACCGGAATCCCGAGGCTCTTCCAATACGGCTGAAGCATCCAGACCGCGCAGTAAGTGGCGAAGCCGTAGAAGATGAAATTCAGGATCGCGAACGTGAGCATTTTCGAATGACCGAACAACGCGCGAGCGATCGCCCGGAAATTTTCGAGGTGCGATGTTCGCGACATCCGCTGACCGGCAGGCTCCACGAGTGTCATGGCGATGAAGACCGGAATCCAAGACGTCAGCGCGTTCACGTACGCCGGTAACGCGAGGGAAACGACGGTGAGAACGCTTGCGAGAATCGAAGCGAAGCCTTCACCGGTCGTTTGCGCGGTGATTCGGCGGCCGAGGAAGCCCGCTTTCCTGCCGTTCGTCCCGAGCTCATCCAAAGTGTTGTACAAAATCGCGACGTCGCATCCGCTCTGCAAGCTCAAGCCGAAGCCCAAGATCACTTCCCAGATCGCGAAATGAACGAACGTTTCGCCGAACCAAAGAACTTGGTAGCCGAGTGCCAAGACGACGCTTCCGATGATGAGCGAACGCTTGCGTCCGAACAGATCCGCGAGATATCCCGCGGGTGCATCGGAGACGATCAACGTCGCGCCGAAAATCGCTTGCAACAAGAACACGTCCTCGAGCGTGAGTCCTTTGCCTTGAAGATAGGGCACGACGACGGGGATCAAGACGAGGAAGCATTGAAAGAACGAGAAAGCGTAGAGCTTCGGGAGATTCGATTTCAATTTGTGTTGGTAAGTCGCCGTATCCATCTCTTCAACGTACGGATGAGTGCGAGAGAATGGAAATTAGAAATAAATGGGGTCCGTATTAGTGCCGCTCTAGTTCCAAAGTGGAGCCGGACCGAAACTTCAGATTCGATTGGCGAGAGTCGTGAGAAAAATTTCGATGTCGTTGCGACCGGTGATGAGCTTCGTTCCGTCCCAGACGATCGGAACGGCCTCGAGGGAGCCTCCGCGTGAAGCGAGATCTCCGCTCGCAGTGTCGCCGGTGTCGACGTTGCGGAAGTCGAAGAGGGATTTCAATCCCATCTCCGAGATACGACGTCGAATGGCGGCGCAGTCGACGTTCGCGATTTTGTGGAAGAGCTCGAAGCGACTCATTTTGCCTTCGCGCCGAAGATTTGAGGACATTTCAAGAACGCCCCGCGGGCGTTTCGTCTCGAAATCAAGCCCTTCTCCAGCAGCGTGCCTTCCGCTTGCTCGACGACCTTCATGTTCAATTCTGTCATCGGAAGCTCACGAGTCTTGTGCTCGGGATCGAGGATCACGATGTCATAGGCGATCTTCATCTCGGGAGCGAGCGTCTTGTCGAGTTGAAGCGGTAAGACTTCGATCCCACCGTAGTGCTTCAGCGTCGCTTTCGAAAAGACGGGGATTCGCTCTTCGATCCACGCTCGGATGAAGCCCAATCGCCTTTCGGCATATTTGAACGACTTCCTGATCATCTCGAACGCGATCGTCGTGCAGTTGTAGAAGAGCGTGCTGTACGCGTTCTTGATTCCTTCCGATTCGCTTCGGACGAGAGCGTCCCTCAGCAAATCGTTCGGGTTTTCGCCGTTAGGATCCAACAAGATCTGCGAAGCCGGATTGCCGACCTTGAAGAATTCGACCAAGCGAGTCTGCATCGAAACGAAGCGCACGATCTGCATGAAAGCTCCGAGCTCGCCGCGCTTCAAGTCGTAAGCCTTCTTCGGATCCGTCTTCGACCATTGGGCTTCGGCCGAAATAGCAACGTTGCGAATGCGAAATTTCTCGCCTTCGAGCTCGCTCGGAAGCGATTCGATCGCACGCGCGGCATCCATCTGACCGAGATTCAGGAGCTTGGTTTCGTCGGGCATCACGGCGACCAGCTCGATCGGACGATCATTCTCCATTTCGAAGCGAAGGAGTGAGTGCGCGGCGATGTACTTCGAGAGAACTTTCGGTGGAAAGTACGCGAGTTGGAAGTAGACGTTCTTCACTCCGCGATCGGGAACGCGAACGATATAGAACTTCCCCATGTGGAAGAAGTTCGCGAAGAGCGTCGAACCGGGGCGAGCGTACTTCGATTCGAAGATCGTTCCGCGAAGGTTCACGACTGGACGACGCTCGGAGAGATCGAGTTCTTCACCTTGATGATTTTCGTGCCACGAATGCTTCTGCCGAGCCTCGAAATTCCCGCGGAGATAGAGCTGCTCCGGCGTCGGCACCGATTGTGCGATCGCGATCGAGCTCATCAACGACATCGTGAAAGCGAAAAGAGCCGCGCGGAATTTCATGAGGGACCTCCAGCCGAGGATGCTCGGTGCAGGCTCGGGGCCGGGTCGCGACCACGTAATCTCGACTTGGGGTGGGCGAAAGCCGCGAAAAGCCCTCAATTCGGCGTCGGTGTCGAAGGCGTGAACAGATTTCCCGCTCGACTAGCTGTTGGACGAGGTCCCGTAGGAAACGCGAGGCATCGAGCCTAGACTGGAAGACATGAAACACTTCGCGACACTCATCCTGGTCTTAGGGGCATTGATCGGTGCGCGGGAAGCGAAGGCACAAGGCTACGTTCGCGCCGAAGCGATGTACCTGAGCTCGGGCGGAGGCTCGGGCTCGATCGACAAGACCACGAGAACATTGATCGACGTTGGAGCTGGCTTCGCTCACGCGGATGGCTGGACGCTCGGGTTTCTTTACGGCACCGAAGCCGTCAATTATTCCAGCACTAGCCCCTCGACGAATCGCGCGTCGTTCGGTCCCTCGGTGGGATGGATGCAGGGTCCAATGAACGGCGTCTATACGATGTTCACGTACTTCCTGACGTCGACCTATTCGAGTTACAAGGGAACCGGGTATCAACTCGACGTCGGCTATCAGGTGCCGCTAGGTAAAGTGGGACTCGGAGTTCAGTTGAGCTACAAGAGATTCAAATATCCTGAGTCGGGTGGAGCGACGATCAGTCCTGCCTACGAGCAAGAATTCGTCGACCCCTACTTCACGATCAACGTCGCGCTCTAAGCGGAAGCCGCGACCAAGTTTCCCGCATAAGGTTTCAATAAACGTTTGGCTTCTTCGGGTGACGTGTCGACCGAGAGCCACTCGTCGACATCGCTCGCGTTCAAAATGACGGGCATTCGATCGTGGATGACCGCCATGAACGGGTTCGGTGCGCACGTGAGCATCGTGAACGCTTCGCGGGGGAGTCCTTTGAACGTCGTCTTGTCGTAGATACCGGCAATCGCGAGCAGCGGCGCCTTCGCATCTTTGAAAAGAGCCCAGCCGCCGTGCTCGGGAGAAGGTTCGAAGAAGTTCTCGGCGACGATCACGCAGCGCTGGCTCTTCTCCCAGGCTCCTTTGAACGTCTTCTTCTCGTGGATCGTTTCGCTCACGGCATTTTGTGCGAGCTTCTCGAGGAGCTTCGTTGGATCGCGCTTGCCGCGCATGTTGTACATCAAGCCCCAGAATCGATCTTCGATCCTACGATTCTCATCTGAGCCCAAAACGACGGGTGCTTGGTAGCCGGGATAAATGACGGGCTTGAATGCCGCATCCTTTGCAATTTTCAATTGAGCGCGAAAAGTGCGCTCGACGTCTTTCATTTCACCGGGGGGAGTATACCGGGCACACATTCGCTCACCTCGTCATCGACCGAGCTTAGGTTCGAGCGGGCTCGGACTCAAGCACGCTTTCACGGAGCCGAAGCCGGGAAGCTTCGCGACGGTCGAGAGAACCCGGTAGAGAACGTTCTTCTGACCGCTCGCGAAAGCGACTTCGGCCGGATTGATGATGTTCATGTAGCAGAGGTTCTTCGGTCTCGTGACCACTCGCCCCTCGTCGCGACGCCAGTAGAATAAATTTTGAGCCGTCCAAAGATAAGCATAACGATACACCGTCGGGTTCGTTCCCCAGCCCGCGTTCCGTTGGTAGTCGGTGCGAAACTCCGACGCGCGCTCGTTCGCGATTTCCGCGGCCTCGTCGAGTGCGGCCTTCGCGGTGTCGATGCGGGCTTGGCGCCAGCTCGAGTCGCGCCCGATGGACACTGATGCTTCGGCGTCGTAGAGGGCCCGGACTTGTTTTGCGCGTAGGGCATTCATCCAGGCGCCGTCTCGGAACTCTTTCATCTCGGGCGCGAGATCTTCGGGCGGATTCATCGCGAGGCGGTCGTAGTCTCTCGCCAGTTTCTCGAACGAAGTCTCCATCTCTTTCAAGAGCGGAGTGATGTCTTTCGAGTAGTCGAGACCTTTGAAGACCTTGCTCTTGCGAAACGCTTTTGCGGGAGCGCGGTTCGGCGAAGTCGCCGCATGCGGAAACTTGAACACGTCGTGGAGAACGGTGTTGAGCTCACCCCACGTGTCTTGTCCCGAGAGATACGCCATGCCGTTGAGTTTCTCGATCTGCCGCGGTTTCAAGCCCGCGACTTTTCCTTCGATCAAGAGAGCATGTTGCTCGCGGACCGTTTGAGTCAGCACGTTCACGAGCTCTTCCGCTCGTGCATCGCCTTCGCTGCGGAAGACGTCGTGGACGATGGCTTTCCATGCTTCACGACCGTCGGTGATGTCCGTGCGGGGATTCCACGCGCTCGCGGCCGCGACGAGATGCGGGAACCAATATCCCCACTCGAAGCCGCTGGAGAAAACGATTTGCCCTTGGATCTTCGAACCTACGGCGCTCCCGCGACCGAGCCGTCCCTCGTCTTCGTCGCTCGCGAGCAAGCGGAGATCGTGGAGTCGGCGTTCCGCGTACGACGGCAAGAAAAGCGGGACGTCGACGTCGTAACTCACCCAGTATCCGACTTCGGGATAGAACACGACCGGGCGAGAGCCGGCTTCGAGAGAAGTGAAGCGGCGAATCTCCGAGAAGTCTTTGTTTCCGTAAGTCGGCGCGGGATCGTCGAGTGAGTAAAGCTCCACCGTGTGCGGCATCACGACGAGACGCTTGTCCGCGTAGTGGGGGAGGAAGTTGAAGTTCAACGGCGCCTTCGTGTCGGGGTCCTTGAACTTTTTCGAGTGCTGCCCGCGCGAGACGTGGATCTTCATGTAGCAGGGTCGGTTGTAGACGTCTTCGACTTCGCGAGTGACCGCGTTCATCCAGTCGAGCATCTTTTGATCGTCGGCGGGTTGGAATTCGCTGAAGCCCATTTCGGCGGCGAGATAATCCATTCCCGTGCGCATGAGCCAGTTCACGCGCGTTTTGATTTGCGAGAGCTCGTCGGCGAGCTTCCCGGTCTTGCGAATCAAGCGCCACGTGTTCTGTTGCTCGAGGACGATGCCGACGTCGATGCCGGTCACGACCCCCCAGCGATGCGCCATCTTCACGAGCTTCGTGAGTCGAGTGAGGCGCTCGGGAGAGTCGTTGAATGCGAGATGTTTTTTGTCGGCGAGCAACGCCCATTGGACGATGTTCTGGCGGTGCGCGATCGACCACTCGAGATAGAGATCCCACTCCGGGAGAAGCGACTCCCATCCTTTCGCATCGTCGGGTCCTCCAGGACCCCAGGCATTGAGCACATGCGTGAGCTCGATCGGATGCATCGTGTGGAGATGGAACCCGCGAATCGGCCAACGCGGTTTCTCTTTCAAATCGAGTGGCCCGTTGAAGCGAAGCGCCGACGGCGCACGAGGCGTGAACGGATGCCAGAATCGAAAACCGATTCTCTGCAAAACTTCATAGACGCCGAAGCTGAGTCCTCGATTGACGACCATCGACACGCGTTCGCCTTCGGCCGCATTCCCGTCGGCGACGAGATAAACGACGCCATTTTCTTCGGCCGATCTGACGACGAAGCCTTCCGGTCCTTGCTGGGCGGTGTGCTCGCGTGAAAGGAGTTTGCGGGTCACCGGCGTTTCGCCGAACGAGAGAACCCAGTCGCCAGGCGCGGGCGAAACGGACGACGCATCTTGCTCGACGATCGTGCGAGAGGACGTCACCCGCGACATCAACTCGGTCACTCGCTCGCGGATGCGAGGCGCGACATCGTTGCCGAAAACGAGGCGTACGGTGGACGGCGCTTCGAAGCGAGCGACAGTGAGCTGCGCGTGAGATGACATTGGAACTCCGGTTGCGAGCGCGACGATACCAATCGCGAGGGCAATCCGCCAATAGGCGAAACGGGCGGCGAAAACGAAACTCTTGGGCATGTCTCGATGGTACAGGCAGTCACGCTTTCAGTAACGGGCCTAACGGGACGCGTTTGCTTCGACCTATCGATACCGGACCTCGGGTCAGGTGATGGGTTTTGCTTCCAAAAGCGTGGCCGATGTCGGTGAATGGAGGTCGATGATTTCCGAAGGAAACGAGCTCGTCAGAAAAACCGCGGCCTCCGTGCCGCGCAAACCAGGACCCGAAAGCCGAGTCGATCGGCTCAAGCGCTATCGCCACGCTCTGAGTGGATCGCCGTGTCCGCTCGCCTGGGTGGACCTCGACCTGCTCGAGTCGAACATCGATGCGATGCTCGCTCGTGCCCGAGGGAAGAAACTCCGGATCGGAACGAAGTCGATTCGTTCGCGCGCGATCCTCGACGTCGTCTTGGCTCGACTTCCTTCCTATGCCGGACTCATGACGATGAGTGCGCGCGAAACTCTGTGGCTCGCGAAGCTGGGCTACCGAGATCTCGTCATCGGCTATCCGATGGTGAACGCAAAAGAGCTCTCGGATCTGGCTGCTGCAGTTTCTTCGGGTGCGGACATCACGTTGATGGCCGATCTCGCCGAACATCTCGATCGCTACGAAGCGATCGCCCGAGCGCACGGGGTCCAGTTCAAGGTCTGTCTCGATCTCGATGCGTCGACTCGCGTTCCGGGAATTTATTTCGGCGTGCATCGATCGTCGCTGACGAACGCGAAGACTCTTCGAGCACTCTTGAAAACGGGAACGTGGCCGCATCTGCGAATCGAAGGATTGATGTCTTACGAGGCGCAAATCGCCGGAGTTCAAGACGAGCCGCCCGCGAAGTGGATGACGCCGATCATCGCGTGGTTGAAATCGCGGTCGATCGCGGAAGTGCGTGCACGTCGGGCCGAAGCGGTTCACGTTCTTCGCGAGGCCGGTGCCGAGCTGAGATTCGTGAACGGCGGCGGAACGGGCAGTCTCGGGTCGACGACGAAAGACGAAGCGGTCACCGAAGTCACGGTCGGAAGCGGCTTCTTCTCGCCGGCCCTTTTCGATCATTACAGCGATTTCAAATTCGACCCGGCAGCGGGTTTCGCACTCGAAGTCACGCGCCACTCACATCCGGGCACTTGGACTTGCCTCGGTGGCGGATACCCGGCATCGGGAGTCGGCCCGGATCGCGCACCGGTTCCTTATCTTCCCGAAGGTGTGACGCTTCTTCGAAACGAGGGAGCCGGCGAAGTTCAAACTCCCATCGCGAGCGGCGATCCACTTTCGATCGGCGATCTCGTCTTTTTCCGCCACGCGAAAGCCGGCGAGCTCTGTGAACGCTTCGGTGAGCTTCACTTGATCCGCGGCGACCGAGTGGTCGACGTCGTCAAAACTTATCGCGGCGAAGGGCAGTGCTTCGTATGAGTCAGGCGGGCGATCTCTTCGAGCTCGGCTTCGCGAAACGCGACATCACTCCGCCGCCGAAGGGCGAGATGCTCTACGGCTACGTCGATCCGAAGCACCGCGCGCTGAAGGTCGGGATGCCGCTCCATGCTCGCGCGGTCGTCATCAAAACTTCTGGCTCGAAACCCCTGGCGCTCGTCTGTCTCGAAATCTGCTCCGTCGCGCAAGCCGTGCGCGATGCGATCTTGGAACGCATTCGCCGAAAGTTTCCCGAGTGGGCCGAAGACGATCTCATCGTGAGCGCGACACATACGCATTGCGCACCGGGCGGCCACTATCATGACGTTCTCTATAGCGTCGCGAGCCTCGGCTGGTACCCCCATGTCTTGGAGTGCTACGCCGATGGTGCCGCAGCGGCGATCCTCGAGGCCTACTCGGTAATGAAGCCAGGGCGAATTCGGTACGCCGAAGGCGCGATCGCCGCAGAGAAGCCGGCGGCATTCAACCGCAGCATCGCCGCCTGGAACTTGAATCCCGACGTGACCCCCTACACATTCACCGATCGCAATCGGGCTCTCGACCGCACGATGCGCCACTATCGGTTCGAAGACGTCGACGGTCGCTTCCTCGGTTGCGTGAACGACTTCGCCGTTCACTGCACTTCCATGCATCGCGATCAAAGCATGATTCATCCCGACAACAAGGGTGTCGCCGCCGAACTGATGGAGAAAGAAGTCGGCGGAATTTGCATCTTCGTTCAAGGTGCTGCCGGCGACGTCTCTCCGAATTTTCAAAAATTCAAAGGTCTCATCGAGACCCGCGGAACGAATCGCGACGATCTCGTCGCCACCTTCGACAACGGCCGCATCCAAGCCGACAAAGCAAGAGAGCT
>JAZKJB010000360.1:0-2103 GCA_040384505.1 Bdellovibrionota bacterium | reverse complement strand
CGTTTCCTGGACGAATCATCTATATGAAAAACATCACCGCGAACTCGGTCATTTCGAACGCCAGTAACGTCGCCCCCATCGGGTCCGCGACATTAGGTACGGCCATTCTCGCCGCGACGCTTGGCAAGTTCGCCATGGTTCAAAGCGACGGAGCCAACTGGGTCGTCATGATGGCGAACTGATCAGTGCTCTCGCTCGAGGAGACGAAGAGTGCGACTCAAGGTCACAACCGGACTGTGAGCACGGTCGACGGATTCTTACCGCTCGCCGACAAAGAAGAGGTGGATTTCGGCTCCTGAGTCGCCCCTCGAGGAATCTAGACCTTCGTCTCGTCCCCGTGTTTACATAAACTGAAATTGTACGGCCCGCGCCCGCGACCCCATGCGGGGCGTGGGTTTCGAGCTTCAGCTCTAGCCGGTCCCTAGCGCGGGAGTGACTTTTGCCCTCGTACGTCATCGTTTCTCCAAACCAAATTTCTTGACTGGTTCTCGACCGACGTTTGACGCTTATTCCATTGGTTTTTTAACCATCCAAGGAGGGGTAAGGGATGGCAACGATGACAAGGACGTTCATCGCAGCACTCGCTGTGACGATCGCAGGAACTGCAAACGCATTCGCACCGACACAGCACGATGAGTGCGATCTGATTCCGCCGAACGCGATGTACTTCGCGACCGCGGCGGCGACGGGAATCGACGAGAAGACTTTCAACAAAGTCCTCGATGAAGTCGAGACCTACTACAAGCCGATCTTCAAAACTCAGGGCGCGACGTTCAAAGTCGAGCGCAAGTGGAAAGACGGAACGGTCAACGCGTACGCCACGCAAAATGGCTCGACGTGGGTGATCACGATGTTCGGCGGCCTCGCCCGCCACGTGGAAACGTCGGCCGATGCTTTCGCAGCGGTCGCCTGCCACGAGATCGGTCACCATCTCGCGGGTCAGCCTCGCTACGATGACGGCACGAGCTGGGCATCGGCAGAAGGACAATCGGATTACTTCGCAACCGCGAAGTGTTTACGCCGAGTCTTCGACAAAGGCGGCAACTGGTTGACGGAACTCGACCGCGCCGAGCTTCGTCGTATCGCGATCGACCCGACGGTCGACAAAGCTTGCTCGGACGCTTTCGGCGTTTCGACTAAAGCGGGCGAAACTTGCGTTCGTTCGTCGGCGGCCGGCCTCGCACTCGCTCGCCTTCTCGCCTCGCTCGGCGGAAGCGCGATGCCGAAGTACGACACGCCCGACACGAACAAAGTGAAACGCACGGATGAAGCGCATCCCGAAGCACAGTGCCGTCTCGACACGTACTTCAATGGCGCGGTCTGCGGAATCGACATGTTGATCGACTTCGACGACAAAGACGCGAAGATCGGCGCTTGCAACGCACCGATGGTCGGCTACCGCCCGGCTTGCTGGTACGCAGAAGCGACGGCGACTCCGCCTGAGAACGAGGAGAACGATCCGTTGCCTCCTCGCGACGACGAAGAGCAAGAGCCGGATAACGAGTAAGACTCGCTTCGAGTTCTGAAAACGCGAAAGGCCGAGGGTTTTACCTTCGGCCTTTTTCTTTGCGGGAAACTTAAGGCGTCACGTGACGCCTTCAGGCCCGAGTGTTTTCACCTCCGGCCTTTTGACAGCCGCCATTCACCCTAGCTACGCTTGCTAAATGAAAGCACTTTTCCTCGCCAACGTTTCGATCATCCTCTTGATACCGATCGTCGTCTTCTCCGCACGCAAGCAAAAAGGACCGCTCGTCGAAGCAGAGAAGGCGCTCAGCGATCGAATCGCCAGGTCGCCCGATCTCGATCTCGACACCGTTCTGAAACGTTCCGGTGCTGTCGTCGTTCGATACCCGGCGGTTCGAAGCGTGCGCGTGAAATGGAGGGACGACTCCAAGACCGAGTGGAGTGCGTCAGCGAACGAATACACGATCGTGAAAGTCTTGAAACCCGGCTATTACCTGCAAGGCTCCGGAAAAAATGAGCCTGACCTTCGAGTCGGAAAACGAATTCGCGTGATCGACTCGGAGACCCGGAGCTCGAAATTCACGTACACAGCGGGCCGCAGTGAAATGCCCGCGAGAAAAATGCCCGATTGGCCGCTAC
>JAZKJB010000359.1:2025-9619 GCA_040384505.1 Bdellovibrionota bacterium | reverse complement strand
TTTCACGATTTTCAGAAGCTCTGCTCAGAGCTCGGAACCCACGTAGTCTTCGCGCCCTGAAAAAGTTCCGCTCGCGGAGTACTCCATGCTCCGTCACGCCGCTGGTACCTTCGCACTCGAATCTCGTTGGTGCGATGTACGTCCATCCATGAGAGCGAATTTCGCTCCGCCATCCGGGCGGATCGAGCGGGGTCTCGGGAGCGAGTTAAGAAAAGAAGAGAGGAGAGGAAGGGCGTCTGAGTTGAACGTTTCGATCACACTCGTTCCGAGAATTCGTCTCGAAATGAGGCCGAATCGTCAGGTTCTGTCTGCAGTTCTTGGTAATTGAAATCCTGGTGTCGATAAGTACGGGGTGAAGTGCTTTATAAGGCGACGTGAAATTCTAATGGTCTTCTTCGTCGCGGGAGTTCTTACGGCCTGCGCACCCGGATCATCGGGTTCGCCTGGCGTCGAGTCGTCGTCATCGACGCCGCCGAACACGACGCCTGTTTCCAACACAGGCGACCTCAACTGTATCGACACCACCGCGGACGTGATGAGCGTTCGCATCGTGCGCGAAGAGATTTGCGCGATCGCGAACGTCGAGCGAGCGAAGGTCGGCGCGAAGCCGTTGAAACTCGAGGCGACACGCTCGGAAGTCGCACAAGCACACGCCGAAGACATGGTCTCGCGGAATTACTTCAGTCACACATCGCCTGACGGAGATGGGCCGGATGACAGACTAAGAGCCGCGGGTGTCACGTGGAGCACGTGGGGTGAGAACATCGCGAAGAATTCGAGTGGCTCGGCCGCATCGGTCATGACCCAGTGGATGAATTCCTCTGGCCACAAGGCGAACATCCTCAACGGAAGCTTCGGCCGACTCGGCGTCGGCAAGCAAGGCTCCGATTGGGTTCAAGTTTTCACGAATTGAATCAGTAGTCGCTATCGGTGAGCAAATTGACGATCACGCTCACTCACCCGAGCTCAATGAATCTTCGGAACCCACACGTCATACCCTCGGCGGCTCGACGGCGCGCGCGACTTGAGCAGGTGCGGATTCATCGCGCGCACCGACGCGAAGGGGACGCGTTGGCGGCGTGCGACGTCGTTCAAAGACGTGTAGCGGGTGATCCGAACTTTCTTCATGTCCGGGAAGTCGTAGTGCTTCTTCTCGCTAAAACCATAGCGCTCGGGATTGCGAGCGATTTCCATCGCCGCCTGGAACTTCGGAACATACTCGATCGTTTCTTTCGGCAATGCGCCTCGGCGAGCGAGCGTCCAGAAATCTTTCGTGTGATGCTTGCGAATCGCGCGACGAACGCGGCCCTCGCCGCAGTTGTACGCAGCCATCGCGAGGTACCACGAGCCGAATTCGCGCTCGAGATCGTTCAAGTAGCGAGCGGCCGCTTTCGTCGCTCGAAGGACGTCGAGTCGCTCGTCCACTTCCTTATCCACGCGAAGTCCATAACGTCGCGCGGTCGGGGCGATGAACTGCCAGATGCCGACGGCTTTCGCGATCGAGCGAGCTTGCGAGGCGTAGCCACTCTCGATCATGCCGAGATAGTAGAGCTCCGGCGGTGCACCGTTCTCCATGAGGATTTCTTGAACCGTGATGCGGTAGCGCGCGCCTCGCGACATGAAGCGGTCGAAGCGGGCACGATCTTCTTTCACGAAGTAATGCAGCCAACGACGAACGCGGGCGTTCGACTCGATCGGGATTTCTTTGTACCGCTCGCGAGGCGGAGGAGTGGCTCGCAAGAATCCGGGCGGGTAGGGGCTTCCCATCGGGGCGGCCTGTGAAACCGTGGGAAGAATCGCGATCGAGATCGCAGTGAGGGTCGTGACGAAACGGTATCCGAGGCTGAGTGAGGTGATCATCCTGATCTCCCTTTTGTGTCGTACTAGATGCAGATCAGTGACCGTTCGACTGTTTCTTCGGTGTCCCTGGAACTTCGGTCGGTGTCGGAGTCGCAGCCGGCGTCGAGGTCGGAGCCGGACGATACTTCAACATCTCTTCAGAGATACGTTCCGCGATTTCTTCCAGATGTTTGAATTCGTCTCCGGCGCGAAGGCGGAGTTTGCGCGGCTTGCCTGCGACGAGATCGTCCAGGAAACGTTCGAAAGCGTAGAGCGGTCCTGCGATTCGAGCCGACAAGCGACGGCCCACCAGGAAGAGTGCGCTCGCGAACCCGAGGCTCACCGCGACGAAGCTGATGATGAACGGCGTGAGATAGTTGTCGAGGATCACCGGGTTCGATCCACCGAACTCGATGATGGTGACACGAAGGAAGGTGTAGCTGTACACGCCTGCGATCGCGGCGAAGCCCATGCCGACCGCGAGCAAGATGAAACAGTACCGCAGCTGGAAGAGTGGATTGATCCACATGCGCTTGCGAGAGTTGTCGGCGGGCCAAAGAATTTCGCTGTCGCGGATCAGCGCGGTCGCGATCATCGCATAACCGACCCACTGAAGCGCATCGGCGACGTTGAAAGCGGGCGACGCTTTCGCGGGAGTGCCGATCAAGATGAAATCGACGACGTGTCCGTAGATCACCCGATCGGTGACGTTACCGAGAATTCCGCCTAGCAAAATCGACATTCCCGCGCGGAGCGTGAGCGATTTGATCGGGAGCAGATACTGGATCACGACGAAGAAGAAGAGCAGGAATGCTCCGCCCGTCGCGAGACTGACGATTCGGATCACGGGAGGTGTCGAAGAGAATAGTCCGAGCATCGCACCGTGATTGAGGTGCAAAACGAAACCGACGGGTCCGTAGAAATCGAGACCCGTGAGAGTCTGCGCCCAGATTTTCGTGACACGATCCAATCCCCAAGTGACGAACAAAGGGACGATGACGAGGAACCAATCGATTTTTCTCATGAGCGATTAGTTTAACGTGACCCGCTCTAGGCACCAACGGATTGGTTACGACCTTGCCTTTTGGCGGTGTAGAGAGCGGCATCGGCGGCTTTCACCAATTCGGCGCTGTCGCCACCGTGCTTGGGCGCGGTCGCGACACCGAGGGAGATGGTGACGAACGTCGGGGTGCCGTCGGGTCCGGGAAACCCTTCTTTCTCGATGGATTTTCGCACGCGTTCCGCGACCAACATCGCGTTTTCGTACGAAGTGTCCGGCATGACGAGAGCGAATTCCTCGCCGCCGTAGCGTGCGACGGTATCCAGCGCACGAAGTTGGTCGAGGAGTCGCTTCGCGGTTCCCCGCAAAAGCGCGTCGCCCGCGGGATGTCCGTAGGTGTCGTTGTATTTCTTGAAGTGATCGATGTCGATCATCACGAGGGAAAGCGAGCGTTGATGACGAATCGTCCGCTCGACTTCGATCTTCAAATGGTCCTGAAAGTAACGATGGTTCCGGACTTGAGTGACCGGATCGGTGATCGAGAGACGCTCGAGCTCTCGCTTCTCCCGTAGGACCCCGTGAGAGGCGAGCGCCTCGATCATCTGGAGTTTCAGATATTCGTTGTCCCAGGGTTTCAATATCACGCGATGGACCTGGGCGTTGTTGATCGCCTCGGCCATCGCTTGCACGTCGACACGACCGGAGAGAATCGCACGTACGGCATCCGGAGCCGCCGTTTGCACGTAGCGAAGAAAGCGCGTTCCGCTTTCTCCCGGCATCGAGTGATCGGTCATCACGATCGCGACGTCGCGGTGATGATCGAGGAGATCGCGCGCTTCGTCCGTCGACGTCGCGGAGAGAACCAGGAAATCGGGGGACAGCAAGCGGGAGAGCGCCGCGAGAATCGAGCTCTCGTCGTCGATGCAGAGAATCTTCGGTTTTTCGCGAGCGACGTTCGGTCCATCCGTCATTCTTTGGTCACCTGCGTGAGGGGCCAGTAACTTCCGTCGAGAGGCGGAACATAATTCTTCAGGCGAGTGCTCGCGACGGCCACCTCGGTATCGTACCAGAGCGGCACGACCGCGAGCTCGCCAAACGCGATCTCTTGCACTTCGTCGTAGATCTTTTTTCTCGTCGTGAAATCTTCGGTCGAGAGACCGGAGTCGACGAGGGCGTCGAGACGAGGGTTGGAGAACGCGCCGCGATTCCGGCCGGCCGGGGGAACTTCCGTCGTCGCCATCGCTTTCCTGTAGAGATCGGGGTCGATCGTTCCCGTCCAACGCATGATCGCGAGTTGGAATCGGCCATTTTGAATGTCGGAATAGAACGTCGCCCACTCGAACGAACGTGTCGAGATCTTCAGACCTGCATCCGAGAGTTGCCGCGCGACGATTCTTCCATTGTCGACCGCGGTCGGAGAGTTGCTCGTCTTCAGTTCGAAGGCACGCCCCTCGAGGCCGAGAGCCGCGATCAAGCGCTTCGCTTCGATCGGCGAATGGAGCGGCGGCTTCAAAGCCGAGTTGAAAAACGGATTCGCCGGAGTCAGAAGACTCGAGGCGGGCGTAGCGAGACCTTCGAGCTTGTACTTGGTGATCGAGTCGCGATCCACGGCGGCGGCGAGCGCTTTTCGTAAACCCAGTTTCGACAAGAGAGGATCGCGATGGTTGACGAGCATGTAAGTCATCGCGAGACCGGGATAGGCATACACTTTGAGTTTCGGTTCCTTCTCGAGCCAACGCACTTTCAGCGGGGGAAACTCGGCTTGCGCGAGATCGATTTCACCTCGCTTCATCTTCAGCGCCCGTGTGTTGTCGTCACGAACGATCTTGAAGATCGCACGCTTGATCTTCGGTGCGGCACTCGGATGATCCGCTCTCGCGGCGAAAACGATGTCGTTCGCTCCTACGCTCTCGAGCGCGAACGGCCCACTTCCGATCGGATGAGCGGCGTAATCGGCGTCGTTCGCGAGAACTTCGGCTTTCGGCAAGAACTTCAAGACTCGAAGATCCCCCAGGAAAATCGCCGAAGGTTTTCGAAGGACGATCCTGACCGTGCCACCCTTCGTGACGTCGTACTGCGCTTCTATTTCTTTTATGATGGCGAACGACGATTTGAAGGGGCTCTTCGCGTCCTTCACCGATTCGAAACTAAAGCGAATGTCGTCACCATCGACGGGACGGCCGTTCGAGAACTTCAAGCCCGGTCTGATCTTGAACGTGTAGTCCACGCCGTTCTTCACGGTCCACGACTCGGTCGCATCGCCTATTGCGGGTTTCAGGTCGTCACCGGTTCGAACGAGAGAGCTGAACAAAAGTCCAGCCATGCGTTCTCCTGTCGCGTCGGTCGCGAAACGCGGATCGAGTGTGCTGGGCGGCGCCGAGAGCGCCATGACGACCGTCTCACGATCGGTGAGCTCGCGTTTCGTGCAGCCCCCGAAAAGAACGGCGCACGCGGAGGCGCAGATGATGAGAGTCGGTATGAAAGTCGTGAGTCGTCGAGACATTTCCTTCCTATGAGACAAGACCTGGCCGCCGTTTGCAATCGCCGGTAATATTCCAGTTCATGGTCAAATCGAACTTCGGCGTCATCATTTTCATCGCGATCTCCGTTCTGGGGCTCGCCGTCTCTACGCATGCCGAGGAGAAATCCAACCGTTCACGACTTCGAGAGGTTCTCGAGTCGTGGTTGCCGACGGTCGGCGACGATTCCGCACCTTCCGGTTCGCCGACGACGTTCGGTGACGGTTCGAGCTTGCCGCTCACGCCCGCCGACATCCTTTCGGCCGAGGACCTCAAAGCCGCTCTTCCGTGGAGATCGACGTCCTTCGCGAATCAGACGGGTACTCTCGGTTGGAGCGAGTCGACGTTCGACGTGCCTACGAAGATGAAAGATCGCGTCGCGTTCTGGCGGGACATCTACGCGAAGTACACGACCGAGCAAGGTGTCCTTCACGATAGCGTCCACGTTCAGATCGTCTACACGCCGATCGACTTCAGCACGATCATGAAAGATCCGAGTTTGAGTTTTTCCCAGAAAGCGAGAGCGCGGGAAGATTTCATCGAATCGAAGAGAACCGAGATCCTAGAGCGTCTGCAGAGACTCTCGAACGTCACGGATTCCGAAGGGCTCGCGGGCGACGACCTCCGTGTCTGGGAGCAGTTCTCGAGGATCGATGATCCGCAAAAGTTCTCGAAGGCCATGGAGAAGAATCGCATCCGCTTCCAGCTCGGGCAGAAAGACCGCTTTCTCCTGGGTATCTACTATTCGGGACGTTACTTGCGCTCGATGGAAGAGATCTTTCGGAAGGAGGGACTTCCGATCGAGTTGACGCGTCTTCCATTCGTCGAAAGTTCCTTCAACGTGAATGCACGCTCTAAAGTCGGCGCGAGCGGGATCTGGCAGTTCATGCCTAGAACCGGCAAAGAGTACATGAAAGTGAACAAAGACGTCGACGAGCGAAACGATCCGCTGATCTCGACACGAGCTTCGGCACGACTCCTGAAGCAGAACTATCAGATGCTCCAGTCATGGAGCCTCGCTCTCACCGGGTACAATCACGGAGCCTACGGCGTTCGGTCGATCACGCAAAAGTTCGGGACCGACGACTTGTCGGAACTCATCGAAAAGGATCCGACACTCGCTTTCGGTTTCGCTTCGCAGAACTTCTACGCTTGTTTTCTCGCGGCTCTCGAAGTGGAGAGAAACGCGAGCCTCGCCTTCTCCGATCCCAAGTGGAGCCCCGAGATTGAGAGCGCGGATTTCAAGACGGGCAGTTCGCAATCGTGGCGCGCGTTCCTGGAATTCTTCGACGGAGACGAGACTCTCGCGAAATCGCTGAACCCACATCTGACGTCGCGGGTCCGCGAGGGGAAAGCGAAAATTCCAGTCGGTATCGTGCTCCGTGCGCCACCGAATCGGGTACGGGTCGCGGAGAATTTCTTCAGCGGCAAATTTCCGGCCTCGAAGATCGGGACGCAGCTGAAAGGTCTGCCGATGCCGAAGAGCCTCTACTCTGCGAGCTCGGTCTTGACGGCCGCGCGCTCGGTGATTCGAGCCCGTCTCGCGCAACCCCCGAAAACGTCACAGTTGGTTTTGCCCGAGATCCTCGCGAGCGTGCCGCGCACGGCGGAGGCGTCGTTGCGCGCTCCGCTCACGCCGGCTCATGATGACGACGAGCCCGAAGTTCTCTCGATTTTCAATCCTAGGCCGGCGTCTTACCGAAGCAGCGGCGAAGAAAGTCCGTAAGCCGCCGCCGGTGTTTCGATCGCCCGGTACGGGTTGTCGGCGAGTCCGATCATGTACAAGCAGGCCTGCCAGTTCTTTGCGAACACTCCCGGAATCACTTTCTGCCCGGGGTAAAAGCCGCCGTCCCAAATGCTCGAAGGATCGAGCTCGAACGTGAAGCCGAAAATCTTGTGTTCGCCGTAGGCCCAATCGACCGTGTCGCCACTCGCGATGTAGAGATCCGACGCTTGTTGGGGCGTGTAGCCGTTCCACGTCGCCATCTGCTTCGCCATCGTTTCGAAGACCGAGTGATCCTTCGCGTCCGCGACCGGATCGTACTTTCCACCCCACGGGTAAAGAATCAGCTCGGAAAACGTATGAAACGAAAGGAGAACGGTCGCGTTCGTCGTTTTCTCGACGAAGTCTCGGATCGACTTCGTCTCCGGTTCGCTGAACGGTGCAGGGCCCATGTACGTGTCGTCGTTACCGCGCTTGCTCGATCCCCCCGTGCCCCAGCCGAAACCATAGTTG
>JAZKJB010000359.1:0-2015 GCA_040384505.1 Bdellovibrionota bacterium | reverse complement strand
CCCGCATACTCGTGCGCGGCGATTTGCGGGCGGTTCTTGCGCCACATCTTGTAACGCCCGCCCGAAACGTCGTGCTCGGCGCCGTCGGGATTCACCATGGGGATGATGTGGATCTCGCGAGTGTCGACGAGATTCTTGATCGCGGGATCGGTCGCATAATCCTCGAGAAGCTTCTCGGCCAGCAAGAGAGGAATCTCCATGGAAACGTGCTCGCGTGCGTGGTGACCGCCCATGAAAATCGCAGCCGGGCGATCGCCGCCATTCGTGAGGTCGCCACTGATGCGGATGCGGAGGAGATCACGGCCCTCGACGGACCTTCCGATCGAGTCGACTTCCGCGAGCTTCGGATACTTCATTGCGAGTGCGAAGAGTGCCGTCTTCATTTCCTCGTAAGTGTGGAAGTTCGCATCGTCCTTCGGAAAGTCGAAGAGCTCCGGCGTCGCGGTGAAGCTCGCTTCGAGAACCCCCATGCGTACGAGCTCGTTGCGATGACTCTCGTTTCCGAGTGCGATGACGTAGTCCTCGCGAATGATCTCGATGCTCGCGCCGGTCGCGACGATCGCGGTTCGATCGACTTTGTTCGTCGCGCGCACTTTCAGCCATAACGGCAGAGCGTCTTGCGAAGCCGTGGCAGAAAGCGACAGGAGGGCGACGAGAAGAGTTGCGACGAGTGACGAAAAGGCACTTGTTTTCATTGGACCCATCCTTGGTCGAGTGTTGCCAAATTCTAGGCAGCCAAGGAGAGGGTCACAATTGAAAAGCCATGCGTCACGACGGCTTGGGTTTGAACGGGCAGCTAAAAACCGAAAGTAACGACGGCGCGAATGGATTCGCGGGACCAGGCTGCTCGTAGCGCTCCGGGATCATCGGCGCGTTCTCATCGTATTCTTCCGGCGCGAGATCGCTCACCGCGGGCCCGTTCAAGAGCTTTCCGACGGGACTGAAGCGTGAGCCGTGACACGGGCAATCCCAGCTCTTCTCGGCATCGTTCCAGTGAACGTAGCATCCGAGGTGAGGGCAAACCGGTGACATCATGTGAAGTTCGCCTTGCGTATCGCGGAACGCCGCCACTTTCTTCGCGCCGACTCGAACGATCGCGCCTTCGTTCTCGCGCAAGACTGCCGTGTCGGCTTCCTGTGCGGAGGTGAAGCGATCGCCGATCAGGTGCGAAGGGAAATCGATGTTCTCGCTGATGTAGTTTCTCAAGCTCGCGAGAGGTTTCACGCGGCCGGCGTCGAAGAGATCCGTCCACGGATTTTGAACTCCGAGAATCAAATCCGACGTCAACATCCCCGCGACCGTCCCCATCGTCATTCCGGTGCCCGAGTATCCGGTCGCGACGAAGACGTGGGACGACAACGAGTTGCGGCCGATGAACGGGAGGCCGTCGACGGGCTCGACGATTTGGCCCGACCAGTGATGAGTGATCCGTTCGACGTCGAAGTGCGCGTGCGCCCAATCCTCGAGATTCTGGAAATGGATGCCCGTGTGGACGTCCTGTCCCGTCTTGTGATCTTCGCCGCCGATGATCAGTCGTGGGCTTCCATTGAAATCAACGCTCCGGATGTGGTGATACGGATCGGCGATGTCCCAATAGAGATTCTTCATGTCGAAGCGGTTCGCGACCTGGACCGCGATCGCATAGGTCCGATACGAGGCGATCTTCGTCTGCAGGAAGAATTTGTTCGTCACCGGAACGTTCGCAGCGACGATGACGTCGTCCGCGATGATCGTTCCTCGATCCGTCGTGATACGGCACGGTTCGCCGTCGTGCACGTCGAGCATCCGCGTTTCTTCGAAAATGTACGAGCCATCACCTTCGATCGTGGACGCGAGTGCGGCGAGATATTGAATCGGGTGGAACTGTGCTTGATGCTCGAAGCGAATCGCGCGCGCGACTCCATACGGAAGAGGCGCTTCGAAGACGAGCTCGTTCGGAACGCCGGCTTTGATCGCGGCTTCCGCTTCGGCTTCCAGATCGTCGACCTGATCGTGATCTTGAGTGTAACGATATC
>JAZKJB010000358.1:4562-4945 GCA_040384505.1 Bdellovibrionota bacterium | reverse complement strand
CCGATTCGATCGCGGACCGGATCCAAGATTGCGACTCGACGTTCGTGATCACCGCCGACGAAGGAAAACGACACGGAAAATTCATCGACCTCAAGAGGAACGTCGATCACGCGGTTGCGAAATGCCCCGGCGTGAAAAAGGTCCTCGTCTTCAAGCACACCGGTCGCGAAGTCCCGATGATGAACGGTCGCGACATCTGGGCTCACGAAAAGACGTCGAGGGCCTCGACGTCTTGCGAACCGGAAGTGATGGACGCGGAAGATCCGCTCTTCATCCTCTACACCTCGGGCTCGACCAACAAACCGAAGGGTGTTCTCCATACGACCGGTGGCTACATCGTGTTCGCGTCCTTCACCCATGAAACCGTCTTCGACTATCACGAC
>JAZKJB010000358.1:3285-4533 GCA_040384505.1 Bdellovibrionota bacterium | reverse complement strand
TCTACTGGTGCACGGCCGACGTCGGCTGGGTCACGGGTCATAGCTACATCGTTTACGGTCCGCTCGCGAACGGGGCCACGACTTTGATGTTCGAAGGTGTCCCGAATTACCCGGACTCTTCGCGATTCTGGCAAGTCGTCGACAAGCACCAGGTGAACATCTTCTACACGGCTCCGACCGCGATTCGCGCTCTCATGCGCGAGGGCGAGGCGCCGGTGAAGAAAACTTCGCGCAAGAGTTTGCGGCTTCTCGGGAGCGTCGGGGAACCGATCAATCCCGAAGCTTGGCTCTGGTATCATAGGGTGGTCGGTGAAGACCGCTGCCCGATCGTCGATACGTGGTGGCAAACGGAAACGGGCGGAATCTTGATCTCGCCTCTGCCCGGCGCCATCGCCCAGAAACCCGGCTCGGCGACAAAACCGTTCTTCGGTGTCGCTCCTTTGCTCGTCGACGAAAAAGGCACCGAGCTCGAAGGCGCAGCGAGTGGCAACTTGTGTCTCCGCGACTCGTGGCCAGGACAGATGCGAACCGTGTTCCGCGATCACGCCCGTTTCGAGCAGACGTACTTTTCCACGTATCCCGGTTTCTATTTCACCGGCGACGGCTGTCGTCGGGACGCCGACGGCTATTATTGGATCACGGGCCGAGTCGACGACGTCATCAACGTTTCCGGTCACCGTCTCGGAACCGCCGAAATCGAGAGCGCCCTCGTCTCGCATTCGAAAGTCGCCGAGAGCGCCGTCGTCGGTTATCCCCACGACATCAAGGGCCAAGGCATCTACGCGTTCGTGACGCTCAAAGCCGGGATCGAGCCGACGGACGAGCTCCGAAAAGAGCTCGTGAAGTGGGTGCGCCAAGAAATTTCCCCGATCGCGACGCCCGACCTCCTGCAGTGGGCTCCGGGTTTGCCGAAGACTCGTTCGGGCAAAATCATGCGCAGGATCCTGCGCAAGATCGCGGAGAACTTGCCCGAGCAACTCGGTGACACGTCGACTCTCGCGGACCCGGGCGTCGTTCGCGATCTCGTCGAGAATCGGCTGAGCAAGACCTAAGTCGGTCGCATGAAAACTTCACGTCACCCGAAGTGTCGTGAGATACAATGGCGTTTCTATGTTTGCGACACCTGCGGCGACCCGCGATTATTTTCAGCGAATGAAAGAAAAAGGGTTCACCCAACGCTCGTCGCGTTTGGGAAAGACCGAGCTCACCGTTTCGCGCGTCGGTTTCGGCTGCTACCGCGTCCACGAG
>JAZKJB010000358.1:0-3275 GCA_040384505.1 Bdellovibrionota bacterium | reverse complement strand
GTTCGAGCCCGATCATCGCGAAGCTTTGCGACAAGCGCTCACGAGCGGCGTGAACCTGATCGACACGAGCACCAACTACACCGATGGCAGTGCCGAGCGTTTGGTGGGGGACATCACGCGCGAGCTCTTCGAGAGCGAGAAGCTCGAACGCGAAGAGCTCGTGATCGTCACGAAGATCGGTTACGTCCAGGGCTCGAATTTGAAAGACGCCCGCGAGCGCGCCTCGAACGGGAATCCGTTCCCGGAGATGGTCGAGCTCCAGAGCGATTGCTGGCACAACATCTCGCCCGTCTTCCTCGAGAATCAGATCACTCGCTCGCTCGAGCGCTTGAAGATGGACACGATCGACGTGCTCCTCCTCCACAACCCCGAGTACTATTTGAAGGGTGGCGGCACGCGCGATGCTTACTACGCGCGAATCGAGAAGGCGTTTCAGCATCTCGAGCTCGAAGTCGATCGTGGCCGAATCAAATCCTACGGTGTTTCCTCGAACACGTTTCCCGAGACCGAGAGTCGTTCCGACTTCACTTCTCTCACGCGCGTCTTCGACCTCGCGAAGCAAGTTTCGAAAGACAACCACTTCGCCGTGATCCAGCTTCCGTTCAACGTCTACGAAGCGGGCGCGGCTCTCCACAAGAACAACAACCGCGAAAGCGTGTTCGAGTTCGCGAAGGAACACGACCTCGCGGTTCTCGGCAACCGCCCCTTCAACGCATTCACAAAAGATCGCCTCATTCGACTCACGTCGTACCCGACCCACGACGACGTCGAAGTCAAAGGCGGTCTTCACACGACTCTCGGTCGCGCGATCGAGCTCGAGAAGCGAGCGCCGGGCTATCCGAAAACTCCTCAAGGCTTGCAATGGGCTCACGCTCTTCGCGATCGCTTGAGCGAGATCGACGACCTCCTCACCTGGCGCGACGCCCTGGGAAGCCAAATCTATCCGTCGATCCGACAAGCTCTTTCACGCGCGAGCGCGGATCAAGCGAGCTGGGTCGCCGATTATCAAACCGCGATCCAAGAACTTTTGCGTCTGGTGACTTGGGATCTCGAGAACCTCGCGAATCAAAAGAGCGGTCTGATCGGCGAACAGCTTCAAGGCTTCGCGCCGGAACTGGCGACGTCGCCGACTCTCTCTCGAAAAGTTCTCAGGCTCTATCAATCGTTCCCCGAGTTGAGCTCGGTCCTCGTCGGCATGCGGACTCCTGGCTACGTCGCCGACGTCTTGGGGACAGAAGAGCCCCTCGATCCCGTAAAGGCCCTGGAAACTCTCGCGCGCCTCCAGCGGTACCGCTCCTGAGCTCGAAATAGAGCCTCAGCTCTATTTTTTCCCAGGGGATTTCACCGAAACAGTTTGCAAGGTCACCCTCGACACGTTTACCACTTGGGCTTCGAACCTCGACTTCGAAGGAGCTCAAACACCATGGTCCGCAAGATTCAACTCGCGATCCTCCTCTCCCTCGTCCTCTTCGGCGCCTCGCTGAGTGCGGCGACTCTGCAAAAAAGCGTCGTCACTCTCCGTGACGGAACCAAAGGTGTCGCCGAAATCGTTCGCGGCAACCCCGACGCTCCCGTCTTCGTTCTTTTGAACGGCCTCGTGTACGACACGCGTCGCTGGGATCCCGTCACTTCGAACCTCGCGAGCACGGGCGCCACCGTCGTGCGTGCGGCGTACGCGGCACAGCCTGAAAATCTTCGTCTCCTGAAAGAAGGCCAAGAGCCGACTTACTTCGGCAAGGGCCTCGAACTCGAGAAAATGGCGAACGATCTCGCCGACGTTCTCGACTCTTTGAAGATCACGGGAAAAGTTCAACTCGTGGGTTTGAGCTACGGCGCGAGCGTCGCGACTCAGTTCGCACATCAGTTCCCGACTCGCGTCGCGAATTTGGTGTACATCGCTCCCCTCGTCGTCCCGCTCGACAACTACAATCCGGGCGGCCGCTCGCTCCGCGTTTGGCTCGACGGCATCCGATTCTGGGAGAACGCTCCCTGCGCGATGTACGGTTCGATCAATCCTTGGCTCTGTGTGGGTCAGGATTACTGGTACGACTCCTTCTACGATTCTCTCTACGGCCGCCAGCGTGTGAAGGCGATCCCGGCCGGCGTCGATGAGGCCGTTTACAAGAAAGCCGTCTTCCATCTCGTTCGCGCCGCCCGTGACTTCGACTTGCGACGCGAAACTCCGCGCCTCGAGAACGTCACGATGCTTGTCGCTGAAAACGATGAAGCGCCCTTGCTCGCCGACCAGCGTACGGCTTGGAAGAACACGAAGGCCTCGCAGCGCCACGCTCTCGTCGTCTTCGACGGCGCCACGCACGCGCTCCCCGACGAGTCACCTGGCCGCACGGCCGAAGTGCTGCTCTCGGTTGCGCAAGGTCAAGCGGAGTACCGCAAAGCCAAAGAAATCCACGTCCGCGCCGATCATTGATCGGCTAGTGAAAAGGCCGGGCCCCACGCCCGGCTCTCCGCCAACGCATGACATCAGTGAGTTGTTTGCTTCGGGCTCCCCACAGGAGCCCGTTTTGCTTTGGCCATTCTGGCCACGAGGCTCACGCCGAACCGCCCGTGGGCCTTCGATAAGTTATGCGTCCTGCACAGCACCTGAAGATTCGAGGGCTCATTCGAACCTCCACGCGCTCGCTCGATGATGTGATCAACTTCGATGCGGTCTCGGCTGCAGCAGTGCTGCCCGGTCAACGGATCGACGAACTTACACCGATGCGGAACCGTTCTGTAATTTGCTGTCTTTGAGTTCCGGTGCGAAACTCTCTTCCTTCAGATCGAAGCTCGCTCCTGAAGCGGAACTCTCTTCGATCATGTTGGCTCGAAATCCCTCGCTCGATCTGCTGATCTGGGTTGCGCGAAGCGCATCCGTCCTTGAGAGGGCCTTTCTCGCAGCCGTCCGCGGCTGCGAGAGCGGAGCCTCGAGGCCAGGTTTTTCGTCCTTCTTTTTCGAGGTCTTGAGAAGTGGGTCGTGACGTTTGAGATATTCCTTGGCTGCGACGACGAAGAGCTCTGACCACGAAGCGTTGAAGTGCGCGTGAGATGCGACTTCGCGCATTCTCGTAAGCGTCTTTAGATCTTCTTCGCTCACGATCAGCGTGAATTTCGTTTCGGTTGCGTTAACCGGCTTCACCGACTCCTTCTTCTCGAGATCGAGATTCGGGAACTCGATTGCGATCACGCGGTCGACTTTTTCGCAAGATTGCGAGTCGATCATCGTGATGAGTTCTTTTTTTCTCGCTTGCGCGATCGTCGTCTTCGTTCGGAGTTCT
>JAZKJB010000357.1:0-2251 GCA_040384505.1 Bdellovibrionota bacterium | reverse complement strand
AGTCTCCTCGAGAGCCCTTGTCTATAAAACGGGGTCTCGGGGGTTCGAAAGAGCACGGTTCGTGCCGAACGAGACTTTCCCTCGGAGCTGCCTCTGGGATACAACCAGAAACCATGTCACAACAACTCCCGCTCGACACCGCTCTCACCGAATTCGCATCACGCCGTTGGCGCGATCTCACCTTCGTCGGTTTCGACACCGAAACGACAGGCCGCTATCCGCTCGAAGCGGAAATCTGCGAGATCGCGGCGGTGAAGTGGCGCGGAGGACAGATCGTCGAGACGTTCGAGACGTTGTTGAAGCCCTCGAAACCGATGGGTGCGGAAGTGATCGCGATTCACGGGATCACGAACGAGATGGTGGAGAACTCACCTCGTATCGCCGACAAAATCGGCGAATTTCACGCGTTCATCCAAGGCACGGTTCCGGTCGCGCACCATGCACCGTTCGATGTCGGCTTCGTTGCGGTCGAATTCGAAAAAGCGGGCTTGGCGCTTCCGACCGAGCCGGTCTTGTGTTCGTCTTTACTCGCGCGGAAGCTTTTTCCCGAGAGCGAAAATCATCGTCTGCAAACGCTGATCAAATTTTTTGGATTGCCCCAGGGGACCGCGCATCGGGCATTGGACGACACGAAGGCGTGTCTCGAAGTCGGACTTCGCTGTCTCGCGAAAACCGGAGACGAGTCGGCCTTGGTCAGCGCATTCGACGCTCAAGGCGGCGCGATAACGTGGGAACGTTTTTCGATGAAGCGCCTCGAGGAAAATCCGAATGGCGCGGCCGTGATTCGCGCGATTCGCGAGGGAAAAGACATCGAGATGAATTACGGAGTCGGTCCTCGCCGCCGCGCTCGTCCGATCGGCCTCGTCCGTTCCTTGGATGGCGACTTCTTGGTCGCGTTCGACGACGGCGGCGATCGCTCGAAGCGATTCTTCTGCGAGAAGATCACGAACGCGATCGTTCTCGAGGAGTGATTGGCGGATTTCTGGTGGAGACCCGCGCCCACCTGAAAGTCGGTCGATATTCAAGGCAAGGCTCTTTGAGAAATCGGGACATCTTCTCGATGCCGTAGGTTTCAATCGCGTGCCGCTGGTTACACGATCTGCAGAGCAGTTGAAGATTTTCGATTTCGTTCGAACCACCGATAGCAAATGAGTTGCGATGATCCTTTTGAATTCGCATCGAGCCGCCGCAGTTGGTGCAGCGACCGCGATCGCGCAGGAAAAGTCTGTGGTTGGTGGCGGCGTGAACGTACCGAGTCTTTCTTTGATTCACCTTGAACGTCGCGGGTCGTGGCGCGTCAACTGTCGCCGCCATTTGCGCTGGCGCTATTGAGATGAATTTCGTTACGAACTCATCTTGCGAAGTTTCTGATTTCTGACTCTTCCTTTCAGAGCGAAGCAGAGCCCGCTCAGCTTTCACGACCGGATCGAAGTGCTTTAACCCGAGATCAGCAAGCTGATCGATGAGGCCATGCAAGTCGTTAGCTTCGATATTATGCGACCGTACTTCGAGAAGTCTTTTGAGCTTCGCTTGAAGTGCCCCGTCGAAATGATCGAGGGAAAGAGGTTCCACCTTTCTTGCTGGCAACGGGACGTGAGTCATTTGCTCGAGTGTTTTGTCGGTTTCCCGAATCGAGGACTTCTCGATCATCGAGAGAAGCTCGATTTTCTGAGCGGACGTCCGTTTTCGGTCGGCTTTCTTTTCCCGCCGGAACATCGATTGTGCGCGGACCAAGTGGGAAAGTGTCAGCGCGCCAGATTCGATTTTCTCTTCGATTGCCGGCAACTCTTTCAAGAGGCGCATGGCGCTGATGCGCCGACCTGCCTGGTCTTCGGAGTAACCCAGTCGTTTGACGGCATATTCAAAAAGGGACGGAAATTTGTGCTTCGAAAAAAGGCGACGGCGATCGACTTCCTGAAGATGAAGAAGAACGTCGGTCAAGACCTCGCGTTCGGTGCGAACGAGTTGGAGAAGTTCTTGGTCGACGTTTTCGTCGGAGAGATGCGTGAGTTTCATCGAAATGCTCCCATGTGAGAAAGAAACATAACACTGGTTTTTGGAGTCGCTTTTTCCGATGAAAGCAAAGTACCCGTCGTGATCCGAAACTCACGTTTTACCTATGGAAATTCGCGCTAATGGCGCCGCTCGCGCACGCAAACCATTCGAGCGCGATCCATCGCGAACAAATTTCGAACACGAGTCGAGCGCTGGATTAGAGATCGAAAAAACACGTCAAACAAAAAGAATTGAG
>JAZKJB010000356.1:0-2494 GCA_040384505.1 Bdellovibrionota bacterium | reverse complement strand
CGCGATCTACACCGGCCAGAAATCTTACTCGGCTGAGTGGGATACTTACACGAGCTGCCTCGAGAAAGTCGGCTTCCGTCCTGAAGGTCAGATCCGTTACAGCACGACTCCGGGCACCGGCACGGTTCGCGGCGCGAACGACACGAGCGGTACTTGCACGAACACGACGACGGTCAACGTCGGCGCTGGCATCGCTGCACCGGTTGGTGCGATCGCTCCCACGGCTCTCGCATTCACGGCCGCTTCTTCGGCTGCAGCTGCCAACTTGGGTAGCGCACAGACCGGCATCGACACTTGGACGATGGACCACAACCGCGCTCTCGTTCACACGCTCGACGGCGTCCTGTAAGATCTCGTTCGAAGTCAAAATCGAATTCCGAAAGGCTCTGGTCTCGACCAGGGCCTTTTTTTTTTCTTAGACTCGAGTCATGTCGCCTTCCACTCGCTTACGCGCCGAACTTCCTTCGATCGCCGTGCTGATTCTCGGCCTCGGCGCGATCGCCGTCTCGGTGCAGGGGTTCGGCGAAGCTCCGAGAGTCGAGCCCACTCGGAGCTGGCTCTACGCACCCGAAGAGATGAAGTACTTCACACTTGGATACAACGAGACCATCGCCGACAGCATGTGGATCCGGCTCATCCAAGACATGGACACCTGCGATCAGACCGACGTCGCGAAAACCGAGCAAGTGCTCCCGCCCGCGCTCACGGGTCTTCCGACGGAAGCAGCCGAGAAGCCCAAATCCCTCTGCAGTGACGGCTGGGCCTATCACATGATCGATGCGATCACCGAGATCGCGCCGAGGTTCCACACGGTTTATGACATCGGTGGGACGATGTTGAGCGTGCTGGTCGACGATGCGGAGGGCGGACTCAAGATCCTCAAGAAAGGCGTCGAGCGATATCCCGAGAAGTGGATGCTGCATTTCCGGCTCGGCTTCCATTACCTCTATGCGCTTCACGACATCGAGAAGGCGGCGCCGGAGTTCAGAGAGGCGAGCCGACTCGGCGGGCCCGACTGGCTGACGGCTCTGTCGGCTCGACTGTATTCGAAGGCCGGGCAGCTCGAAATGGGGATCGCCGTTCTCGAGCAAGAGCTCGAACGCGCCAAGACCGATGAGGCGCGCGCGATTTTTTCGCGAAAGCTCGCCGATTTGAAGAATCAGCTTCGCGAAACGAAGTAAGCCACCCATCGACCTTGACCGGTCGTGAATCATACCAATACTTATCAGGTCATGAGCCGCAGCCAACGCGATTACTACGAGATTCTCGGGGTCCAGAAGGACACCGACCACGATTCCATCAAGAAGGCTTATCGCAAGCTCGCGATGCAGTTCCATCCCGACAAAAATCCGGGCGACAAAGAAGCAGAAGAGAAATTCAAAGAAGCGGCCTCGGCTTACGAAATTCTCGGCAACTCCGAGAAGCGCGCCAAGTACGATCGCTTCGGCCACGCGGCCTTCGCTCAAGGCGGAGGTCGCCAAGGTTTCCAAGACGTCGACGACATCTTCGCGAGCTTCTCCGACATCTTCGGCGATTTCTTCGGCGGCGGAGGGGGCCAACGCGGACGAGGGCGCCGAAACAGCACGGGTCCTCAACGTGGCGCGGATCTGCGATACATTTGCGAAGTTCAGTTGAAAGACGTGATCACCGGCATGGAGCGTGACGTCGAGTTCGAAACCGACGAATCGTGCAAGGAGTGTACGGGATCGGGCGCCGCGAAGGGCTCGGAGTCCGAAGTTTGCGGCACCTGCGGAGGAAACGGGCAGGTGATCGCCCAGCAAGGCTTCTTCACCGTCCAAACCACGTGCCCGAAGTGCCAGGGTGCCGGCCGCATCATCAAGAATCCCTGCGGCAAGTGCCAAGGGCGCGGCCGTCAGCGCGTCGCGCGCAAGATCCGCGTGAACATTCCGGCCGGTGTCGACACCGGGACGCAGCTCCGGGTCGGCGGCGAGGGCGAGGGCGGCCATCGTGGCGGTCCTCCGGGCGATCTCTACGTCGAGATTCGCGTCGAAGAGCACGACGTCTTCCAGCGCCACGGCCTCGATCTCTTGGGGCCGCTCAAGATTTCGTACATCCAAGCACTTCTCGGCGCTGATATCGAAACGGAAACTCTCGATGGAAAAGAAACGCTTTCGATCCCCCCGGGAACGAACTCCGGAGATCGTCTGCGCATCGAGAAAAAAGGTGTTCCGTCCTTACGCGGGGCGGGCCGCGGGAGTTTGTATTTCGAAGTCGACGTCGAAGTGCCGAAGAAATTGAAGAAGGGTTTGAAGCAAAGGATTTTATTCTAATTTCCGAGCAGGATATTTTTGGTGACCGTTATATCCGCACTGCCAAGAAGAAACGTAAGGCGGAAAACTTTCTGGCCGAAGCCTCCAGCATGGATGTTAATGAGCCAGTTGTGCATGAGAACCACGGCATTGGACGTTTTATGGGGCTGGAAACTTTGGAAATCTCAAACCAGCCACACGCAATGGTAAAACTCATTTATGAT
>JAZKJB010000355.1:15472-17486 GCA_040384505.1 Bdellovibrionota bacterium | reverse complement strand
CGCGCGTTCACCGCATCGGGGTTATCCGGATGCGCCCCATTGTGCGCAAACGCCGGCCACGCCAACAGCAACCCGAGAAAAAAGGCTGACACCTTTCTCATGCGAGTCTCGTCAGCGAGTCTTGCAGGCGTGAGAGGCGTTCTTTCGTGGCTTCGAGGAGCGCGCGGTCGTTGGCGACGAGTTCTTCCGAAGCGTTCTTCACGAAGTTCTCGTTCGAGAGTTTGCCCGTGAGGATCGAGACGTCCTTTTGGTTTTTCTCGATCGCTTTTTGGATGCGCTTCACTTCTTCGCCGATGTCGACCAGGCCCTCGAGAGGCACGATCACGTCGATGCTCGCATCCGGCAGACGCACGGGAGCGACGGCGCACTTTTGAAGTGAACCGGCTTCGCCGATGTCGCAGTTCTCGAGCTTCGCCATTCGAACGATTTGCGGTTTGTTCGCCTGCAGGATCTTCTGCACGCGAGCATCGCTCGGAGCGAGGCGAACGTTGATCGTCTGTCCTGGCTTGATCTGGTTCTCGCCGCGGATGTTTCGGATCGCCGCGATCGTCTCTTTCACGATCAGCATTTCGGCTGCCGCTTCTTTCGAACCGATCGAGAGCCACTCTTTGTCGTTACGAATGGTCGGATACTGCTCGATGATGAGGGCCGCCGACTTGATCGGAAGTTTCGAATAGATTTCTTCCGTGATGAACGGCGTGAACGGATGAAGGAGACGCATGATCCGATTCAACGTTTGCGCGAGCACGAGTTGCGCCGCGGATCGCTCGCCTGACGGCGGGCCGTAGACGACGGGCTTCACGAACTCGAGATACCAATCGCAGAACTCGTTCCACACGAAATGGTAGAGCGCCGTCGCCGCATCCGAGAAGCGATCCTGGTTCAAGAACTCTTCGATGTTCTTCTCGAGCTGTCCCGTTTCATAGACGATCCACTGATCGGCCACCGACATGTCGGCTTTCTTCGGAACGGCGTTCACTCCTGCCGCAGGGACTTCGAAGTCCGGCATCGCGTTGAGTGCGAAGCGGGTCGCATTCCAGATCTTGTTCATGAAATTGCGATAGCCCTCGAGACGCGACTCGGAGAACTTCAAATCGCGACCCGACGCGATCTGCGACATCAACGTGAAGCGCAGAGCATCGGCGCCGTATTCCTCGATGAGCTCGACCGGATCGAGAGCGTTACCGGTCGACTTCGACATCTTCTTGCCCTCGGCGTCGCGGATGAGACCGTGGATGTAGACCTTTCGAAACGGCACGTCCTTCATGAACTCGAGGCCCATGAACATCATGCGTGCGACCCAGAAGAAGATGATGTCGAAACCCGTCACGAGAACGCTCGTCGGGTAGAACGTCTGGAGCGTTTCCGTTTTATCGGGCCAACCCATGGTGCTGAACGGCCAGAGTGCAGACGAGAACCACGTGTCGAGCACGTCTTCGTCTTGCTTGATGTCGGCGCCGCCGCACTTCTCGCATGCGGTCGGATCTTTTTCCGAGACGGTTACATGTTCGCACTTCGCGCACGTCCAAGCGGGAATTCGGTGACCCCACCAGAGTTGGCGCGAGATGCACCAATCTTCGATGATGTTCATCCAGTGTAAGTACGTCTTCGTCCACTGCTCGGGCTCGAAGCGCGTCGTACCGGTTTCCACGACGTTTTTCGCAGGCCCCGCGAGCTGCGGCATCTTCGCGAACCATTGCTCGGACAAAAACGGCTCGACGACCGCGCCCGTGCGCGAGCAGTATCCGACCGAGTTTTTGAGCGAGTCCTCTTTCACGAGGAGCTCTTTCGCTTTCAGATCGTCGATCACGCGTTTGCGGGCTTCTTGAACCTTCAAGCCTTTGTACGGTCCGGCGTTCTCGTTCAGCGTCCCGTTCTTCACGAGGATGTTGATGAGCGGAAGCTTGTGTCGTTGTCCGACCGCATAGTCGTTGAAATCGTGGGCGGGCGTGATTTTCACTACGCCCGAGCCGAATTCTTTGTCGACGTACGTGTCGGCGATGATCGGGATCTT
>JAZKJB010000355.1:14564-15462 GCA_040384505.1 Bdellovibrionota bacterium | reverse complement strand
GATCAGCGGGAGCACGACGGACTTCCCGACGAGGTCTTTGTAACGCTCGTCTTCGGGGTGGACCGCGACCGCTGTGTCGCCGAGCAACGTCTCGGGCCGAGTCGTCGCGATCGTAAGAAAGCGGCCGGCAACGCCATCGACGGGATAATTGATGTAGTAGAGAGTCGACTTCGTCTCTTTGTGCTCGACCTCGAGATCCGAGATGGCACTTTCGAGCGGCGTCGACCAGTTCACGAGACGAGTGCCACGATAGATCAAATTCTTTTTGTACAGATCGACGAACACTTTGCGAACGGCGCGCGACACGCCTTCATCCAGCGTGAAGACCGCGCGATCCCAATCGCACGAGTCGCCGAGTCGGCGCATTTGCGAATAGATGCGATTGCCGTACTGATGCTTCCACTCCCAAACTTTCTCGACGAATTTTTCGCGACCGAGATCGTGACGAGTCTTGCCTTCTTTTTTCAGTTCGCGCTCGACGACGGATTGTGTGGCGATGCCTGCGTGATCCGTTCCGGGCAACCAGAGCGCATTGAAACCCGACATCCGCTTCCAGCGAATGAGCACGTCTTGAATCGTGTGATCGAGCGCGTGACCCATGTGCAGCTGACCCGTCACGTTCGGCGGAGGAAGGATGATGCAGAACGGAGGTTTCGTTGAGACGTCTTGTGCTTTGAAGAAGCCGGATTCTTCCCACCACTTGTAGACGCGGCCTTCGACTTCGTTCGCGGTGTAACGATCGGGAAGAGTCGACGGTTCGTTCGGAGGCGAGTCGGTGGTGGCCACAGTCAATTCCTTCGCTCAAAATTGGCGTAAAGACGCGAGGTTACGCGTCGGAATAGACTAGCACTGGGATTCGAGGGGGTTCAAGTCGCGACCGCCCGTATCAGGGCCTGCC
>JAZKJB010000355.1:3266-14554 GCA_040384505.1 Bdellovibrionota bacterium | reverse complement strand
ATCATTTCGACCTCGAGCTGGTCGAGGTCACTGACGGCGATCGAGTCTTCTTCGATCATGTAGGGCTTCAGGCGCCCCGAATTGATTTGATTCACCTCGAGGGCCGCCTGGACGTCGAAGTCGATCTGCGAGACCTGGACGGTCTCGACCTGCACAGGCTCGGCATGATGCTCGGGCATCGCAACGAAGCCGATGAGGCCCAGCAGCGCGATTCCCAACAACCGGAAGAAATGTTCGGTAGCCATCTTCGGTCCTCCACGACCGATACGAAGCAACGCCCACGCCACCTCAAGTGCCACAAAAGCGAACCGGCGCTTCCGCGCCGGTAAGAATTTCACATCGGTGTGAAGGGACGGAGTCTCACTCTTCAGGATAGTCGACGCCGTAATCGAAAACTTGTTCCCAGTCCCAAACGTCATCGCAAGCCGCGCCCGGAATCGCATCCGTTTCGCAGTTCACACCTTCGACGTCCGTGGAGAGAACGTCGGGCGAATAAGTGGTCGCTCCCGAAACGTGATAGCCCTCGAACTGCTCGTCCGTATCCCACTCGTTCACATAAACGTTGATTCGATGCTTGATCTTGCCCGCATGGTTCAAGCAGTTGAAGGTATACGGCACGTTCGGTGCCGTTATGGTGCTTCCGCTAATGTCCAAAAAGTTCGTCAGAGCTTCCGACGCGGGAGCGGCACCGAAGTTGCCGGTCTTGTAGCTATCCCATCCGTAAAAATTCGCCGTCAGAATGTTCGTCGACACACCGTCGACGTTGATCACCGCGGGAAGCGCGACGTTTTTTTGAACGTCGGTCGAATTGGTGATCAGTGTTTTGAAGTAACCCGTGATGTCGCTTCTCTCGTATCCATTCATCAACTCGACAGGCGATCGCGCGCAATTCCCAGGGTTTCCACCGTGTGAATTGTCGGTGACGACGGGAGTTCCGAGAACACCGGCAACTCGCGGAGTGTACGTATACTGGTAGTCGCCACTACAGCAATTTCGCGTGAGGTCTTCGTCGAGCGTATGATCGTAAGCGCAGGTGAAAGCTCCATCCGCAGCGAAAGTTCCCTCGGCGACGGTACACGTTCCGTCGGCATTGACGACTCCTGCGACCCCATCGGCTTCGCACGATTCGACGACGTCGGTCGTTTCGTTTACGACGGCTTCGATATCCGCTGGCCCGATTCCACCACGAGCCATGTAGTACCAATACGGAACCTCGGCGAGATAAGGACACATCGTCGACGGATAATTGACTTGAAGTGTGATGCCACTGAAATACAGATCGAGTTCTTTTACGTTCACCAGGCAATTTATGTCCTGAGCCGTCGTCGAATTGACGGGGACTGAGCACGTGCTCGAAAACGAGTTGAATTTGTGAATCGAAGTCTCGAGACCGATCGTTCGGTCAGCTTTGACCTCGACGTAGAATCCCGTCAGATCGCCAGTGACCTCGTCATCGTCGTCCCCTCCGCCGTCCGAAGGCAAAGGAGTGAACGCATTCGTACTGGCATCACCACCGCAGCCGGTCGCGAGCACTCCCACACAGACAATCGCGAGAGCCAACAGTATGGAATTCAAACGGATCTTCATCGCGCACCTCACCCTGGGCTTGTCGGTCGAGGGATAAACAAACAAAAGCGACACGGGGTAAACGAGACTTAGTGTGGGTCCGGAACGCCCGTCGATCGGGCAAACTAGATCGCGTGTTTTAACTACGAGCGGGAAGCAAACCGGACTTCCTGAATGAAAGTCGAGTCGAGGGCGGCACGTCGATGCGACAGCGGGTCGCCAAGATGACCGCATCGAGAAGTGCAGGTATCCGACGTGTGGCGCGAATGGAAACGTCGACGAAGAGCGGCTTCTTGAACAAGCGATGCAGATAGAAGCCCGTTTCGACTTGCGGACGCAGGCGACTCCGCATCGCGCGCTGATAGTTCACGGAAGCTTGCGGGGCGAATCGCAAGCGCGCTTTGCCTGCGACGCGTTCGATGATCGCATCGGCGGCGAGCTTGCCGGTCAACAACGCGATCGTCATGCCGTCGCCCGTGAGCGAGGGAATAGTGGCCATCTGATCGCCGACGAAGAATAAACCTGCAGGCGGAGGCGTACGTCGAACGAATCCATAAGGAACGTTCGCGACCGTGACGAGCTGTTTGAACTGCGGCTCGGCGCCGTCGAGGTAATGCGAAGCCGCCCAACAATTCTTCGCGATGTGAGACGCGAGCGACTCCCAGTCGGTGCCGATGTCCTTCAGTGCTTTGCGCTCGATCATGAAACAGAAGTTCGCGAGATCGCCTTCGATCGGAGAAATTCCGCCGTGACCGCCGTCGAAGACGAAGAGATCGCAATGCTTCTTCATCGCTTTCAAAACGGAAGGCTTCAATCGGAGATGCATCTTGAAACCAACGTATCCGCTATCTCGTGCCTCTCGGTCGTTCACCGACTTGAAATCCGTTTTTCCCGTCGCGACGACCAAACGTCGTGACCGAAGCTCACCTTCGGACGTCTCGAGAAGAATCGAACCCGACGGACTCTCGAGACCGTCGATGATTTCCTTCGCCGTCACTCCCCTTCGCACGTCGACGCCAGCCGCTTCCGCGCACTCGAGGAGTTTTTCGTCGAGACGCTTTCGTGAAATACCGATCGACTTGATCGGAAGTTTTCGTTCGATCGAGAGACGAGGTCCATGAAGGCGGAACGAAGTGATCTCCTCCGCACCGAGTTTTTTCGGATCGAGTCCGACTTCTTTCAAAAGAGGGATCGCTTCGCCGCTCAAGAACTCGCCGCAAACTTTGTCGAGAGACGCCCGCTCTTTTTCGAGGAGGACGACTTTGAAACCGGCACGAGCGAGATGGATGGACGCGACACTGCCCGCGAGACCGCCACCGATGACGGTGACGTCACAGATATCGGCATTCTTATACGGCTTGGAGCTCTGGCTCGAATCGGTCGGCGCAGCTTCTGCTGCCGAACGCTTTTTCTCGCGGCTCATTTGCTCATCCCCTCACGCCACTCACGGACGCAGGAAAACACCATATCGAAGTGCTCATAGCCAGTGCAGGTGCGCAGCGTTAGCGAGGGACCGCCTATAAGCGAGGCGAGGCTGCCCGGCTTTGGAGTTTGCGAGTCTCGAAAAGCGCCAAACCCAAGGCAGCGGCCGTGAGGGCACCTGCGAAGAAGAATGGGGCTCCGTGCGAAATTCTCTCGTAGAGAAGTCCACCGACGACGGGTCCGATGATTCTGCCGAGAGAAGCGAGAGAGTTCGTCACACCCATCGCCTCCCCTTGTGATTCAGGCGGAGTCGCGAGTGAAATCAAACCGAGGTTCGGCGGCCTCATCAGTCCGTTGCCGATCGCGAGAACGGTCATCACCACCGCCAACATCGCGAGTGGAGTCGAGAGTGGAATCAACGCGAGACTCAAGGCGAACGACCCGAGTCCGATCGCGAGCGTTCGGCGCTCCCCGATTCTCGGCATCCAACGGCGCACGATCACGCCTTGCGTGAGCACCATCAACACGCCGATGTATGCGAAGCCGTAAGACGACGTCTTCAAATCCCAGCCGTAGTGATCGGCCATGAACGGGAACAACATCGCTTCCATTTGGGCCATCGCGAGACCCGAAAGAAAAAACACGATCATGAGCGGGCCCGCGACGGGTCGTGAGAGATGCGAGAACAATTCGCGAAGACGGTCGCGACGGCTTCCGCTTTTCTTCGAGCGTCGCTCGGGTGGCAAACTTTCTTTAAGGACGACGCTCGCGAACGCGAAGTTCAAGAGGCACAATGCGGCCGCGCCGAGTGCCGCAAAACTCAAGCCGAACGGAGGCTCGCTTCCGATTTTCTCTCCGATGAGGCCGAGTCCGGCGCCCATCAGAGGACCGAAGATGAAACCGAGTCCGAAAGCGGCGCCCAAGAGGCCCATTCCCTTCGATCGGTCTTCGGGCTTCGTCACGTCGGCGATGTACGCATGCGCGGTCGAGATGTTTCCACCGAAGAGACCGGCGAGAGCGCGCGCGATGAACAAGAGCGTGAGCGTTTGTGAAAATGCGAAGAGCGTGTAAGCGGCGAACCCGCCGAGGAGGCTGATCAAGATCACGGGCCGCCGGCCGATGCGATCGCTGAGTCGCCCCCAGAAGGGCGAGAAGAGGAACTGCATGATCGAATAGATCGAGAGCAAGAGCCCGATCTGGAAGGGCGAGGCATCGAATTGCCGAGCGAGGTAGGGACTGAGCGGAATGATGATTCCGAAGCCGATGAGATCGATGAACACGGTGAGGAAGATCACACCCAAGGGTGAGCGACTTGGCTTCTCGACTTTCATCCCGTGAACTCTCCCACCTTTGCGTTCCGCGTGCTACGCTTTTTTATCGACAGCACAGAGGGAAACCGACGTGAAACGCATTCTCACATTTTGCCTTTTCGCTTTCTGCTTCTCGGCGCGCGGCGCGACGATTCCCGAGAGCCCGCCGTCGTCGTGGAATCCCGGATCTTTCGGTTTCTCGTCGACGACCGAATACTTCACTTCGACCGCGAACTACGACACCGTTCGAGGCAGCTTCAATCGCCTCCCGAGCGGGAACAGCTTCACGACCTTCGAGACTCGAGCGAAAGCCCGCTACGCTTTCGCTCATGCGGTCTCCGCTTACGGTGGTCTCGGCTTCGCGCAGTCGAAGGCGTCGGACACGTCGGTCGACAAGACGAATTCGAACGTCACCGATTTTTTCGTCGGCGCGAACTTCCAACTCGTTCGCCGCTGGTGGAGAGTGGTGCCGGACTTCGAGATGTCGCTCCCTCTCGACGCCGCGAAACGATTCCAAACCGTTCCGCTCACGAGCGAAGGCGTCTGGTCGACTCGCGCAGGCGTTTTCTTGTTCAAGCCCTTCAAGCATCTTCGCTTCGAAAGCTATCTCGGCTTTCTGTATCTCGGCGAAGGACTCTCGAAGAGATTCCTCTATTCGTTGCTAGCCGAGTCGGCGTTCGGTGGCTTCACGTTCGGCGGTGGAATTTCGGGTTATGAATCGGTTCTCGCGGATGAGAAAACCGAAAACGAGAGAACCGGAACCCAAGCTCTCGCCGACGCCGGGAGCGGACGCTACTGGGCTTACAATCCGGCACTTCTCGAGGCTCGCGGGTGGCTCGGCTTCAGAGCCGACAAAGCCTTCACCGTTCGCCTCGGCTACGCGAAAACGTTGAACGGCGTGAGAACGGCCGAAGGATCCTCGATTCTTTTGTCGGTCGCGTACAATTCGCCCGGCGACAAATCGAAAGGCCGCGCGATCCGCGAAGGACTGCCCGTCGATCGCAGGGGTCCCGAGGACTCGTTCCAAGCCGAACCCGAGACGACCGATCCCGAGCTCTTCGATCAGAAGAACGATCCGCTCGTGCCGAAGAAGAACGAGTCACTCGACGACACGGAAAAAATCCTCGAAAAGCGAAATTGAGCGATTCGGGCCCTGCTTCACTTGCTTGGCCCGTCGCGATCTTGCTAGCGTTCCGGAGTTCCCAAACAAGGAGTTCCGCTGATGAAACGTATCCTACTTTCTTTCGCCATCGCCGCTTTCGCACTTCATGCGCAAGCCGAGATCGTCACCAAAACCGTCGAATACAAACAAGGTGGAAAAACGTTCGAAGGCTTCGTCGCTTATGACGACGTCGTGAACATCACCGCCAAACCCGGAGTTCTCGTCACGCACGATTGGCTCGGAATCACCGATAACACGAAAGAGCGTGCGCAAGAGCTCGCGAAGCTCGGCTATGTCGCGTTCGCGGTCGACGTCTACGGCAAGGGCATTCGCCCGACTCGAGAAGAAGCCGGCAAACTCGCGGGCGAATACAAAAAGGACCGGAAGCTTCTTCGTCAGCGAATGGAAGCCGGCTTGAAACAGCTTCGCGCACAAAAAGGCGTCGACAAGAAACGAGTCGGCGTCATCGGATATTGCTTCGGCGGCACGGCCGCACTCGAGCTCGCCAGGTCGGGCGCCGACGTGAGAGGCGTGGTCAGCTTCCACGGCGGACTCGACAGCCCCACGCCAGCCGACGGAAAGAAGATCAAAGCGAAGGTCCTCGCCCTTCACGGCGCCGACGATCCCTTCGTGAAACCGGAGGATCTCGCGGCATTCGAAACCGAGCTTCGCGATTCGAAAGTCGACTACCAGATCGTGAAGTACGGGAACGCCGTTCACAGTTTCACCGACAAGAATGCAGGTACCGACAACTCGAAGGGCGCTGCCTACAACCCCGCTGCCGCCACCCGCAGCTGGCAGGCCATGCAGGATTTCTTCACGGAAGCGCTTTAAAAAGCAGCTGATTCGTTCGTATTACGTTAGGACCGCGCGAATTCGCACGCGGTCCTTGCCTTCCCTCTGACCCCTGGCTATTCCAAAGAAGAGCGAACGACCGTTCGCTCTAATGGACGACTCTTAGGGGAGGGCTCGTGCGTTCAGTTGGTCACGGCTACTTACGTTCTGCCGCGTTCCTGCTCGTCTTCTTCTTCACGCACGTCTCATCCGCCCTCGTTCTCTCGAAATCGAAAGTTCCTTACTACGGCGATGCCTTTTACGAAGCCGTTTCGCGCGGCGAGCGCGATCAAGCATTGCTCGAAATCATCCGCGAAACGTTGACCAGCGTTCACGTGAAGCGAGCGAGTCAAGCCGATCAACTCGCTCGCAGCTGCCCCACTGGCTCCTCTTGCTACTCCCACGTCGCCGTCGGTTACGAACCCGCGAGACGAAAACTTTTCGGCGAGCTCCATCTCGTGCAAGTCGGCCGTGAATATGGCGTCCTCGACGTCTACTGCGAAAAGACGTTCCTACCCGGCGATTTCAAATCCTCGGAAGCGAAGCCTGGTCCCGACACGATCCCCGAAGGCAACGTCGTCAACGCCGAACACACGTGGCCGCAAAGTCGTTTCAATCGAGCGACGGATCCCGCGACGCAGAAGTGCGATCTTCATCATCTGTTCCCGACGGACAATCGAATGAATTCGACTCGCGGGAATTTGAAGTTCGGAGAAGTCGACAACCCGCGCGAAGTCTTGAAGTGCCCGATCTCGAAGATCGGTCAGATCAACTCGGCCCAAGGCGAATTCTTCGAACCGCCCGACAAACACAAAGGCAACGCGGCTCGCGCGCTGCTGTACTTCTCGATCCGTTACAAAATCCACATCGAACCGATCGAAGAGAAGTTCCTGAAGAAGTGGAACCGCGAAGATCCCGTCGATGCGCACGAGGCGCACAGAAACGATCGCATCCAACAAATTCAGGGGAACCGTAATCCCTTCGTGGATCACCCTGAACTTGCGGACGCTATATCAGATTTCTGATTTCGGAATTCTAAAGGCACCGCCCCCATTCGGGAGCAGGCACCGCTTTTCTTAGATTTTATTTTGGATGGGCTGATTCGATTGAATCGCCGAAGCTTGCGCTTGCGCGCTCGTGTTCACTCGAACGGGAGCTGCTTGTGCGGGCGCCGTCGCGTAGAATCCGTTCGCAGCGGCATGAGCCTGATTGACCTGCGGATCCGGTTGAACGAAGTGGCTCTGATCGATCATCGACATGTGCGCTTGGCAGACGCTGCGGAGATTGATCTCGAACTGCATGCGGATGCGCTTGAGCTCCGCGATTTCCGTGTAGACGCGCTTGAGTTGATCGCGGCTGTCGCGAAGGATGAGCTCCGCTTTTTGTTGAGCGTCGCCGATGATCAACTTGCCCTCGCGCTCGGCATCGGCGCGAATGCCGTCGGACATCTTCGCCGCGGTCTGGATCGTCGACTTCAACGACTCGTCGCGCTCTTTGAACTCCATGAGCTGGAGATCTTTTTGGCGAAGCGCCTCTTTCAAGGCGTTGCGCTCGCGAATGACCTCTTCCATTTGATCGGCGACGTCGCGAAGGAAGTCGTTCACTTCGTCGGGATCCACGCCCATGACCTTGCGATTGAACGTCTTGTGGGCGATATCGATCGGCGCGATTTTCATGACTTGAGACCTCCGTGTCTTCAAGTTTTAGAGTAATGCCACGACTTTGCGCGGGCTACTGCGCGCTCGTGTCGCGTCGCGAATCAGGACCTTGGCCCGTGCCGAAGGCCTGGACTAAAGGCGGGAGATCTACTGCTTCGATGTCCCGCGTGTGATTTCTTGGTCGCGGATCACGGCTTTCTCGAAGCTGTAGCGAAGAGCGCGCTCGATTTCGAGCTCGCGCATCGATTGCAGTCCGGCTGCCGTGACGCCTTTTTTGGAGACGACGCGGTCTTGAAGTTCATTGAGTGAAACTTCGGGAGCTTGCTCGGCGAGGGTCGCCGCGCCGACGAAAGTTTGCACCACCATGCGGCGGGCGATGTCGGGCTCGAAGCCGTGTTCTTCCAACCATTCCTGCCAATACTGCATGAGCTCGAAGACGAAACCGGGTCCGCTTCCGCAGCTCACGGTCAACGCTTCGAACTCTTCGCCTTCTTCCACTTGGACGACGAGTCCGAGGGGCGCGAGAAACTCCTCGACCGTTCCACGCGAAGCCTCGGCTCCGTCGGCCATGCAGTAACCGACGACGGCCTTCTGGATCGCTCGCGCGAGACCGGAGACATCGGGCAAGAGACGTTTCAAGGTTTGCAAACTGAAGCCCGCGGCGAGCGAGATCACGAGGTGTCCTTCGTGGAAGGACGAGGCGATCGGCTCGAGAACGGCGACGAGATCTTGAGGCTTCACGGCCAAGACGACGATGTCACAGGCGTCGACGAGCTCTTCGTTGTTCTGGAACGTCGTCACGCCGAGCTCTTCGACTTTTTTCAAGTTCCCGAAGGAGCGGTTCGTCGCGAAAATTTGTGAGGCGGGAACGGTTTTCGAATCGATGAGCGCGTTGATGATGGCTTGACCCATGTTGCCCGCGCCGATGAAACCGATCTTTCGCGTTCGAACGAGTGTCAAAGAGCCCCCAATCACTGGAATGGTATCGGGATTCGTTCAGTGACTCAAAGACTTTAGCGCTCGCGAGGCCCGAACAGTCGTGTGCCGACGCGCACGAGTGTCGCGCCCACGAGGATCGCCCATTCGAAATCCGAGCTCGTTCCCATCGAAAGCTCTGTGAACGACGCCTTCGACGCGCCCGTGAGGCCGCCTCGCCACGAATCGAGATACGAACGCAGCTCGGCGAAACGCGCTCTCGCGACGCTTTCTTCTTCGCCGATCGGCGGGAGCGACATCAAACCGCGCAAGCGCAACCCTTCGATCGACGCGAGTCGCGCGACCGTGTCGAGGCCCTCGCTCGGATCGATGCCGTGCTTGGTCCCCTCGTTGCCGACGTTCACTTGCAAGAGGACGTCTTGGACGACGCCCTTCACGAGAGCCACGCGTGCGATCTCCTCGCCGAGTTTCACGCGGTCGACCGATTCGATCAGCTTCGCTCGTCCCGCGACTAACTTCACTTTGTTTGATTGGAGGCTTCCGATGAAATGCCATTCGAGCTCGGGACGCGCGTCCATTTTCGAGGCCGCTTCCTGCGCGTAATTCTCACCGAAAATCTTTTGTCCGGCGACGACCGCTGCGTCGATCATCTCGATCGGTTTCGTCTTCGTCACCGCGACCAAACGAACGTCGTTCGGCGCGCGACCCGCGCGGACGGCGGCTCTCGCGATGAGCTCGTTCACGGTCGCGATGTTCTCAGCGACGTCGCTCAAGATTCCATCCGTTCTCCGCGAGGAGTTTTTCGACGAGAGCGACCGGTAAACCCATGACGTTGTCGAATGCGCCGTCGAGCTTCGCGACGAATTGCCCGGCGGGCCCTTGAATTCCGTATCCGCCGGCTTTGTCGAGACCCTCGCCGCTCGCGACATACTCGTCGATTTCGGAATCGGTGAGCTCGCGGAACGTGATTTTCGCGACGTCATGATCGACTACTCTTTTGGCAGTCGAACCCTCGACTAGACAAACGGCCGTGATCACCTCGTGAAAACGACCGGAAAGTGCCTTCAGAAACCGTCGATTTTCTTTCTGGTCCTTAGGCTTGCCTAGGATCTGGCCGTCGAGGATGACGACAGTGTCTGCGGTGAGGAGCAAAATCCCTTGTCGTTCCGATGCTTTGGCCTGTGCCCACCAGGCGTCTGCCTTTTGGACGGCGAGACCCCGGACCTGGTCCGGCAAATTCAAATTTTCGTCGGGAATTTCCGATATTTGAAGAGACGTGGTGGTGAAGTCGAAGCCCGCAAGCGAGAGCAACTCGCGGCGGCGTGGCGACTGCGAGGCCAAAACCAACCGAGGCATAGGCCCGACTCTTCCACGGAAAGGCGTGCAATGGGAAGTGATTTACTTCCGATGATCTACATCCTCGCGTTCGGACTTTCCGTCTACTGGACGGTTTCGATTTTGTTCGCGAAGAACGAAGACATGAAGGCGCTCTCTTGGGCGTCGGGCACCGAACCGGAGAAATCGAAATCCAGTTTGATCGAGCTGTCACGTTCGCTCACTCACCAGTTCACGATCCAGTGGGCGGTGAAGTTCAAAGATCCGAAGCGCCGCAAGCGCATCGACAAACTCCTGCTGACGAGCGGTTTGAAATCCGAGCTCAACGTCGACGAGTTCATCGGCATGCAAGTCTTGTGGGGCATTCTCTTCCCGATCGTCATGATGATCTTGAACTTCGCGCTCGAGCTCGGTTGGCCCTGGTATGCGTTCATCGTCATCGCGGTGTTCGGTTGGACGATCCCGAATCAGCACGCGAACGCGATGAGGAAACAACGCCAGACCGCGGTTCGCGCCGACCTCCCGTTCTTCATCGATCTTCTCGCGCTCGCGACGGAAGCCGGTCTCGACTTCCAGGGCGGCATTCAGCGCATCGTGGAAAAATCGCGCGGAGCTAGCGTTCTCGCGGAAGAGCTCAACGGCGTCCTTCGCGACATCACGCTCGGCTCGTCGCGCGCGCAAGCGCTCCGCGGTTTCGCCGACCGCCTCGACATGTCGGAGATCTCGAGCTTCGTGAACGTCGTCGTCGATGCGGACTCGACCGGAACGAGCATCTCGAAAGTCTTGAAAGACCAGTCGACGCAGATGCGACTCGAACGATTCGTTCGTGCGGAAAAAGAAGGCGCCAAGGCTTCGCAGAAACTCTTGGTTCCGCTGATGCTGTTCATCTTGCCGGCGGTTTTCATCATGGTCTTCGCTCCGGTCGCACTCAACTTCATGTACGGGGGCAAGTAGTCCATGACGCAAGCCAAGCTCGTGAACAAAACGAAGAACGTGGAAGTGGCGCGCGAAGTCCGCGTCGCCGACACGTTCTTCGCGCGAGCGATCGGCCTCATGGGGAAGAAA
>JAZKJB010000355.1:2216-3256 GCA_040384505.1 Bdellovibrionota bacterium | reverse complement strand
AACTTTGCGTCGAACGGCGCCGCGGTCGATTCCGGCCTGTTCGGTCTCGCGCTGCCGGCGGGCGAAGCGCTCTGGTTCAAAGGCGCCATGCTCATGCCGGCGAACAGCATCCACACGCACTTCATGCGTTTCGCGATCGACGTGGTGTTCACGGATCGCGATCTGGTCGTGAAGGCCATCGTTCGCGATCTGAAACCGTGGCGCATGACGAAGCCCGTGCTCGGCGCCGTGGATTGTTTCGAGCTCAACGCGGGGACTTGTTCGGAATCGAAGATCGAAATCGGAGATCAGTTGCATGTGGGCCATTAGGATTCTCACCGGACCGCAAGCGGGCCTCGTGATTCCTCTCCAGGAGGGGAAGAACACGTTCGGCCGTGGTTCGACATGTGAAGTGAAAATCGCTTCGAACTCGGTTTCGAAAGAGCACGCGACGTGCCTCGTGATCGGCGACAAGGTCATCATGAGCGATCTCAATTCGCGCAACGGAACTTACGTCAATGGCATCCGCATCCAGAACCAACGCCTGAACAAGAACGACAAGATCGCGCTCCACGACGTTTTGCTCGAAGTGATCGAGACGCCTGCGAACCAAGGCGTGAGCCCGGGAACGGCGGCCGGCTTCGGTCGAAGCAACGTTCCCGCGATGCCGGCCTGGGCCGGTTCGTCGGCGATCCAGCTTCAACATCAGAATCAGCCTTACCAAAACGATCCGTATTCGGTGCAGATGCAGGCGTTCCAGCAGCAGCCGGGCCAAATGCCGGCACCGCCTCCGTCGCCTCCCCCTCCGACGAACTTGCTCGGTAGCATCCAGGCTTACGTCGACAACGTCGCGATGCCGGGAATCTATGCGCTCGCGAAGTCGATGCCGTATCGCTGGGCGATCGGCGTGCTGGTCGCCATCTATATAGTGTCGGTCACCGCCATCTCGATCGTTCCGATCGTCACGATGACGAAGAAGAACATCCAAGCCGAGTCGATCCGCCGTGCGAAAACGATCGCGCGCAACATACATTTTGGATTCGTGAGCGCCTTCCGGAAGT
>JAZKJB010000355.1:0-2206 GCA_040384505.1 Bdellovibrionota bacterium | reverse complement strand
CGCTTCGTCCTGGATCGAAACGAGGCGGCACTCGACATTCGCGCGGCCGAGCTCGAGGAAGGCGTCACGGGCGCCTATCTGATCAATGGCAAAGACGGCACCGTGATGGCGCCCGCGTCGAAACGTGGCGAATACGTGAACCGTTCGTTCGTGAACAAGGCTCGTCAAGAAGAGCGCGAGTTCGCCGAGTTCGTCGACGACTCGAATCTCGGCGTTTCGGTTCCGATCACGGGCTATAGCGCCGAGACCGATCGCAATACCGTCGCGGCGTACGCGATCGTGCTTTACGATTCGGGCAAGCTCGCGATGACGCCGCAACAGACGTTCAGCCTCTTCATCCAGACGCTGACGATCGCGCTCCTCGCGGGCTTCTTCTTGTTCTTCTTCCTCTACAAGCTCGTGGAAAACCCCGTGGAGATCGCGAGCCTCGAGCTCGACGACGCCCTTCGCGAAGGCCGCGACGACTTGAAGACCGATTATCATTTCCCCGCGCTCGAACGCCTTCTCCAGAACGTGAACAGCGCGCTCTCGAGAATCGGACAAGGGGGCGCCACGAACCAACCGCTCTCGGCGGTGGTGAACCGTGACGTCGAGGCGACGAACGTCGTTCGCATGCTTTCGATCCCCGCGATCTCGGTGAACGCGATCGACGAGCGAGTGATCGCGACCAATCGCGCATTCGACAAGCTCGTCGGCGGCGGAGTGCAGCTCACGGGACGCCCGCTCCGGGACATCCCCGACGTCGCGCTCCAACAGAATTTGACGGACATGCTTCCGCGAATGCGCCAAATGATCGGCGACATCGCACTCAGCGAGATCCCGTTCGCTGGACAAAGTTACGAGATCTGCGGACAAGCCGTGATGGGAACGAGCGAACCCGCTTATTTCCTGATCACCCTCAGCGTACCGGGAGGCGAATGAGACGATGAGCTCAATTCCCGCGGCCCCTCGGACGGGCTTCAAGTTCATGATCTCCGTGAGGCAAGGCCCCGACAAGGGAGCCTCGTACCAGCTATTGCCTCCGAAGGTCACGATCGGTCGCGGAACCGAGAACAACGTCGTCTTGAACGATCCCCGCGTCAGCCGAGCGGCTGCGCTGATCGAGTTCACGATGGAGCAGATCACGATCACGGACTTGAGCTCGCGCGAGGCGATCGCCGTGAACGGACGCAAGTCGAAGACCGCTTCGATCAAGAACGGCGACGCGATCGCCATCGGCGAAACCGAGTTCTTGTTCATCGTGGAGGCGATCCAGATGCCAGGGCCGAGTGCTCTCGCGACGGTTCCACGCCAGGGCGCGGGAATGCCGGCGAACATGCCGTTCCCGCCACCGCAGCAAGGCGGCTTTCAAACGCCGGGCTTCGGAGGCGGACAACAACGCCCGTTCGAAACTCCGCGGGCGCGGCCCCAGCGAGGATCGAACGAGGGCGGCGGAAAGATGGTCTTCTACGGCGCGCTCGTCGTCGTCGTGGGTGGCCTCGTCTGGTTCCTCTCGCAGGACCAGGCGAACAGACGAATCGAGCAAGAACTGAGAACCGAGTCCGCGATGGAACGAGACATCAAGACTTCGGAAGAGCGCACGGAAACGATCATCAAGAAGCGGAGCTTCGCGAGCGTCGAGGACAAGACTCGCTACGAAGAAGCCCAGAAGCACTATCTCATGGGCTTCCGCGACTATCAGGACGGTCAATGGGGACGCGCGATGCGCTCCTTCGAAACCGCCTACACGATCGACCCGATGCACGAGCTCTCGCAGCGCTACTTCCGTCTCGCGGAGAAACAACGCGACGAAACGGTGGCGCTGCTGACGAAAGAAGGACTGAGTTACAAAGACAAGAACATGTACCGCAGGTGCCAAGCGTCTTTCTCGAAAGTGATGGACGCGCTCACGAACCGCGAAGACATGAAATACAAGCAGGCCAAAGCGCTCCACGACGAATGTGAAGCGCTCGAAGCCCAGAGATTCGAATGATTGAACGGCGACTGAAGCAAGAGGTTTGAAGTGTCTCGTTTGAAACTGTTCCTACATGGAGCCGAAGTGAAGGAGATCGCTCTCGAGAGCGGTCGAGAATACACTTTCGGTCGTGGCGCGAACTGCGACGTGCAGCTCGAGGAGCAGCCGGGACTTTCCCGTCAGCATTTCCGTATCGTCGAAGAAGGCTCGCAGTGGACCATGCAGGTCACTTCGAAGTTCGGACACGTCGCC
>JAZKJB010000354.1:320-8422 GCA_040384505.1 Bdellovibrionota bacterium | reverse complement strand
CGTCGACGCTTCTTCGCGCTCGAGCAGTTCGCGGAGGATCTGGAGTCTTTCTCGAGAGTCGGTGCGTGACATGAGCATCTCCTTCAAATTTCCATCGTCAATGACGTCGACCCATGAGCGTCGACAGCAAAGCCTTCTGCGCATGCATGCGGTTTTCACTCTGGCGGAAGAGAGCCGAGCACTCGTGATCGACGAGCGAAGCCGCGATCTCTTTGTCTCGAATCATCGGCATGCAATGCATGATCAGTGCGCCAGGTGCGGCGTGCGAGTAGAGTTGCTCGGTCAAAGCGTACTTGGCAAAGGCTTTGTCTCGATCATTCGCTTCGTCTTCGAAACCCATCGAAGCCCACACGTCCGTGTAAACCGCGTTCGTACCTTTGACCGCCTCGACCGGATCTGCGAACGCCGAGATCTGCGCACCCGTGCCACGCGCCCGCTTTTTCGCGAGCGCCACGACCATCGGGTCGGGTTGATAGCCTTCGGGGCATGCGTAATTAACGCTCACTCCGAGAAACGGCGCGAGGAGCAGGAGGCTATGCAGCATGTTGTTGCCGTCGCCGACGTAAGTCAGCTTCAGACCTTTCAACTCACCGAACGATTGCCTGAGCGTCTGAAGATCCGCGAGCACCTGACACGGGTGATGCGAGTCCGAGAGCCCGTTGATCACCGGCACGTTGGACTTTTCCACCATGCGCTCGAGATTCGAATGTTCGAACGTGCGAACCATCACACCATGCGCGTAGCCGCCGAGAACTCGGATCGTATCTTCCGGCTCCTCGTGCTTTCGCGCGCTTTGATTCACTTCGACGACGCTTCCGCCGAGCTCTTGCACGGCGACCATGAAACTCACGCGAGTTCGCAAAGACGGCTTCTCGAAAAGCAAGATGACCGTTTGGCCCTGCAGATCATAGCGCGCAGTTCCCGCCGCGCGATCCGCCTTCATCGTCTCCGCGAGATCGAGAAGGGCGATGAGCTCCGTGCGCGAGAATTCCGTTCCCGTGAGGAAGTGAGGAGCGAGCGTCGCCTTTTGTGCAACGGGCGCCGCCGCTCTCTTTCCATTGTGAATGTGCGTAACGTTCGTCTTCATCACGAGTACTCCGTATTGATCTCGACGTACTTCGCCGAGAGGTCGCAGCCCCACGCGGTCGCTTCCGCTTGTCCCGAACCCAAATCGATGTCGATCCGGATCTTGTGCGTCTTCAAGAGCGCTTTCACGAGCTCGCGGTCGAAAGCGACGGGCTTTCCGTTCGTGAACAAGATCGCGCCTTGGACTTTGAGCTCCATCTTGCCGAGCTCGCCGGCCGTGACGTTTTCTTCTCCGAGCTTCGCGAGGATCCGTCCCCAGTTGGGGTCTTCTCCGTGCATCGCCGTTTTTACGAGCGGGCTCATCGTCACTTTGCGCGCGGCTTGCTTCACGACGCTCTGACTGAGACCGTGCGTGACGTTCACCTCCACGAGTTTCGATGCGCCTTCGCCGTCGCTCGCGATGGATTGCGCGAGCACGATCGCGATTTCGATCAGCGCCTCACGGAACTTCGCTTCGTCGGCCTCCGTCGCGAGCGAAACGCCAGAAGCGCCGTTCGCCATCATGAAGCACGAATCGTTCGTCGACGTGTCGCCGTCGACGGAGATCATGTTGAAGCTGACGTCGGTCGCCTCCTTCAAATAGGAATAGGCCTTCGTCGGGCTGATCTCAGCGTCCGTCAAAAGATAGCCGAGCATGGTCGCCATGTTCGGATGGATCATGCCGGAGCCTTTGCAGATACCGGTGATCCGTACCATTCCGCCCGAGAGATCCACGGTCGTCGTCACGGTCTTCGGAACGAGATCCGTCGTGAGGATCGCGAGCGCGAAATTTTCCGCGGTCTCATCCGCTCTCATCACGAGATGCGAGATCGCAGGCAAAATTTTGCCGATCTCGAGATCGTGACCGATGACGCCCGTCGAAGCCGTCAAGACTTCGCGCGGATAGCAGCCGAGCTCTTTGGCGACTTCGAACGCCATATCACGGTTGGCTTTGTCGCCCTCGGGACCCGTGGCCGCGTTCGCTTGTCCACTATTGGTGATGATGGCTCGAATCGAGTCGGCCGGAAGCAAAGCTTGGCAATAACGGACGGGTGCCGCCGCGAGAGCGTTTTGCGTGAAGACACCAGCCGCGGTCGACGGACGATCCGAAATGATGATGCCGAGGTCGGGACGATAGCGACGAACGCCACAGTTCACTCCAGCAGCCGAGAAGCCGAGGGGCAAAAGCGTACGAGCGATTCCAGGTCCTTTAGTCATGACTGACCTCCTCTCCCTTTGCAGGGTCCCTTATGCAGGGAACAATGCGTCGATGCGCATTTGTATGCATATGATTCGGCATAAACGGCACCAAAAGCAATTATTTTCTTTTAAAGGCAGCTGAAAGCATTTATATGCATATGTAGGCCTAATTAGGGACGGAGGTTCGTCGATGTCAAATGCTAAGAAGAAAGTGGTTTTGGTCTACTCGGGTGGTCTCGATACTTCGATCTGCATCCCGATGATGCGCGAAGATTACGGCTACGACGAAGTCATCACGGTCACGGTCGATGTCGGCCAACCCAAAGAAGACATCGCTCAGGCGGAAGCCAAGGCGAAGACGATGAATACGACTCATTTCACGGTTGACGCGAAAGACGAGTTCACGAAAGAGCATTGCTTCACGTCGCTGAAGGCGAACGGGATGTATCAGGGTTACCCCATGAGCACCTCGATCGCGCGACCGATCATCGCGAAGAAGGCGGTCGAGATCGCTCAACAAGTGGGCGCGACGGCGTTCGCGCACGGCTGCACGGGAAAAGGCAACGATCAGTTCCGGATCGAATACATGATCCGCGCGATGATGCCGAATGCGGTGATTCACGCGCCGATCCGCGAGAAGAATCTCACGCGTACGTGGGAGATCGAGTACGCGCTCAAAAAAGGAGTGCCGATCCAACAGTCGCTCGAGAAGATCTGGTCGATCGATGAGAATCTCTGGGGTCGCTCGGTGGAAGGCGGTCGTCTCGAAGAGCCGAACTTCGAGCCACCGGAAGAGATTTTCCAGTGGACGAAATCGGCAGAGCAGGCGCCGAACGATCGCATGGCTCTCGAGGTCGAGTTCGTGAACGGTTCGCCGACGAAAGTGAACGGTAAAGCGTTCGGACCTTCGGCCCTCGTTCAGCATTTGAACAAGATCGCGGGCGAGCACGGTATCGGCCGAATCGACATCATGGAAGATCGCCTGATGGGACTCAAAGTTCGCGAGAACTACGAGTGCCCGGCGGCGATGGTTTTGATCAAGGCGCACCAGACTCTCGAGGCCCTCGTTCTCACGCGCGACGAACTTCGTATGAAGGCGTTGATCGATGCCGAGTGGTCGAAGCTCGCGTACGAAGGTTTGTGGATCGATCCGCTCAAAACGGATCTCGAAGCGTTCATCGCGGCGACGCAGATGCGCGTGACGGGAACGGTGCGAATGAGTCTTTATAAAGGTGTGTGCACGGTGAACGGCCGCACGAGCCCGTGGGCTCTGTACTCGGAGGATCTCGCGTCGTTCGACAGCCAGACCTTCGATCAACGAGAGAGCACGGGAGCGGTCAAGAATTTCGGACTTCAATCTCGCATGTACCATCATTTGGTGCAGCAGAAACGGAGCTGACGACGATGTCGAAACTTTGGGGCGGACGGTTCGAAAAGAACATGAGTGCGGAGGTGGCGCGTTTTACGAGCTCTCTCGATCTCGACGTGCGCCTTTGGAAAGCCGACATTCGCGGTTCGATCGCTCACGCACGGATGCTGGGGAAGCAGGGGATTTTGCCCGAGCAAGACGCTCAGGCGATCATCAAAGGGCTCGAGCAACTGAGAATGGAGATCGAGGTCTCGTTCTCGAAGGGCTCGAGCCCCTTCTCCGCGGAAGCGGAAGACGTTCACTCGGAAATCGAGCGTTTGCTTCGCGAGAAAATCGGCGCGGTCGCCGGAAAGCTCCACACGGCGCGGTCACGTAACGATCAAGTCGCAACCGCATGCCGGATGCAAATCATCGAGGAAGCCGAAGAGCTGATGACCTCGCTCGTGAGCTTGCAAAAGTGGATCGTAGCGAAATCCGAGGAAGAAACAGAGACGTTGCTTCCCGGGCTCACGCACTTCCAGCACGGGCAACCGGTGAGTCTCGCTCATCACTTGATGGCGTACTTCTGGATGTTCCAGCGCGACGTTTCGCGATTGCAGGATTTCGTCGCACGGACGAACACGATGCCTCTCGGCTCGGCGGCGTTGGCGGGAACGTCGTTCCCGATCGACCGCGTGTCGACGGCGCTCGAGCTCGGCTTCGACGGCGTCTGCGAGAACAGCATGGATGCAGTTTCCGATCGCGACTTCGTGATCGAGTTCCTCTCGCACGCCTCTCTCACGATGATGCACCTCTCTCGCTTGTGCGAAGAGCTCATCATCTGGAGTGCGCCCGAGCACGGTTACGTCACTTTGGATGATACCGTGACCACGGGCTCGAGCATCATGCCGCAAAAGAAAAATCCCGACGTCGCGGAGTTGATCCGTGGGCGAACGGGGCGGGCGTACGGAGCCTTGATCGGCGCGCTCACGATGATGAAAGCGCTTCCGCTCGCGTACAACCGCGACATGCAAGAGGACAAGTTCCACTTGTTCCAAGGCAGCGACGTCGCGCGCTCGTGCGTGAGTTTGATGGCGGAAATGCTCGAAGGAGCCGTGTTCGATCGCGAACGGATGCTCGCGGCTTGTGCGGGTGACTTCTCGAATGCGACCGATCTCGCGGACGAGCTCGCGCGCAAGGGAGTTCCGTTCCGCGAAGCGCACGAGATCGTCGGGCACGTCGTTCGACATTGCCTGTCGAAAGGTGTCGCGCTGGAATCGCTCGGCGTCTCCGACTTGCGCGCGTTTCATCCGCTCGTCGACGAATCGACGGTGGCTGCGCTGAAACACGATGCCGTCTTGAAGGCCCGGACTTCGCGCGGCGGAGCTGCGCCTTCGGCCGTCCGTGAGCAGATCGCACGTGCGAGGTCGTTGACGGCGCGCTCGTAGCTCGAGACTGGGTACGGACACACTTATGCGACTCGTTGAGTCGCATAAGTGTGTCCGTACCCGTGCTTCAACCCGCGCGCTTCGCTCGAATTTTCTTCACCAAGCGGGCCATCGCCTCGCGATCCAGTGGTTCGACCCAGTTTCGTCCAACAAGGGCGAGATCCGTGTCGCTCGCCGCGATGCCGAGATGTTCGATCCAGTGAATGTCGCAGATGAAGAATTGTTTTCGGTACGGGAGCAGAAAGCCTTCACCCTTCGCGAGGTGTGCCAACGCCTCTTCGTAAGAGGCGTACCACGTTTTCCAAAATGCGGAGGACGGCGAGGGAACGAAGATCTCCGTTTCTTCCGTCACCGTTTTCAACTCGCGCCAGTTCGGAAATCCGCTGAGCTGTGCGATTTTGTCGAGCGCGTCCTTCAGCTGAAGAGTTTGGCCGATTTTCTTCTTCGCCTTTTGTAGCAGCTTGGCTTTGATTTTGAGGGATTCGAGAGACGACGACATGAAAGGACTCCTTTGGTGTGTTGCCTTTCCCGCGATCGGCATCAAAAGAGTTCGGTTTTCAAGTCATGGAACGCGTGCAGCGGAGTGAGGTGCTCTTTGGCGGGTAGGCGTCTCCGTGAAGCCTGAAGACAGCCTACCAGCCGCGAGTGTCGGGGACAAGTCCGGTTACTTTTTCATCGTTCCAGTGCCGGTGCCTTGGCCCGCTGCCGGCATCGACGCCCCAGAGAGCGACGATTGGATTCGCTGCGCCTGCTGTAAGTGATTGTTAACGTGCGCGAGCGTCTCCTGCAGGAACGACCTGAACTCGACATTCTTCGCCGCCGGGATCAACGACGTCTCGAGATCGGTAGCGACTTTCGAGTGCATCGAAACTTGCGCATCGATGTACGCCCGATCGAAGTCCGCTCCTCTTTTCGTCTTGAGATCGTTCATCTTCAAAGTGGCTTCGGCTTTCAAGCTTTTGCTGTCGGCGGTCTCGCTCGGTTTGATTTTCAAGCGGTTGATCAGCGCGTCGCCTTGCGAATCGTTCTTCGAGTGTTCGTCGATCATCATTTGGGCGAAGCTCTTCACTTCGGCTTTCGTACCCTGCGCTTGCGCGATTTTGGCGGCGTCGATTTCCGCCGTGTTCGCAGCGTCCAGGATCGCGGCGATTTCAGCATCGCTCTTGGGCGCGATTTTCAGTGTTCGCGCTAGCGCCCGTGCTCGAGCCCGACATGGTCGTCGTCGTCGTGGCGTCGCTCGTAGCTCCCGAAACGGTATCCGATGTTGTCTGTGCGCCGGCAGTGACTCCTGCGAGGAGCGCGAAGCCGACCAAGATGATGCGGTACGTGTGAGTAGACATGTGAAGACCTCCTATTTGAAAGAAAGTCTGATATCGACGTGCTGCATGCACTTGTCCTTAGTGAAAAGGATTAGAGGAGAACGCGCCATATCTGGTGCATCGGGAGTCACTTGCGCGAAAGGGCCATCGCATCGAGCCATGCGAACGAGCGAACGAGGTCGCCGGTGGTCTCTTGGCGCCAATGTCCGCGAACGTCTCGGTCGACGCAGGAAAACGTATCCGACCCGATCACGAGAGATGAAACGACGAGATCCTTTTGTCGATCGCGCGGAACGGATTTGAAGGCGGCTTCTTTCAGGCTCCAGAGGTGAATCGCATCTAGGTCGGATCGATCGTCGTCGCGCCGGAATTTCTTCTCGACGCCAGAGGAGATCGCGCGAGACACGTCTTCGATGTCGACCCCGATCGAGACATGCTCGTTCGTCACCCAAGCGAAAGCCCACTCGGACGTGTGCGAGAGCGAAAAGGACCAACCGGGGAGGGATGCGATGATTTGCGGATCACCCTCGTGAAACGCCTGCGGACCGACGTTCACACCAGCTTTGGCGAACGCTCGCTGAACGGCGATTCGGCCCTGGATCCATTCGTTCTTTCGCTTCGCGCTCGCACCTTTGAGCGCGACCGGCAAGACTTCGATCCAGACGTCTTCGACATCGGCATCGGAAGTCATGATGAGGGAAGTCCAACCATGGGGCACGTTCATGCCCCTGGCTATAGCTCAAGCTTCGCCAAACATCGAGCATTTCGCGCGGGTCCCGGGGCCAGCCTCGATCACGCCCTTTTTCTTTTTGATCCGGAGGTTGACGACTCCCGCGGACGCACGCTCGTCGTTCGCTTGGATCTTGGTTTCGATGGTGTTCACGATGACGTATTGGCCGTCGTCACTCCAGGCGGCGAGGCGAGCTCCCGAGCTCGTTTCGGTAAGAACGTGGGTCGGCTCGAAGACGACTTCGGTTTTTCCATCCGAAATCCTGATGCGGCCGAAGTAGAGGCCCTCGCGCTCTTCGGATCCTTGGGGATCCTCTTCGTTCCAAAGCGGTTGGCTTTCCCAGTAGATGGTAATGCCGCCGGCCGTTTCACAGCCGACGTCAGTCGTGATGGCCGCGTGGGCCGTGGAGAAAGTGGCGAAAAGGGCAGTGAAGAGGACGAGTGCGAGTTTCATGGGGCTCCTTCGGGTGGTTGGGCTACGCGATCTTTTTTAACCCGCGGGAATCATTCTCAAAAGTAGATTGAATATAAGGTATCCTTCTCTTTTAGAGAAAGATCACGTAACCTACGAAGGCGATGGAACTAAACCATTTGAAGCACTTCTTCGAGGTCGCGAAAGCCGGGAGTTTTGCAAAAGCTTCCCAGAGACTCCGCATCAGCCAATCGGCTCTCAGCAAGGCGGTTCAGCTCCTCGAAGAGTCGGGCAAGGTCCGCCTCTTCGAGCGATCGAAGGAGCTGCACCCCGACCGGTACGCCAGTGCACCGGCCGCGGAGCGCGTGGCGGCGCTGAGCAAGTCACGTGCGCTCAACGACGCGTATCAGCAGCTCAAGAAGCCGGTGCCACGTGCGGAGTATCTGCTGTCGCGTGCCGGTGTCTCGATCGGGGAGAACGAGCGCATCGCCGATACCGCGTTCCTCATGGAGATCCTCGAGATACGCGAGGAGCTCTCGGAGGCGCGCGTCGCCAAGCGGACGTCTGACATCGAGAAACTG
>JAZKJB010000354.1:0-310 GCA_040384505.1 Bdellovibrionota bacterium | reverse complement strand
CAACGAACCGAATCTTGCGAAGGTCCACTGAAGATCGGTGCGTCCGATCACGTCGCGAAATATCTTCTGGTCGAGACGCTGAAAGAGATGAAGGGAAAGTTTCCGAAACTCGAGCCTCGGCTGTTCACGGCGGGCCCCAATGAGATCGTCAGCGCAATCCTGGCGAATGAGATCGAATTCGGCCTCTTCTTCACCAGAGTTTCGAATCCTCAGATTCGCTATGAAACGGTGGAGACGTTTCCGATGGCCGTCGTCTGTCACCCGGCGCTCAAACCGCCGACAGGATGGGTCTCGCCGCGGGAGCTGAAGT
>JAZKJB010000353.1:771-3551 GCA_040384505.1 Bdellovibrionota bacterium | reverse complement strand
CTCCGGAACATCGCCGTAAAATTTTCGGACGATCGCATCGGCGTCTGCATCGCTCGCGGCGCCAGAGTCCACGAGCCGCTTCTTCATCCCGAAATAAAGTTCGGCCGATTCTTTGATCTTCCCGACTCCGTCGATGAGACGAGTGAGTTCGTAGTAAGCGATGGCGTCGATCTTCACGCGGGCTCCTGCGACCATTGGCAACTTCGCGAAGGGGTTGCCGCTCATCTCTTCGATCAACGCCGCTTCGACCTTCGACGGCTTCGCAGGGAGCCCCTTCAATGCGACGAGACCGCGGGCCGTCTGCAAGTAGATCGCGAACCAGCGAATTTGCCGGCGCCACTCGTGGACGAAATTCTCGACGATCTCCGCGTCGTATTTTTTCTTCAATAGAACCGATCGAAGTTCGGAGTCGAAGCGAATTTGAAAGGCGCCGATCTCATTCGCGATCTCGGTGAGCACGTACTTCAAATGTTCGTTAGGCGCAGGCCACTCGATGGTCGCGAGCTTCTCCGCGATTTTCTCCGTGCGCGAAGGCCCCAGCTTGGGCATCCAGCCACCCTCGCGGAGGATTCTCTTCAACTCCTGTTCCGCTGAGTGAAGTTCTTCGGCTTGATGCCGCACGAGCGCTGGAATGTCTCGAAGAGAGGCTTCGGTCAAAAGCGTGTTGGCCGTGTCGACCGCACCGAGCACGTCTTCGAGCTCCTTCGATTGATCGCGAAACCGTGAAAACGTCTTCGCGTCGTCTTTGTTCGGCCAGTTTCGATGGAGTCGGGTCCAGCCCTCGAACTTGAAAAGGTCGGCCCGAAACCGGCTGGCCTGGCGAGGCTCGTGAAGCGTGCGAGGTCGTCCCACGTCCCGCAATCGTGAGTCGAGATCTTTGACGAGTTCGATCATGATAGTCGCGGGAGTTCGCACCGAGGCCATGGGTCCTACTAACGCTGAATGAGATACATGTCGGGATTGTTCACGATGCGCTCGAGGTACGCCTTGTAGGCCGACGTCGGATACGACTCGAGTGTCTTCTTCAGCTCGTTCAACGTGACGAAACCTTTGTTGAGCGCGATCTCCTCGAGACACGCGATACGAAGACCCTGCCGACGTTCGATCGTTTCCACGAAGATGGACGACGATAGCAAACTTTCCGGGGTTCCCATGTCGAGCCAAGCGACTCCGCGTCCGAGCTTTTCGACGTTGAGCTTCCCTTCTTCCAGGTACATTCGATTGAGATCCGTGATCTCGAGTTCACCGCGAGCCGACGGCTTCAAGCGCTGCGCTTTCTCGAGAACCGTTCGATCGTAGAAATAAAGACCCGTCACGGCCCAGGGAGAAATGAAGGTCTTCGGTTTTTCCTCGAGTCGAACGACGCGGTCGTCGCGATCGATCTCGACGACACCGAATTGTTCGGGCTGGTTCACGCGGTAACCGAGAATGGTCGCGCCGTCTTCTCTCGCCATGCATTTCCTGAGCGTCGTCTCGATCGAATCCGCATAGAAAAGATTGTCACCGAGGATCAAACAGCATTTTTGATTCACGATGAAATCGTCGGCGATCAAAAATGCCTGGGCGATCCCTTCTGGTTTCTTCTGCACTTTGTAGCTGAGCTTCATGCCCCATTGAGAGCCGTCGCCCAAGAGATCACGGATGAGCGGGGTGTCTCGCTCGGTCGAGATCACGAGCACGTCGCGAATTCCCGCGAGCATCAGTGTCGACAGCGGATAGTAGACCGCAGGTTTGTCGTAAACGGGAAGGAGCTGCTTCGAGACCGAACGAGTCGTCGGATATAGACGAGTACCGCTTCCTCCGGCCAGCAAGATGCCACGCATTTTCAGGTCTCCTTATCGACTCAGTTTAGGAAGCAAGCGATCCAAGGGCAACGTTCTCGCGAGAAGGAAGCCCAAGAAACCGAGAGCCACGGGTCGAAGTGCCGCCCAAATCGCCTGCGCCGAGTCCTTTTGCGCGAAATAAAAGAAAAAACAGGTCATCGCGATCGACACCAAGAAGATCGGGTTCAGCAGATCTCGAAAGCTCAAGACGACGTTTCGTCTGAAGGAGCGGGCTTCGGGAGTGGATACTCGCTCGCGCAATTTCTCGCCGGCCTCGATCATTCTCTGCTCGTAGCGAAGTACGATCGTTCGCGGAAGCGCGAAAGCACCGATCGCGGCAGCCAGGCACGCGAGCGATTTCACGGTGAACGCGGCCACGACCGCGAGCGCCAAATTTTGTTCGCCGAGATAGTACTGACCGGCTTGGACCAAGACTTCTCCGAAGAGAAGATAATAAAAGGCGATCGGCTGAAGGAAGGCCCAGAAACCGAGGAGCACCGATCCGACGGCGCAACCCAAAACATTCGCACCGAACAGAAGCGTTCCGAGGCTCATGAGAAAACCTTGGGCGCTGATCGCGAGCATCGGCGTGAGCTTCTTGCCCGCGGGCGAAAGCGATTTCAAGATCGCGGCGATGTTCGAAACGCTCGACGGCATCGTTCGCGCCGAACGCTCTCCCCGATTTTTCGACACGGCTCGCGACAACAAAAACGCTTGGTTGATCGAAAGACATTGTCCCGCCAACGGAACGTGAAACGCATGGAGCAAACTCCCGAGTCCGACTTCGACGGCCGAGAGAATCGTGGCGGCTTGAACGGCGGCCGGCGATGCGTTTTGCAATTTCAGCTTCGCGAAATTCATCAGTATCGCGTCTTGGTGGTCAAGTCGTCCCACTCACGGAAGACCGCGTTCGCTTCTGGGTTGAGAAGCTGGATCATGGGAATCGAGCGGTCACCG
>JAZKJB010000353.1:0-685 GCA_040384505.1 Bdellovibrionota bacterium | reverse complement strand
AATCTCGCGGTAGATGAAGTCGTCGTCGAACTGACTGCGAGCCGCGTCTTCTCGGGTTCCAGCGAAGTAGATCTTCGAAATTCTCGCCCAGTATGCGGCCGAGAGACACATCGGGCAGGGTTCGCAAGACGTGTAGAGCTCGGCTCCCGAGAGATCGAAATTACCGAGCGTCTTACTGGCATTTCGAATCGCGGTCACTTCCGCGTGAGCGGTCGGATCGTTCGTCGAGGTGACTTGATTCCATCCCTCGGCGACGATCTTTCCGTCTTTCACGATGACCGCTCCGAAAGGCCCACCGATGCCGTTGAGCATGTGGATTCGAGAGAGTTCGATCGCGCGTTTCATGAACTTTTCAACGGAAGTGTCTGCCATCGGGCTCTGACTCTGCCTAAAGAGCCGAAATAGAGCAAGATTCCAGTCGACACCGCGTTCCAAGTCCTTGCCTCGCTCTTGCATCGTCCGGAGGCGCTCAATACGTTGAACCCCTTATGGTTGAATGGCTGAGTCTCCTGCTCCGTTGGGCCCATCTCGTCGCCGGAATCGCCTGGATCGGTAGCTCGTTTTACTTCATGTGGCTCGATTCGAGCCTCGAAGCTCCTCCCCCGGAGAAAAAAGACGTCGAAGGCGAGCTGTGGATGGTTCACAGCGGCGGTTTTTATCTCGTCGAACGAAAGCTGATCGAGCC
>JAZKJB010000352.1:0-4511 GCA_040384505.1 Bdellovibrionota bacterium | reverse complement strand
GCCTTCCGGCCGTTCTCTCGCAAAGCGTGAGCGACTCGACCGGTGAGCGAGGCGAGTTCGCGTCCTCGGGTTCGACCGAAGCGCGCATCAACGGAAAATGGCGAATTCTCGGGGACGACTCCGGCGGTTTCGCGACCGTCGCCTCGGCGAACTTCAATCGAATCAAAAACGATCCCTTTGCGGGCGCAGGAGCGGGACCGACGTACAATCTCGAGTTCGTCGTCGATCGAGCTTTCGCGAATGGCGTGAATGCCGCGTTCAACATCGGTCATCGCTGGCGAAACCCCGGAACGGCGATCGCGGGTTCTTCGATCGAGCCGATGCGAAACCAATTCATCGCTTCGCTCGGCGTGAGCCATCTCCTCCAGCGAACGGACACTAAACTGATCGGTGAGATCTTCGGCGCACTTCCGTCCCAAGGGACCGGAACGAACCCCACGCGCAACCAAACGTCGGCCGAAGCGCTCGTCGGCTTGAAGCAGGATTTCTCCAACGAACTCGCCGGCCACATCGGCGGCGGCGCCGCTATTCTCTCGGGCGTCGCATCACCTGATTGGCGTCTCTACGCGGGCCTGAACTACACGTTCGGTCCGGCCTGGAAGCAAAGCCCGCAAACCGTTTCGCGGCTCGAGCCGCGAGCGAAAGCGGAAGTCTTCCGCGTCGGGAACATCCTCTTCAAATTCAATTCGGCTGAAATGATCAACGACTACAAAACGGTTCTCGCGGGCCTCGTCACGGAGCTCAAACGAAAACCGTTTACCAAACTCACGATCGAAGGTCATACCGATTCCGTGGGCTCAGTCGCTTACAACGTGAACCTCAGCCAACGTCGCGCCGACGCCATTCGCGCTTACTTGATTACGGAAGGAATCGAGGGCGGCAAAATCGAGACGATCGGCTACGGCCCATCACGCCCGATCGCCGACAACGGAAACTACCAGGGCCGCCAATCGAATCGCCGCGTGGAGTTCCTGATCGATCGCTGAAAATTACTCCGAGAAGAGTTCCTGATACTCGGGGAATGCTTGCACGAAGGACTCTCCTCTCAGCTTGTCTAAGCTGTGGGTGAATTCTCGAAATTCTTGCCGGGCACCGACTGGCTCCTCCGCGAGCGACTGAATCACGGAACGAAGCTCGAACGCGATTTTCAACAACAGAGTCTCTGACGTCGTCCGAGCCAAGCCACTCAGAAAAGTTTTGTAGTGCTCGCGAAGGCGCTCCCTCTCTTCGGCACTCAAGATGTCGACGCTGAGGTATCGGGGCTCCGTCAAAAAATTGAACTTCAGGCTCTTCGCTTTGGTCACCATTCCGAGCTCCATCCACTCGGCGATCGCATCGGTGATATGGAAGGCGTTCAATACGCAGATCGTTGGGTTGACGATGAAAACGACGTGCGGAGCGCCATGCGATAGGCTTCTGAAATTTTCGATCATCCTATTCCACGTCATCCCTTTCCGGATGAGCTCGCCTTTCGCTCCCACTCCATCGAAGCTCGCGTAGACCTTCACATTCGAAAACTGACTCCACAATTTCAAAACATCTCGATCCTGGAATCGAAGCTTGGAGAAATTGGTATTGTAGATGAGCTCGACATCGGTTCGACCAGCGTTAATCAACCTGTCGAGGAAACCGTAGTGATCCTCGTCCAACAAAGGCTCACCGCCGGCGAAGTAGACTCTCCGGAGAAGTGGTATGGCGTCCTCGAGGAGGCTCCACAATTCTTCTCTACTCTTCGTCGGTCTTTTGATTTCGCGGTCGAATTCGGAAAGCGAAGACCCCATCTCGGCCGCCCACGCCGTGCTCGAGTGATGGTTGCATGTTCGGCAACGGAAGTTGCAGAGGTTGGAGAATCGTAGATCCAAAAACCTCATCTTCACGTTTTCGATTCGCCCGTCTTCAGCTGTCTCGTCGACAAGTTCGAAAAGATCCGAGAAATCACGATTCGCCTCGTTTCGGAGACTGGTCGAACCTAATTTCTCGACGTTGTGACAATCGGCACATGCCGGATGGGCTTGATCAAGCATGAGAGCTCTCCTCAGCTCTCGCGCCTTCTCCCCATTCATCACGTCTTCTAGTTTCTCATTTCTGAGGTCACCATATTCGAAGCCGAGTGCCGCGCGACAACACGGCATTACTGTTCCCGTTTGACTCAGGCGAGCGTGCATCCAAGGCAATATGCAGAAGTGCCGCGAGCCTTCGAAACTCATGTGGGTCACCTGGAAAGTGGAGGTGGTAGAGGGATTTGAACCCCCGTGAGCGGTTTTGCAAACCGGTGCCTAGCCCCTCGGCCATACCACCACTGAAAGGCATCGAGTGAAGCTGGCGAAGTGCCGAAAAACGGCCTGTCTGCGCACGTTTCGCTCGATTTGGAAGGGGTAGGTAATCGCAAACCCCCGCCGCAGTCAAACGGGTTCTCCCGGGAATCCCGTAAATCTTAAGAATTAGGCGGGTTTTCGGTGTCGACTGGGGCACTCGAAATTGGCCATCCGAGTCGCGCTGCGGCCCCGGATTTGTAGCTCCTTTCCATGGATATGGAAGTCCCGGAATTCTCCGGGATCTCATGGCCGCCCAGGAGTACCCCGTGTTCGTTTCCAAAGGCGCTCTTTCGAAGCTCGCTTTTTTGCTCCTCGCCCTCGTTTGCGCGACTCCCGAAGCTCATGCGGTCGCGGCTCCCAATTCTTGCCTCCAAGTTTTCACCCGAGCCGCTGCTTTTCAGCCGCCGGCAAGACCGCAGACACCAGCAACTGCGGCGACTACGCCTATGACTCCCTCGGAAGCTCCCATCGGAAAACCGAACGGTTTCAATCTCACACTCTTCGAAACGATGCGTGACCGCTACGTCGCGCGAGGAATCAAAGAACGGCCGAAAACCCCCGAAGCCAAAGCGGCTCTCGTCGCAGCGGCACTCCGACTCACGAATAAACAAGACGTCGTGAATCTCGAGGAGTGGGTTCGCACGGCGAGCCCATCGGAAATCCGCGCTCTCACGAAATCGATCGGCCGGATCGACCCACGCAAAGGAATTTCTCCCAAACGCGCCGAGCTTCTCTTCCTCGACATCCTCGAGATCACGCACAACTCGAAGCCTTCGTTTCGAGGCCTCGTCACACGCGGTTTCAAAGAGGAACAAAAACGCGTGCTTCTGCAGTGGGCCCGCACCGAATTCATGCAGAAGCCTTTCCTCCAGGCCCTCGACAGCTTGGGACTCGTGAAAGACCCCGGCATTCGCGACGTGGTCCGCCGACGGATGATGAAACATCCGAACGCTTCCAACATCTTCAAAGCGGTCTTTCAGAATGCGTTCTTCATGACATTGTTCCCGGTTCAATTCGCCGGAGTGCCCGTTCCCTATGTCGGTCCGAAACTCGAGCTCCTCAAATCGAGAAGTCTTTCTGCCGCCGTCAAAGGGCAGATCACTCGCAATGGACTCGACGCCGCCTACGGTCCGCTTCACCAGCGCTACGGAAAACTCGCCCGCTTCGAACTCGCGTGGAATTACGCTCGTCACGTGGCCACAGGCGCAATGATCGCGTACGCCGTCACACAAATTTATCCGGGCTTCGTGTCGTCGGTCATGCCCGAAGGTTACATCGACCCCGAACAGGATAACGCCTTCGAAATGGGCGCGAAGGTCCTCGATTACTACACGCGCTTGTCGCTTCTGGTTCGCTGGGACGGAATCAAGAACATCCTTCTCCCGACGCCGAAAGCTCCGCCGGCTCGTGCGAACGACGAACCGCAAGCAGCACCACTTCCCGATGCGCTCCCTCCCGGCGCGAACGCCGAAGCGGCGACGGACCAGTCGATGAACGAAGGCGATTCAGCCGAGACGTCGACCGACTACGCTCCGCCCGCGTTCGATACGGCGCCCGACATGCCGCCCGACGTTCCTGCCGCCGCACTTCCGCCCGCGCCCGCGAGCTCAGGGAGCCCGTCCGCCGCAGCAGAGCCTAGCTCTGGAACTCTCGAGTTCTGAGCGAGAACCCTCATTCGACCCAGTCTTCGAGGCTCCGGTGCGTTCGCACCGCCAGCCTCAGGGCATCGTCGATGTCTTCGTTCGCGATCGCGACTTCGTTTTTCAAGTCTGCGAGAGTTCGGGCGACACGCACCACAGCTTCTCGACGCCGTCTCGAATGCATTCCGCTGGCGAGCAAATGCTTCGTCTGAAAAGCCGTGAGGCTCGACTCGATCGTGTCGATGTCGGCGCGTGAGTTCGGTTGATACTGCGAACGAGACGCTTTACGAAATTCGATCGCCGCTTTCACTTTCGCCTCGACGACCTCGACCGGAACGCTCGACTCGCTCGACCAACCTCGCGAAGTCGCGAAGATCGCGAACCGATCGACGAACGGACCGGTCAATCGCGCGAGCATGCGCCGACGCTTACTCTTCACGCACGTACATCCACCCATGTTCGGTTCCGGGACGAACTTTCCGCAGCGACAGAGGTTCGTCGTCGCGAGCAACAACAGCCGCGCAGGAAACGTCTTCACTCCTCCGGCGCGCACGAG
>JAZKJB010000351.1:0-12732 GCA_040384505.1 Bdellovibrionota bacterium | reverse complement strand
CTCGACGATGTCATGCCGAGAGATTTATCGGCTCAACTAAGCAATTGTATTAGGAAACTTGGTCAAGCTGGACCGAGGTCGAATCAGAACGACTGCGGCAACTGGGAGGCTGAAGCATGTTGCGTTCTACCTCCACCTTGCGCGGCAAAAGCTTGTTTGTCGGCCTTTAGTCGGGCATCGACCTGCGGGTCGGAAAGGACTTCAAAAAGCGTAACGGCACGAGCGACTCCCGAGTTTGTAACACCTTGATTGAGTGCAACCAAACGGATGTTCTCGTCTAGATCAGGTGCGATTAATGCTCCGCCCGAGTGCCCAGGCGCTGAAGAGCAGGTTGTAAGAATTCGCCCGGAACCCGGTTCGCGTCCGGAAGAAGTGCAGTGCTGAACTGCGATTTTTCCATCAGCCGCAGAAGCAGGAATCGCGGCCATTGAGAATCGAACATTGTCCAAATGGACAGCAGACACAGCTTTTGGCTCAATCCAGCCGAGAGTTTTCCCTGGGCAAGTTGGTAAATGAACGAGGGCATAGTCACCACTGTCGTCAGTCGATGTACGGATTCGATTTACAACTTTTCCAGAGAGCCGGTATTTGAACGCCGTCGCTCCGCGACCCAAATAAAAGTAAACATCGCGATTCTTCGCGAGATCGGGCTTTCTCTCATCGCCAAACACGACGTGGTGATTGGTTAGCATATGGCAGGGCGAAACCAGCACTGCATTGGCTTCGATGGCTCCGGTCTTACCATCCAGTGTCACTTCGTACCGAGTCTCAATCCGGCCGATCATGTTCGCCAAAGATTCCGGAGTAAGAGCAACCGGGCTAGCTGCGGGGTCGCGCGAAATCGAAGTATTCGTAATCCGTTGAAGCGAAGGAACAGTGTTCGTTTGCGTAGAAGCGAGTTCGCACTCAGGGCAACCGCCCACAGCTTCCATCCGCATCGCGGGGTCCTGAGCGAAGGCGATTGCCGGTGCGACCAGGATCAGAGCTAGAATTATGTTCTTCATCGTCGTGCCCATCTTCGTCCCCCAAGGACCCTCTACGTCACCGGCTCCCTCGGCAGATGCGATCTAATCGCTCTCTGCTTCTGCGCGCCGGCTTACCTGAGTAAATTGCAATGGAGACGCCAGGTTAGCTGTCTCAAACTGAGACTAAGCGGCCGCCCTGGAGCTGGGTGACCCGGGTGGCGAGAACGCCGAGGTCTTCGGGGTCGTGGGTGATGAGGACCGTCGGGATTTTCTCGCGCTCGATGACTCGTTTCACGAGGGCGCGGGCCTCTTGGCGAAGGTTCGCATCGAGGGCCGAAAATGGCTCGTCCAAAAACAGTAATCGAGGTTCGCCGATCAGGGCGCGGGCGAGGGCGACTCGTTGTCGCTCCCCTCCCGACAAGACGATTGCGCGACGATCGAGAAACGATCCGATAGCGAGAGTTTCAACGAGAGAATTCAAGTGAGCTTCGGCGCGCGTGCGTTCGATGCCGCGAGCTTCGGCGGCGAACCAAATATTTTCTCGCGCGGTCATGTGGGGAAAGAGCTCGAGAGTTTGAAAGACGACACCGAGGCGACGCTCGGGAGTGGCAAGGGCTGCGAGATCGACGTCGCCGAACTTCCACGAAAAGCCGACCTCGGGTCGATCGAGACCGAGGAGCAAGCGAAACACGGAAGTCTTGCCAGCGCCGCTCGGACCCCACAGCGCGGTTACTCCTTGATCGAGAATCTCCCATTCGGGGATGTCGATCTTGAAGTCACCATAGTCATGTTTGAGATTTCGAACCCAGGACACGCCCAGCTCCTTCGAAGATGAAGAACGTCACCGCACTTCCGAGAATCAAGATCCAAACTAGCGTCAGCGCAAGTTCCAAGCGATACGACTCCATCAAACTTTGCACGATGAGCGCGAGAGTCACGTCGCCCTCGGCCACGACTCGTGACAAGGCAAAATCGCCCCATGCCCAAAGTGAAGCGAGACCCGCGACGAAGCACGCAGCCCCGATCGTTTGCGGCCAGACGATCTTGCGGAAGATGAGCGAGCGCGATGCGCCCAAAGTTTCTGCGATCGAGCGTTGCCCACGCAGCGACGACAGAACGCCGTCCCACCTCAATCGATAGAACGCCGGTGTCGCGACGAGCGCGAGACCGATCGAAATTTTGATCAAGGTCGCCGTTCCCGTTTCACGCCATAAAAACAAGATCGCGAAGCCCGTGATCACCGCACTCGGCGCCACCGCACCGAGCAAAAGTCGGCGCGTGACACCACGCGGATCCAAGTAAGCAATCGTCATCAAGAGTCCGACGATGAGCGAACCCGACAGAAATGAAACGAAGAACGATGCCACGAGTTTATCCGCGACGAGCTCACTGAACGAATGCGCCGAGCCCGCTCCGAGTTGCGAAAGTCCTGCGAAAGGATTTTCCAGAAGCGTCAAGAGGATGAATACGGTAGGAGCGAGCAAAAACGGAACGCCGCCCGCCCAAGAAAGTATTCTCTGGCCCGAACGCGCGCCCGCGATTGGTGTCGCCGGTTCGCGCCCGAGCAAAAAAGCGAGCGCCATCAAAAACGCGAACTGTAAAATCGAGAGGCCGATCGCGCTCGACCAATCTCCCCCGAGTCTGATCTTTTGCCAAATCAGAGTTTCGATCGTCGTACCCCGAGTTCCACCGATCATCATCGGGACCGCGAAGCTCGCGAAACAAATCGCGAAGACGAACAGAAAAAGGGCGAGGATTTCTCCGCGCAAAAGCGGAATCGCGACTCGTCTCAAAAATCGAATGCGGCCCGCGCCTTCGATCCACGCGAGATCCGCCATCCCCGAGAGCTTGTCTTGAATCGCACGAGTGAGAGCGACGCTGACGAGACCGACGTTCAAGAGGGCATGAGCGACGACGACGCCCGCAAAACCTTTCAACGAAGGCGCGAAGCGAAACATCGCGAGGATGAAAACCAGAACGGGAGCGACGTTCGGAAGCAGCGACATCACCTCCGCTGTGCGCGACGACCGCGGACCTAACCGCACGCCGACCCACTGAAGTCCGAGAGCACCGAGGAAACCAAGCACGACCGCAAGACCTGCTGAAACGAAGGCCTGGCCGAACGTGAACCAGAGAACCGGCAAGAGTTCGGAGGAATCCGGAAGAGTCGGCATCAAAGTCCCATCGCGCGCCACCGCTCGAAAAGCTCCGCGCGGCGCTTCTGCAATTCCGGAAGCGACTTCATCACGTAAGTTTGCGGCTCGTTCAACTCGGTGAAGACCGTTCCCTTTCTCACGTCGGGATCGATCGGGAACATGACGTTCTTCTGCATGATGATCGCTTGGGCTTCGGGCGAGCGAAGGAAAGACAAGAACCTCTCGGCGGTCTCACACGAACGGCAATCGATAGGGATCGCGGCATACTCGGTCTGAATCGGATGACCCTCTTCGAAAACGGCCGCGTGATAGCGACGATCTTTTTCTTCGCTCCAGTGATAGGCCGGTGAGGTCACGAACGAGAGTGCCGTCTTCGCGCGGCCCTTCGTGAACGCACCGTAAGATCCCGACCAACCCGATGCCACGACAGCGACGTTCGGCTTCAAGCTCTCGAGGAACTTGAATCCTTCTTCCACACCCATACGATCGAGAACCCAGAAAAAGAAAAGCATTCCGGGCGAGCTCGAGCGCGGATCTTGAAGAGCGATGGCACCCCGAAAACGCGGATCCGCGAGATCACTGAGCGACTTCGGCGGCTCGATTTCACCCTCGCGAAAGATGAAACCGACGGCGGCGTAATCGATCGGCAAAAACTCGTTGAACGGTTTCGCACCCGACGCGATCGACTCTGGCAACTGACGCCACGCTTGCCTTTCTCTCGCGTCGTCGAGCGAGAGCTGATCGAGGCCGATCACGGCATCGACGGGGAAGAGTTTCATTTTCTCGAGAATCAATCCCGCATCGCTCGCGTCTTGGAATTCGACGTCGAGGCCGGTTTGCGCTTTCCAGAGTTTCGCGAGCTCCGGGGCGGGACCCCAGGCACTCACGAACGAGGAATACGACATGACATGCAAGACGTCGTGCTTGCGCTCGGCGCGCTCGCGCGTGAGCCAAGTGATACCGGCGATCAGAAGAATCAGGAGAGCGAGAGGCCCCGAAGCCGCACGCAGGAACTTTTTCCGTTCCACGAGACCTCGCTTACCACCAGATCCCGCGGCGGCGCTTGTAGAAGTAGTAATCGAGACCGAGGCAGCGACCGGCACCGAGCCAGCCGAGAGTGAAATGCACGACGAGCACGAACGTCACCTGCAATTCGCTCTGAACCTGACCGAGTGCGAGCATCAAGTTCAGGCCGAGCAAGATCGCGAGGGCCGACGCCGGGCGAACGAGATAACCAAGGATATACGAGATTCCGATCACGAGTTGAATCGCCGTGATCGCGGAAGCGAAGATCTGCCAATTCGGAATGACGATCGTCTCGAGAAAACCCTTGTACCACTCGGGCGCGGTCGAACGCGGGAGGAAGTTCCGGATGTCCTCGGCGAGATACGCGTGCGTGAGGTAGTCGGAACCGAGCTGGATCAAAGCTTGATTGAAATAGTAATAGCCGAGGAACACGCGCAGGAACGCGACCGGCAAAAGATGCCCGATGTATTTGATGCTCTCTACGAAGGCGACTAGCACGGTGTGCTCCATCGGTGCGGGATCAAAGACGTATTCGGAGATTCTCGCTGATGGTCCTGGGAAGGTCAAACGACTCCCCTGGGAAATGGAGTCTAGGCCTATGGCCGACTCTTCGAGCGGCAGCTAGAGGAAGCACCCTCGAACCTGCTATGCTGAAGGGAATCATGGCCAAGGATTGGCCTGCCAAGGAGTGGTCACATGGATGGACCCCGCGCCCCTCTCGAGACCGAATTGCCTCATGTCGTTCGGTTCCTCGATCAGAATTTGCGCCCCAAAGGAACCTGGTCGATCACGTCCGAGTATCCCCTCGCGTTCGCCGAGTCGAACCGGAACAACATCCGGATCATCACCGACAAAGACGAAGTCCTCTCGCATGCCGTCGTGAGACCGATGATCGTGAAGACGCCCGCCGGGCTCTTCAAGATCGCCGGCCTCGGCTCGGTGGTGACGTCGACGCAACATCGCAACCAGGGACTCTCGACCCAGATCATCGAAAGCTGTTTACAGGCTTCGAAAGCCCATGGCTGCGACTTCGCGATCCTCTGGACGAATCTCTACGATTTCTATCGCAAGCTCGACTTCGAGCTCGCGGGCTCCGAGAACAGCGTTCTCCTCGATCGCGACATCGTGGGTGGCGAGCCGAACTTGAAGTTCATGGATTCGAACAAAGTCGCTCCGGAAGCGATTCACCGCCTCTACTCTCAGCACACGGTCACGTCGCTTCGCACGGTTTCGGAAACGCGTGAGTATCTGCAGATCCCGAACTCCCGCGTCTATACGGCGTGGGACTCGACCGGACAGCTGAAAGCCTACGCGATCGAGGGCAAAGGGGCCGATCTCGACGGCTACGTGCACGAATGGGGCGGCAATGTCCCCGCCCTCCTCTCGCTTTTCGCGCACATTCGCAAAGCACAGAACCGCTCGATCACGATCATCATTCCGAGCCATTCGCAAAATCTCATCCGCGCCTTCAACGAACGCGGACTCCGCTTGAACGAAGGCTTTCTCGGGATGATCAAGATCCTGAACACGGCGAACCTCTTCGGGAAGATCAAGCGACATGCCCGCGCGATCGGCGTCTCGGATCTCGTCCTCGAACAACAGGGCGACAAATTCTATATCGGCGCAGGCCAAAACGTATTTTCGACCGACAGCGAACGCGACCTCGTGAGACTCATCTTCGGTCCTCAGAAGGCCCGGGACATCCATCCCGGCTTCGGAGAAGAAACGGCAGCAACCATGGAACAAGTTCTGCCGATCCAAATGTGGATCTGGGGTTGGGATTCGATATGAGAAGACAGCCGATCGTGATCCGTCCTCGCGCGAAAGCCATCGCGATCGAGGCGGATTCGGTCCAACAGGACCGCTTGTTCGCATTGATTCATTTGATTCTCGCTTTGCTCACGCCGTTTTTGATCATGGCGCTCACCGGCTGTATCGCGGCCGAAGATGGCGCACCGGTCGACTATGGACCGCAGGTCTCGGTGGCCTCGATCAACGAAGCGATCATGACTCCGATCGAAGGGATGGACCCGCTCAACATCAAGTTGGGTGAGTTCCGTGCGATCGAGAACTCGCAAGAGATCGTCGGCATTCCCGGACGCAATCTCCTCTCAGCGCAAGGTGTGACGATCACCGCGCGAGACGAGAAGCCGGATCACATCGACTTCACGGCGGTCATCACCGATGTCGAGTACAAGAACGATGGAACCTTCGACAAGGTCAGCCGTGAAGGCCCCGTCTGCGTCTCGAAAGTTTACGGCGCCTGCGGCGAAGATCCGATTCCGTCGCCGGGCTCGACGGCGATCAAGGCCTTCTCTTCTCCGGTCGCGTACATCGAAAACACCGTGAAGGCGCTTTCGAGCACGCTCACGTTTCACCGGCTGAAAACGTCGACGGCGATCGTCGGTGTTCCCGCCGAAGTCGCAGCTCGGCCGAACTGTGGCGGAGTCGCGAACTGCCAGATGACCATTCACAAGATCGGCTTCGACCAAGTTGAATGGGAAAACGGCAAAGCAACGAAGATCCACGTCGACGTCGTGATGAGCAATTCGGTCCCCTACCTCTCGAATCAGCTCCAGGCTTGCTTCACCGGCCTCGTCGCCGTCGGCAACACGTCAGACGTCCTCGTGAAACAGTGCTCGACGGTCTTCGACTTTCGTTTCGACGCACCGTAAATTTCCTCGCCAGTTCGGCTCTCGCTTTGGCAAACTCGCCTCCGTTACCTAGCTAACGGAGGATTCGTGAAAAAAGTGGCGGTCGTTCTCTCGGGGTGCGGTTTTCTCGACGGAAGCGAGATCACCGAGGCGGTTTCATCGTTGATCGCACTCTCCGAGTTTCGCACCGAAGTGACGTGCTTCGCTCCCAGCGAGTCCTTCGCTGCAACCGATCATCTCACCAAAGAGTCCCTCCCCTCGCGAAGCGCCTTGCACGAATCCGCGAGAATCGCACGTGGGCACGTGGCCGACCTCGGCACACTGAAAGAAAAAGACTTCGATGCCATCGTCTTCCCCGGAGGATTTGGCGCAGCAGTGAATCTTTCGAACTGGGGAAGTGCGGGCGCGAAAGCGAAAGTTCACCCGGAAGTTTCCCGCGTGATCACGGAATTTCATGCCGCGTCGAAACCGATCGGCGCGATCTGCATCGCCCCGACTTTGGTCGCGAAAGTTCTCGGAAGCTACAGTGTCACGGTCACTATCGGCGAGGACGCCGAGACCGCGCGCGAAATCGAAAAGACCGGAGCTCGACACGCACGCTGTGCAGTGACCGATTACGTGAGCGACCGCGACCACAAGGTCCTCACGACGCCGGCCTACATGTACGAGGCGAAGCCGCACGAAGTCTTCACCGGCATCAGCCGAATGATGGCGGAACTCGTGGAGATGGCCTAAGCTAGAGGGACAAATTCCGGAGGTTTCCAGAGTGTCCCAGAAAATTCGCGTCGCAGTTTTGTTCGGTGGGGAAAGTGCCGAGCATGCCGTCTCCCTCGAATCCGGCAAGAACATCGCCGACGCTCTCGATCGCAACAAATACGACGTCCACTTGATCGGTCTCGACAAGAAGGGCGTGATGCGTTCGGTTCCTTCACTCGACATCCTTCGAAAGACCGACGTCGCGAAACCGATCGATCTCGAATCCATCGGCCAAGAAGTGTTCATCGTCCCCGGCCCGAACAAGACCGCGGAAATCTTGGAGCTCGCGAGCGGAAAACGCCTCGGAACTCTCGATGCGGTTTTCCCGATCTTGCACGGACCTTACGGCGAAGACGGCACGATGCAGGGCTATCTTCGCCTGCTCGGACTTCCGTTCGTCGGTCCCGGCGTGCTCGGAAGTGCGGTCGGCATGGACAAAGACGTCACCAAACGTCTGCTCGCCCAAGCTGGCCTCCCGATCCCGAAGTTCGTCGCGTTGAAAAGACACGAAACGAAAACGCACGACTTCAAAGCTCTCGAACGCGAGCTCGGTCTTCCGTTTTTCCTCAAACCCGCGAACATGGGTTCGTCCGTCGGCGTTCACAAAATCGCGACGCAGGACAAGTTCGCGGCCGCGCTGAAGGATGCCTTTCAGTACGACACGAAAGTCATGGTGGAAGAATTCATCCAGGGTCGAGAGATCGAGTGCGCGGTCCTCGGAAATAAAGACGTCGTCGCATCGGTTCCAGGCGAAGTGATGCCGCAACACGAATTCTATTCTTACGAGGCGAAGTATCTCGATGCCAATGGCGCGAGCCTCGCGATTCCGGCTGAACTCTCCGCTCAGCAAGTCGAGCAAGTGAAGACGATGGCGCTCAAAGTCTTCCGCACACTCGAGTGCGAAGGGCTCTCACGGATCGACTTCTTCTTGAAGAAGGACGGCCAGCTCCTCGTGAACGAGATCAACACGATCCCCGGCTTCACGAAAATCTCGATGTATCCGAAGATGATGGGCGCGACCGGCGTCGGCTACTCGGATCTGATCGACAAACTCATCACGCTCGCGATGGAACGTACGAAAGAAGAACGCGGACTGAAGAAGTAGGAGCTCTGAATGCTGATCGACTTACTCTTCGCCGTCGTTCTTCAGGCGCATGCCGCCGAAAATCCCAAGAAACCCGCCGATCAACTCGCGCTCGCCGACGAACTTTGGAAGGATCCGAAGAAACGGCGAGAATCCGTCGTCGCCTATCAGACGTACACGAAACTCACGCCCGAGAAGATTCCGAGTGGACGCGTTCTCGAGCGGTGTGTGGCTTGCGGTTATTACGGCGAGCTCGCGAAAGGCACGCCTCCTTCGCCGGCTCTGACAGGTCGATGGAAAGCCATCGAAGTGAAATGCACGGAAGGGCCGTTGCAAACCTTCGTGAAGAACTACAATACGGAGCTTGCGGCAAAATCCGGCGCGCAGCGCTCGGAAGAGCTCGAGATTTCCGCATCAGGTGACGTGATCGGAAAGCGATCGGCGAACATCGACGGCAAAATCGCAAAGGACGTCTACCAGTACCATGTGTCGCTCATCGGCGACCGCTGGTTCGAGCAGATGATGTCTCACGGGAAGAAAAGCGTAGATGGAACCCAGCCGCACGTCGAAGATACCGTTCGAAAGTACGAAGTCAAAAAGGACGGCGACTCTTGGTTGCTCACGCTCACGAGCCTCGACCCCATTCGCTCGTCGAATTTCTGCACGAAGGGCCACAGCCTCTGGAAATACAAGAAGCAGTGATCGGCGCGAGATCGCCTATGTCCTGCGAGGCAAATCTAGGTGCGCTTGCGGCTTCGGAGCACTTTGCGATGCTCGTCGCTCCACCACAGCGAATGGAAGATGTCGCGTTCGCGCGATGAATCGAAACCTTTGAGTGAAGCGATGGCTTCGGGCGATCCGCTCGCCAGGCGCCGAGCGACTTCGAGGCCACGCACCAGAAGATCGTCGCGAAGGACGATTTCATCGACGAGTCCTGCGTCGCGGACCTCGCCTGACGTCAACGAGCGGGCCGACATCGACCACTCCCGAAGCCGCGTGGCCCCCACGCGGCGCTCGAGACGTGCTCCGCCTCCCCAACCGAACGAGAGACCGATTTTCTTCTGCCACAAACCGAAGAAAACATGGGGTGCCGAGATGACGAAGTCGAATGCGCTCACGAGCTCGACTCCGCCACCGAAGCAGTCGCCGCCGACGAGGCAAATGCTCGGGACTTTCAAAGTCGAGAGCGCCGCGAGGTCCGCCGTGATCGCGTCGTTGATCGCACGACCCTCTTCGGCTTTCGTCAAAGCGGCATAGTCGCTGAGATTGCCGCCCGAGCAGAAGACTCGACCGACGCTCTCGAAGACTAGAGCGCGGAAACGACCGTCTTGAGTTTTCAGAAGTTCGCGCAGCTCACGCGAAGCCGTGAGGCTCCAGCTATTACGCGAAGAGGAATCTTCGAAGGTGACGATGAGGATCTCGCCGTCGAGGCGAGCGCGTACGAGTGACATACGCGTGAGAGCTTACTTCAAGCCGCCGCGACCGACAAACTCCACGCCGACTCCAGCGCCGCGCGTATTCGTGCGGCTCGTCCAGACGACTTTGGCGTGCATGCTGTAGGTGCGATTCACGTCTTTGAGCTCCAGTTTCAAGCTCACCAGCTCACCGACTTTGATCGGAGCAGGCTGCAGAAACTCGAGGTAGGCGCCACCCTTCGAAAGGTTACGCACACGCGAGCTCATCGAACCGCCGGTGGTGAGGAAACTCACTTCGGCATCTTGTGAGGTCGCAAATCGACGATGCACGCGCTGAGAGACGGCGCGAGCGAGAAGCATTTTTCGGATCATGCCGAGGATGTCTTTCATCTCGAACGGCTTCTCGAGGAAAACGAGACCTGAGGTCGCTTTCGCCGCACGAACGGCTTTCGTGACGTCGCCTTTCGCGATGACGAGCACGGGACCGCGGTAACCGATCTTTTTGAGCTCATCGAGGTGGACGGCTTCTTTGTTCGTCCACTCGTTGAAATTGAAGACGACCGCAGCGGTCATTTGATCGACCGATGCCGGAAGACCGACGGGATGCACGCCAGCGAAACCGAGCCCGCGGAACTCATACTCGAGCGGCTCGAGCTTTTTCTGGAGAATGTAATTCTCTTGCTCGGTACGGCTCGCGATGAAAATCGTAGTCTTCGGCATCTCGGACTCCCCTGAGTAACGAACGAACGTGACGTTAGACCTATCGGTCAGGCCGATGGTCCAATTGACGTTCGGACAGGAAGAATCCCGAGGGACATCGCGAGTTTGGACCAAAGTCGTGGCTCAGTTCGCGGCGTCACGTAACTCCCTGAGACGCTTTGGCTTTCCGCGAATCGAATCGATCAAAAATTCGACGAATCGCGGAACTTTCGTAAGCGAGAACTAAACTTCCCCGATTCTGTCCAAGAGTCGACACGGGCAGGATCGCCCTCCATCATGGAGAGACATCTCTAGAGGAGGCGCCAATGGGACTCGAACGTCGCGAGCTCACGAGCCGCAACACGACCTGGGCTAGATCGCTCGCACGAAAACTCGCCCATGCGGGTGTCACGCCGAACGCGATCTCGATTTTCAGTATCGCCTGCGCGGGACTCGCGCTGAACTGCTTCATCTACGCCGATCACCAGCGGATCGTCGGCGAATCTTGGCGACCCTTCATTCTGCTCGGAGCGTTTTTCATCCAGCTGCGACTCGTCTGCAATCTGATGGATGGCATGGTCGCCGTCGAGCACGGAAAGAAAACCGTCCTCGGAGATATTTTCAACGACGCTCCCGATCGCATCGCGGACGCGTTCATCTTGATGGGTGCCGCGTTCGTCGCGATCGGCCCCCACAGAATCGACTTCGGGTGGCTTTGCACGGCACTCGCGATTTTGACCGCGTATTTCCGCACGCTCGCTGGCGCCGTAGGCGCGAAGCAACGCTACCTCGGGCCCATGGCGAAACAACATCGCATGGCGACCGTGACGGCGGCGTGCGCGCTCGTCGCGATTTTCCCCTCGCTCGAATACGACGGACACAATTTGATGGATGCGGCCCTTCTCGTAGTCGCGGTCGGCGCACTCTTCACGTGTTGGCGCCGTTTGTCCGCGATGGTCGCCGACTTGAAAGGTGAAAGCGTATGATGAGCTTCGATCGCGAAACGCTTTGGCTTCTCTCAGGAGTCCTCGGTGTTCTCATCTTCTCGTCACTCATCGCTTTCGTTCTCACGAAGAAAAACAAATCGGAAGCGAAGCTCGCGACGCTTAAAAACCTGAATGATCGGATAAAAGCCTGGTGGGTGATGTGCGGAATCTTCGCCCTCACCGTCGCCGGCGGCGAATACGGGTCGGTCGCGCTTTTTGCCGTCCTCTCGTTCGTCGCATTGAGAGAATTCAAAATGCTCATCGAACCGATCGCGATCGACCGCTGGAGTTGGGTGATCGCGCTCGTCGTGATCTTGCCGCTTCACTACGCGATGGTGGCTGCGCATTGGTACGGGATGTTCAGTATCTTCATTCCGGTTTACGTGTTCTTGCTCATTCCGACTCTCGCGACGTTCACGGGCGAGACGGGAAATTTCCTCGCTCGCACGGCGAAGCTCCAATGGGCTCTTCTCGCAGGTGTTTATTGCTTGAGTCATGTGCCCGGGCTTTTGATGCTCGAGATCCCCGCTTACTCCGGCAACGAGAAGCTCGTCTTGTATCTCGTGATCGTCACGCAGATCAGCGACGTCCTCCAGTACACGTTCGGAAAACTCTTCGGTCGCCACAAGATCGCACCGAACGTCTCACCGAACAAAACTTGGGCGGGGTTCTTAGGCGGAGTACTTTCCGCGAGTGCCATCGGCGCAGGACTCTGGTGGGCAACGCCCTTCACTCCACTTCAATCTTTTGGAATGTCTCTCGTGATCACGCTGATGGGTTTCGCCGGCGGGCTCACGATGTCAGCCGTGAAGCGTGATGCGGGCGTGAAGGATTACGGGCAGATCATCAAAGGCCACGGCGGAATTCTCGACCGAGTGGACTCGCTCTGCTTCGCCGCCCCGATCTTTTTCCACATCGTCCGCTTCTACTTTACTTAAAAGTTCGTGACCCACTTCGCTTCGCTCGTGGACTTGAACGGACCTTATCCGTT
>JAZKJB010000350.1:0-1550 GCA_040384505.1 Bdellovibrionota bacterium | reverse complement strand
AATCGAACTTGCCCGGCGAAATCCTGTTCTAGATTTTCGGGAATCCAAAAAATATGTCGCTAACGATCGCGTTCAAGTGACGCACACCCTATCGACGTCGACCGAAGAAAAAATCCAGCGGATCAAGAACCTGCTTTCCCACGTCAACCCCTTCATGAGCCGCGAAGAAGTTCTCGATTACATGGCGGAATGCACTCTCGACGCGATCGATCCATTGCGGAAGGCTCAACGAGCAGAAGTTCGGAAGACTAAGGTAAGAAAGCGCTCCGAGAAACGTCGGACCGACGTCGGTGCTGAAATCGATGTCGTACAATCTGCATTGACCCGTTCAGGAATGGAACTGATGGCGAATTCCAACGCAGAACACAACGAACAATCACTCTCTGCGCAGAGAATAGAATTCTCCGAGTTCATCGAGCCAGAGACCGGCGAAATTCAGCTGGTCGCTACGTTTGCCGAACGTAGCCGCACGATTGCAGCGAAAGATGATCATGCCGTGTGGATGAAAAACGCTGACGAAGGCTGCGAATTCGTCGATCCGGAGACAAGCCGACGATGCGGGGCCAAGCACCAACCACAGCGTGATCACATTTTGGAATTTTCGCGCGGTGGTTCGAGCGCAGCTGGCAACCTTCAGCTCATGTGTGCTCAGCACAATCGGTTTCGGTGGCGTCAGCGCTCACGGGTGCGTGAGATCGAATTGAAATATGCTTGATCAAAGCTCCGCGGCGCGCATCAGCTCGAGCTCTTCTGCCGTCGGTCGGTGTGGCGTGAGGACCGGAGCGCGCGTCGATCTATTCTCTGCGCAGAGAGTACGGACCAATTTTCTGAACAGTGTCTGATACGCAGGCTGCGTCCACTGGCCGAAGTGAGTCGACGCTCCCTCGTACAACTGGCACTGGTATTCTTCCGGTGTCGTGACGTAGCCGGAGTAGCTATTCGCGTAACCGACGAGCATCGCGCGCTTCGGGGCGTTCGGTTGGCCTTCGAAGTCGCGAAGCACCGATCGCTTCAGGCGAACTCCCGACATCGTCGTGAATTCGGCTGGCACGATGACCCAGGCGGAGTCGCCGAGTTGGACGAGTTGGATCGGAACGATTTGAGGAGTGAGTGGTCGTCGCGAGGTGATGTTCTTCTTCGCCCAGCTTTTCAGCTTCGCGACGAGTGGATCCGCGAAGTCTGGAAAGAAGAAGCGTTCGATGGCGGAGAATCGGAAAACTTCGGAGTATCCCGATTGGATGCAGCCGAGCTTCGGGCCTTGGATCGGATCTCCGCCGAAGAGATAGACCGGTGAGCCGGAACGTTTCGGTCGAACGATCGCGATGACGTCGCTCAGCCGGGCGATGGCGAGAATCAAATAGTACAGAATCTTCGGTGTGGGCATTCCCTCGTCGGTCCCGAGTAGAGCGCGAGCGCCGATGACGGCCGGACCGGTGCGACAGCCTTGCTTCGCGGCCACGTCACGCGAGTCGACTTCGACCGACGACATGTCGACGTATTCGATGATCGTTTTCAAGCGGGCTGGAAGGCTCGTTGACGACTTGGCGTTT
>JAZKJB010000349.1:0-10435 GCA_040384505.1 Bdellovibrionota bacterium | reverse complement strand
GCAATAAGTGCAGGCGCGATTGCAGTCGTGGTTGATCTCGATCTCGACGCCCATCAGCGAGAGACCGAGAGTCATTCGGTTCTCGTCGCCGGGGACAGGCCTCTCCGCGAGCTGTGACTGGTCGTTCATAGGACCACCCGATCGCGGTACTTCAAGACCGCGTTCGCGCGCTCGATGGGCTCGACGCTTTCGAGCAGAGGGCGAATGATTTTCGCCGCCATCTTCAGATCTTCTCCGGGAATTCGATCCAACAGATACTCGAGGGCTTCGCTCTTTTGATGTGATGACATGCGGTCGAGCGAGAGCTCGGCCGGCTCCAGCAGGTACTTCAGATGAACCTTCACGCCCTTCGCGCGGCGATACGCCAGGATCTCGGGAACTTCACGCCAGTTGTCGAGTTGGATCACCGAATGGATCACGAGACCGAGCCCCGTCTTCCCCGACGCCAAACGTTCCTTCTCGTAAGCGAGCAACGCATCGAACGTTTCGAGCACTCGGGCGAGATCGCCCTTGCGGCGAATCTCCGCGTAGGTCTTCGGATCGAAGCTATCGATGCTCATGTTGAAAGTCTTGATCTTCACGCGATCGAGATGCGAGCGAACGTGATCGTTGAACTTCCAGTTCAAATTGGAAGTGAAGCTCCAGACGATCTCGGGGTTCGCGCGCGAAGCGAGATCGATCAGACGATAAGTGTCTTTCTGGATGAACGGCTCACCGGAGAACGTGTCGATCTCGACGAGATGAGGAAGGATCTCTCGCTCGAGCTGGGCCCAGAAACCGACTTCGTCATAGAGACCGTTCGGCATCTGCCAGATGTGGCACATCTTGCATTCGATGTTGCAACGACCATTGAAGTTCGGAGTGATCTTGATCGGCGGCTTCGTTTGAACGACCGTGAAATCGATCGAGTCCAAGAGGTCCGCGCCGTCGGCCGCGAGGTTGCATTTATCCCGGCGAACTTCGGTCGCGCACGTCTTCACGTTGCCGGTCAGGAACTCGCGGCGAATGCCTTGCAGCATCTCACCATTCCAGATTTCCTCGTAGGTGTTCTCACGAATGTTGCCGACGGCGAACTCGGCTCCTTTTCGGCGGCACATGCAGACGTTGCCATTCGCCTCGAAGATCAACGTCGAGAACGGAACGGGACAGAAATCTTTCGGCAGTCCCTTCTTCTCGTAGAACTCGAGGACTTCTTTGGGAGTTTTCTGCTTCAGCACGCCGTGATCTCCGAGAAAGCTTGGAAGACCTCATTTACGGACAAAGCCTGCATACAGGTCACGTCTTTTGGGCATGACGCCCTCCAGCACGGAGCGCAGGAGAACCGAACGCCATCGGGAGAGATCGATCTTCCTCGATCATACATTTCCACAGCTCCCGAAGGAGTAGGTCCGAAGATCGCGACGACCTTCTTCCCCATCGCGAGCGCGAGGTGGAGCCCCAAGGAATCTTGAGTGATGACGGTCCGGCAACTCGCGATCCAGTCGATGTATTCGTCGATCGAATCGAAGCCCTTTTGCCAGGAAACCGAATGTTCCGATGAGAGCTTTTCGCCCAACTCACTCCACGAGCTCTCACCCCAGGCTTTCGTCGGCCACTTCGAACCCACGGCCCAGTTGAGTCCCACGTCCGCCGTGACTTCCGTCGAAGGCAAACGAAACGAGTATCCCTCTCCCCGCCAGTCGTGACCCAAGAGCCGGTAAAGCCCTCGCTGCCACGTTTCACCCGGAAGCGCCGCGAGCGTCGAACTCATGGAGGTAAACCCGAAAATCTCCTGGGCACCGACGGACGACGCCAGCTCGACGAAACGCGCTTCGGCTTCCAGATTCACGACGACGTCGAAGGGACCCTTCAGTTTTGCGGGGTCCGTCAGGAGCGATGCGATCCCCGTCGAACGAAGCAGCAAACCTGCCGCTTCCGGAGACGTGAACCACGTCACGTCGTCGTACTGAAAAAGCGGAAGAATGACGGTCGTTCGCAAGACGTCGCCGAGACTCGGCGCACCGCTAGCGTCTTCCTGGCCGAACGTTTCCGTGTGGCCAGTCTTGATGATCAGGACCCGTCTTCCCATTCCGCTAGTGTTAGACAAAGTCGCTGGGAAAGTCGAATGCGAAGCGCTAGCCTTCGAGGGATGTTTTCACGTTCAGCTGCCCTCACGGTCTCGGTCTTCCTAACTCTCTCTTGCGCGTCGAAACCGCCAGTTCCGCAAGCGTCTCGGCCCACGCCGGAGAATGATCCGATCGCTGGCGCCGTCGTCCTTCGGCCGTGCCTGACGATCGTTCTCGATCATTACTTCGACGGCATCCGCGAATTGCGAGGCGGGGCGAAGTTCATCGTCGAAAACGGTGTTTTGGCCACGAGCTCACCAAACGAAGCCACTTGTACGACACTCGATCTCAGATCGAAGTCCGTGATCCCGGGTCTCATCGATTCGCATACGCACGTGATGTTGACGGACAAAAGTTACGGAACCGATTTCGAAAAAGAGCTCGAGCGCGACGCCAAGCGGACGAACGAAGAACGGCTCGCCGAAGCCCGCCTTCATCTTCGCTCGCTCTTGAGATCGGGCTTCACGACGATTCGAGATCTCGGAAATTCCGGTCGCTTCAATGACGTCGTATTGAAACAGGAGAAGGGATCATTCCCCCGCCTCTTCGTCTCGGGACCGGGACTCGCTTTCGGCACGGGGCAGTTTTCTCCGAAAGCTCCGAAGGCTCTCGTCGAGAAAGAGTACCGAATTCTCCGAAAGCCCGAAGATGCCGCGCGCTTCGTCGCCGAGAACGCGACCCTCGGGGTCGACCTGGTCAAGGTGTACGCGGACAACGATCCGCAAAAGGAATTGATCACACCAGAGCTCTTGAAAGCCGTGATCGCGGCCGCTCGCCGCCAAAGTTTTCGCGTCACGGCCCATGCGTCGTTCGACTCGTCAGCTCGCCTGGCCGCCGAAGCCGGCGCAGATTCGATCGAGCACGGCTACGAGCTCTCCAAGGAGACTCTCGCCATCATGAAGAAGAAGAAGATCATCCTCGTGCCGACAGACTATGGCATCGAAACTTGCCAGCAGATTTCGAAGCGCGATCCGCGACCCGACTTCCACCCCTGCTCGAATTATCGCAAAAACCAATCGAAGAGACTCCTCGCGGCCCGAAACCTCGGAGTCGAGATCGCGTTCGGCTCCGATGCCTATCTCGAGCTCGAATCACCACTCGACGATCGCGGCCGGCAGACCGTCGATTCGCTCCTCGCGCTCATCGAAGAAGGCCTCACTCCGATTCAGGCCTTGCGAGCCGCGACTTCGAGCGGCGCACACGTGCTCGGGCGAAACGACTTGGGCGTCATCACCCCCGGAGCACGAGCCGACCTCGTCGCTTACGCGGAAGACCCGATTAAAAATCCGAAAGCGCTCATGGCGCCGGTTTTGGTGATCAAAGACGGCGTCATCGTCTGCGGCCACGATCAGGAAAAATGTAACTGAAGTCAGGCTCGAGCTTCGACGGGCTCGCTCACGGCGAGGCGGCGCTGAAACTCCAATAGGTGTTCCGCCTTCGCGATCGCCGGAAGTGAATCAAGGAGCGGTAAAAATACTTTGCGGCTCAAATTCAGATGCTCTCGACTCAAGGTTCGCGTGCAAAAGCGTAAAATCTCTTCGCGTTCGTTTTGCGAAAGCGAAAGCAGCGAATGCTCGATGGGCTCGAAGAGGAAAATGAGGAAGTGGCGAACTCCTTTTTCCTTCGCGTACTCGTGGAACCGAGCGAGCTCCGACCAGTTGTCTTTCTGAACCAAAAAGCAGACGTGGATGTTGAGGCTCCCCAAGCCGCGCTCGATTCGCGTCTGGTCGTACTCGATGAGTCGATCGACGGTTTCGAGAAGCAACGCGAGGTTTCCGTTCTTACGGAGCTTCGGGTAGGTCTCGAAATCGAGGCTGTCGATACTGACGGTGAGATGCTTGAACTTGATCTTGTCGAGCGTCGCGCGAATGTGGTCGTTGAACTTCCAGTTCGCGTTCGTCGTGATCGTCCATTCGCAATCGGGATTCGACTGCGAGATGCCGTCGATCAGCCGATACGTATCTTTTTGGATGAACGGCTCGCCCGAAAGAAGCTCGATTTCCTTCACCGACTTCACCCACTCCGCGACTTGATCCCACCATCCTCTTTCGTCGTAGAGTCCGTTCGGCTCTCGCCAGATGTGACACATCCGGCATTCGAGATTGCACTTGCCGTTCAGATTGAGCGCGATCCTCGCGGGCTGTTTGGACTGGATCTCGACCGGGTCGATCGATGGCAAAAGAGAATTGTATTCGGGGCAAGTGTTGCAGCCCTTGTAACGGACTTCCGACTTGCACATCTTCACGTCGCCGGTGAGGAATTCCCTTCGCCATTGACGAAGGATCGGGCCATTCCAGATTTCTTCGAGAGTGTTTTCGTTGAGGTTGCCGACGGTGAAGTCGGTTCCCTTCATTCGGCAGGAGCCGACTCGCCCGTCTGGCTCGAGGATGAGCGCAGCGAACGGGACGTGGCAGAAATTGCCAGGAAGCCCCCGAGTCTCGAACTCCGCCGCGACGTCGCGAGCCGAAGAGTACGAGGCTTCGAGTTTCACGACTTTCTCGAGATCTTTTCGATGCGAGCTTCGAGAGTTTCGACCTTGCGACCGAGCTCTTTCAAAGCCTCGACGAGATACGCATTGAGCTTCGCGTAGTTCACCGCGAGATGACCCGACTTCTCGTCGGCACGAACGAGCTCGGGCATCTGCTCGAGAACTTGTTGAGCGATGAGACCCGTGCGGCGCTTCGCGGACGTCTTCACTCCGCGCTTGGCTGCCGCTTTACGAGCCGTCGCGTTCCATTTGTAGTGAACGCCTTCGAGCGCGCTGATTTTCGCGAGCGCGCCTTCGACGGGCGTGACGTCTTCTTTCAATCGCATGTCGGAGCCGGCGAAGACGTCGAGATAGATGCTCTCGTTCAAGACTTCGGTTTCGATCTTGTCGAGATCGAAGCTCTGCACGGTGCCGAGATCGTATTTGTCCATCGAGACCGTCTTCGTATCGAAGTCGGTGGATTCTTTTCCATCGACGACTTCGACCAGCTTCGAATCGAGCCAGCTCTGGAGAACCGCAGGAACGTCTTTCGCGAGCTGACCCGCGTGCTTCGGCATCAATTTCGAAAAATGGGCGACGAGGGCGTCGGCCGTACGAATCTGCCGAAGTTCGGGCCAGATGATCGCCGTGAGCTTACTCAGTTTGAAAAACGAACTGACGTCCGAGAGATGCATCAAGATGACGGTGCCGTCTTGGTTCACTCGCGAAATGAATCCTTCGGTTTGCCTGTAAAGCGTCTTCGATGATTTCGACGATTTCGAAGTCTTTGAAGCAGAAGGTTTCGAAGCGGCTTTCGCCGGAGTTTTCTTATTCATTTTCCACCCTTGGCAAAGAGTATCCAAAGTAGCGTCGGCTTTGGCAAGTCACAAGCAGGGACCCCATTTTGCCGCAAAAACGAGCATCCTAAATGCATTTTGATGAGTCCATGATGGCCTGCGGCTAAACGGACCGTCAGCGGCAGATCAGTCGAATCGCCTTCGCGATCTGCTTCACGGTGTCGGTTTCCTCGTCGGACTTCCGCTTCACGATATACACATCGGATCGGCAAACCCGCCCCGCATAAGGACTCTTTCGGCGCTCGAGGGCGAATTCGTCGCTCACTCGCTTGTTGTGCTCGTCCACGACGAAAACGGGAAAGTAACCGGCCACCCGGCCCTGACGGCAAAGCTCGAGTGCCGACTCGAGCAACGTCACTTTGTGCATCACCTTTCGCCGATAGGCGTCTTCGGGCCAGCCGTCGAGGCCTCGAACCTTGGTCGGCGTGCTTTGAAGGGGCGTCGCGGGAATCACGAACGGAAGCTGCATCTGCGGCACGCCTTTGAACGCGCCTCGCCTCGTGAAGACACCCATTTCGATCGACGTGACCTTCAGGAAGTCGAGGTCGGGATCTGGAACCGGCATGTACGTGATCCCGATGTCGATTTCCCCGAGTCCGACGTATTTCTCCACTTCACCAGGCAAGAGCTCGTGCAGTTCGAGCGAATGATCGTTCCATTTCAAACGGTCCATGAAACCGAGGAAGTAGGTCGAAAAGACCTCGAAGGTCCCGATGCGGATCGGACGCGGGCCTTTCTTCTCGGAGACGAGATCGTCCTTGAGAGATCGCATCTCGTCGAGAAAGTGCGGCGTCCGTTTCAGCAATGCCTTGCCGGCGTCCGTGAGAATGATCTTGCGGCCGTCGCGAACCCAGAGCGAGACCTCCAGCTCTTCTTCCAGAGTTTTCATCGCCTTCGAAAGCGCGGGAGCGCTCAGGTTCAACATCTCACTCGCCTTGCGGAGGTTGCCGGTCTGAGCGAGGACGGAAAAGTATTCGAGTCTTCTGAAGTTCATGAACCGTCAGTTAACAGATCGGAGGTTTTATTCAATTTTTTTGTTGAAAGCCGCCGACTAACTTCCGGTCATCAGCCCATCGCAGCCAATTCCGATTGCGACCGGAGACCCATTTGGAAAGGGGGACTTCTGATGACCTTCACTCACACTTTATTGGCGATCGCGCTCGCCTTCACCTCGACCGCACACGCGAAACTCGAGGCCCATGAATGGGGAACGTTCACGTCCCTCGTCGGCTCCGACGGAATCACGCAAGACGGAATGCTCCACGAAGACGAGAAGCTACCCTCCTTCGTCTACGGTTTCGGCGAGACGAGGCCGACGTTTTCCTGGAGCCCGAACTCGAAGCCGACTCCACGCCCGACTCCCCCGAACGACTGCCGCCGAAACAAAGGGAGCTGCTTCTCACGAACGCTTCTCTCGACGTCACCGGTGACCCAGAAAATGGAAACGCCGGTCATCTACTTCTATACGGATCGGCCCCAACGCGTCGACGTCACGGTGAAATTCCCGCAAGGCGTGATCACGGAAACTTTTCCGGCGCCGGTCGCCTCCTCTCCTTCACCGCACACGATGACCGCGTTCGCTAACGGCGAGACGAAGTTCTCGGTCGACGTTCTCACGACGAGCGCTGCGCCACCTTACGCTGACGCCGACAATATCTATTCGCATGCGAGAAACGTCGCGAGCCGCACGGTCCGCTCGGGCGCGGACGTCGAGAAGTTCATCTTCTACCGCGGCGTCGGTCGCTTCCAGCCCCGCTTCGCGATGACGTCGGTCGGGGGACGGCTTTCGTTTTCGGCTGCAGCGAGCGCCATTCCGCAAGCGGCGTTCCTCGTTCACGTCGATGACAAAGGCGACGGCCGCATGATCAATCTCGCGAACCTGAGCAAAAAGGGTTCTCAAGTCGTGAGCAAAAGTCTCGTCGCTCGACTAATGAACCATGATCCCGTTCAGCCCTGGCCGCCGCAACCTGATGTGAAAGTTCTCGCGGGAACGAGCGCGACGAAGGCCCTTACGGAGGCGCTCGTGACGAGCGGTCTTTTCGCCGACGAGGCCGCGGCGATGGTGAAAACCTGGGAGCACGGCTATCTGAAAGTGCCGGGACTTCGCTTGCTCTACATCCTCCCACGCACGGAGGTCGACGAGGTCTTGCCCCTCACGATGACGCCCGCACCTGAAAAACTCGAGCGAGTTTTCGTAGGCCGTATCGAGATCCTTCTAGATACGGAGGAAGAGAGAATTCTCCGCGAGATCGCGGCTCCGAGCTTCGATCTCGATTCGCTCGGTCGCTTCGCCGAGCCGATCCTGCGCCGAGCGCAACAGGTCTACTTGAATCAGGTTCGAACGGAGAAGCGCACGGAAGATGCGGCTCTCGCGCTCAAGCTGCAGAATTTGATCGAAACGGCCGCGAATCGAGACATCGTCGGCACATTGACGGCGCATTGATCACGAGATCGGCTGAATGACGAGACCTTGATCCGGGTGGAGAAATCCACCCGGATTTTTTGCATTTCTGAATCTACAATCGAGGAACGCGCAGAGGTCCTTGAAAATGACGAGACATCCGAAGCACATCCTCATGACGACGCCGACGGGATTTCGAATCGCCTACGCGATAAATCCCCACATGCTCGACGAGCAAGGAAAACTGAAGGTCGTCGACGGCACGAAGGCACGAGAGCAGTGGCAGGCCCTCCACGATCTCTACTTGAAACTCGGCTTCCAAGTTTCCGTCGTCGAGGGTCGTGAACAGTTTCCCGATATCGTCTTCGCTGCGAACCCGACTTTTCCGTTCCTCGATCGCGAAGGCCGGGCCTGCGTCGTGATGGCGCGAATGCATTCGAAATTCCGCGAAGGAGAAATCGAAATCTATCGCGATTGGGCGCAGGCGCAAGGCTTGAGGATCCATGGTCTCTCAGGGGGAGCTTTCGAAGGCTGTGGTGACGCGATCTGGAACTTCGAGACCGGTGAAATTTTCGGGGGCCATGGCTTCAGGACCGAGAAAGCCATCTACTCCGAGCTCGAACGAATCACCGGCGCCAAAATTCATCTCCTCCATCTCACGGATCCTCGCTTCTATCATCTCGATACCTGCCTCGTGATACTGAATGCGAAGAGCGCGGCTTACGTTCCCGAGGCTTTTTCGCCGGCCGCGCTCGAAACTCTCGAGACCTCCTTCGAGAACCTCCTTCGGATCTCCATCGATGAAGCCGTCGACGGCTTCGCCGGAAACGCGTTTTGTCCCGATGGAAAAAACGTCGTTCTCCAAGCCGGCAACACGGACCTCACGAAAGCCCTCCGGGACCATGGCTTCGTCGTCCACGAGGTGGAAACCGGGGAATTCATCAAATCTGGGGGCTCCGTTTTCTGCATGAAACAGCAGTTCTGGCGCTAGCCCGACCCTGAAACTACTTCCCGCTCTCTCATCAAGACTCATTTATCCGTTCTCGCGATCGATCGCGTTTTTCACCCATCGACACCCGTCCTCCGGCGCGCGATGAGACCTGTGAGCCCGATCGTCGTCAGAGGACGAGAGGTCTCTGCTGGAGGGATTATGTTACTTCGACGATTCGTCGTTCTCGCTTCGATCGCTCTCGGATCTTCGCTCGCCCATTCCGCCCCCGACAAAGTTTGCTTTCGCGACGTGCGGGAGTTCGAAGCCGTTCGCGACCGATTACCTGCCTCTCTTCGCGGTGGCTCGCTTTACGCCGTCCACAAGTCGTTTTCGATGAGAGGTGGATTTCGTGTCTTCCAAGCGGGAAGCCGCTTCGTCATCGAAGCGAAGGGCAGGTCGATGCTCGGGCAGCGGATCAACGAGGACGAGAACATCAAACTCGCTTGCGTCCAGGGTTCGACATTGAAGGTTTGGCTCGACGACGGTCGCCACGACGAGATCGGAATCGAGCCGACGGGGTTCCGCTTTCACGGCTTCCTCTTTCGGATCGCCACTGCCGAAGTCTACGCTCACGCGATTCGCTGATCTTGACTGATGACGCCGGCTTCGCCCTCCGCCTAGACTGAGCGGCATGAAACTTCTAAAATCCGTCCCTTTCCAGATCGCCATCGCGGTCGCCCTCGGAATTCTCGCGGGCTTCGCTTTCGACTCAGGGTCGCTCAAACCCCTCTCCGAGATCGGCAAGATGATCATCCATTGGGTGAAGATCGTCGCGGGGCCATTTCTCTTCCTCACCATCGTCCATTCGGTGATCGAAGTCCGAATTCGTTGGCGTCACGGGCTGAAGCTCCTCTCGATCGCGGTCGTGAACATGTTCATCGCGATCGCGATCGGAATCACGCTCGCGAAGACGTTTCTCTTCGACATCGATCGCTCGGCGCTTCCATCCAACTTCACCGCTCAGCCGACGTCGCTTCCGACCTTGAGTTTCGGTTCTTGGATCAAGACGTTGATGCCCAAGAGTCTCTTCGAGCCGTTCATCGCCAATGAAATTCTGCTCATTGCGCTCTTGGCGCTCGTCGTCGGTCTCGCCATCCGGCGGGTCTACATTGAACAGGGTGATTCGAAAGTTTCGAAAGTCGTAGAGGGCATCGATCGCCTTCGAGCCATTGTCGCCACCATTTTGACTTGGTTGATTCATATCATTCCATTCGCCGTCTTCGCCGTCATCGCGGGCTCCGTCAGCGAATACGGACTCGACGTCTTCGCTTCACTGACGAAGTACGTGGCGACCGTTTGGCTCGGCTTCTTGCTCCAGGCCACTCTCGTCTATGGGTTCTGGGTCTTCATCGTCGCGAAGATCAAGCCGAAGATCTTCGCGCGCGAAGCGAAGGAGCCGGTCTTGTACGCACTCGGGGTGAATTCGAGTTTGGCGACCCTTCCGCTCACGATGAGGGCCCTCGACCGCCTCGGGATTTCACGGCGCTCGTCGTCGCTCGGGGCCGGCGTCGCGACGAACATCAACAACGACGGGATCATCCTTTACGAAGCTCTCGCCGTTTTCTTCGTCGCACACCTTCACGGCATCGACATGGATCTCGGTTTGATGCTGAC